>CALLDL010000076.1 GCA_937998305.1 uncultured Desulfobacterales bacterium | reverse complement strand
CCACCCTACCGACCCTGTTGGATCTAATCCTCAAAGGAAAACTGGAAAATCATAGACTTCATTCGGGCGATATCGCCCTCTTCGCCTCGGTTGGCGCAGGAATGAATATAAACTCTATGATTTATCGGGTGCCATAAGCATATAAATGAGGATGATTTTAGCTGCTTACATATACCCGTTAGCTGCTGATAAAACTTGCAAATACCTTCGTTTATTGATGCCGTTATAAAGAAATCGATTCGAAAATAACCTTACTGAACGAGCTGCGACAACACAGCCATAATCTGCTCGTAGAATTGTTCATCACGGAGCAAGATGTCGCCCAGAAAGCGGTGGCCGGCCAGTTCAATGGCCGGTAAACGGCCACCTGCAGCACGAAAAGAACCAGGCGATTAAACCGAATTTTTAAGCCTTACCGTTTGAGTAATAAAGGGGACGTCCGTCACATTCTCATATTCAATAAATGAATATAATCGGGAATCAACACCAAGAATGACAGCTGGTCTCAGTGACTTTGAAAATCGCTCCCAAATGTTTTAGAAAACCTTTACGTCCATCACATCGTGAAAGATCGCTTTTTTCTCAATGCCGCTAGAATACGATGCAATACGCCCGCTGCTTCTATGAGCTTTGCGTGGCAGAGGGTCCTTAGCACATTTAATCTTAAATATGAATATATGACGGACGTCCCTCTATTTCCTATCAAGTAAGAGGACCAAATATCATCACATTTCTTCCCTTCGCCTTATTTTATGCCTACTCCTTATCTGGAGGAAACCACACAAGCAAGAGAACGCGCCAAGAAGGAAAAAGATTGTTCCATATAGGAAAAGTTCTTCGAAATCTCCTATCTTAGCGTTTTCAGGATTTTCAGGATCATAAAAAACCGTTATTCTTTCGTCTTCATTGTAATCTGTCAGACTAAAACCTGAATGGGGGATGAATTCAAAACGACGTTTTGTAGTCTCTTCCCTGAATACTACTTTTGTAACACAAAAAAACGCGTCTCGTTGGGGGCGGCTCTTTGGAATTGGAACAACTTCGATGACAGTGCCTTGCACACTTTTGGCTTTTACAAGAAATAATACAGTATTGAGAAATGAGCTGGCAGCTACTAAAAGAAGAAGGCCACCGATAATATACCAGATCCAAAAATCATAATCCTGCGGATAGTCATATCCCCGTGAACTATTCAATTCAATCTCCTCTAACCTCGAAGAGATACATTGCATCTCGCAGTATTAGTAAAATATGCTTCAAGAAAATTAAGTCCGGCAACCAGATGTAATAGGAGTCCACCTTTTATCAAATCCACATTCCAATGGCCCCGTCTTTTATTTGCAAAGACCTTCTCTTTTTGCCAGCTCATGTTGCTCACACGAACCTAATTCACACGCCCGTTTCAAATCAGAACATCCCTTTTTCTTATTCCCTAATATCGCTATATAGACATGTCCCCGATCGTTGTAAGCCTCAGCATCGCGCGGGTTTATCTCGACAGCCTTGTTATAATCCGAGATAGCCTTGTCATATTGGCCTTTTTCACTATAAGCAAGCCCCCTTATTTTGTAGGCGAAAACATACTTTGGATTTATCTCTAAGGCCTCGGTGAAATCAGCGATGGCTTTGTCATCTTGGTATTTTCCAAAATATGCAACCCCCCGATTGTAATAGGCCTCGGCAAAGTTAGGATTTATCGCTATGGCATTATTAAAATAGGCGATGGCTTGATCATACCGATACAATTCAAGTAAAGCTATGCCTTGATTTAATAGTTCACCCGAATCAGTTTCTTTTATTTCTTCAGTTATTGCATATCTGGCTAAAATAGTAAGTATAAGAAAGATTTTAAGGACGATCCGAAAGAATAATCTCATGGCACACATCCCAATGAGCATCATTTCATTGAGTTTTAAATTTTTTTGTCACCAATTTCGCTTAGTAACCTTTTCGGATCAACACATGGAGAGCATACAAAAGGGCAGCTTTTGCTATCAGACCAAGCACAAGGAAACAACACGGAAGAAATCAGTTCAGATCGGAAATCCAATAATCAATACAGGATCAAGGTGAATTTCGAGTGCGATATAGCTTATTTTTATATTTATCCCATTGTAGTGTCAAGTACGGATAAATTGAGAATATCGCCAAATATTATCACATTTCTTTCTGTCGCATTATTTTACGCCTTATCCTTATCGCGAGGAAACCACACAAGAAAAAGTGCGCGCCAAGAATCGAAAGGAATGTTGGCACTACGAAAAAGTCTTTGAAATCTCCTATCCTTGCGTTTTCAGGATTTTCAGGATCATAATATACCTTTATTCTTTCGTCTTCATTGTAGGCTGTCAGACTATAACCCCGTGAGGAGATGAATTCAAAACGACGTTTTGTATTCTCTTCCCGGAATACTACTTTTAAAAAATGGCGTTCTGAGCTGTCATTTGGTTTTGGAACAAGTTCGATGATAGTGCCTTGCACACTTTTGGATTTTACAAGAAATGGTATAGTCTCAAGATATAAGATGGCAGCTCCTAAAAGAAAAGTGCTACCGGCGATAACAAAGGTCCACAAAACCTTCTGATATTTATATCCTTGTCTCCGATTCAATTTAGTCTCCTCTAAACTCGAAGAGATACATTACATCTCGCAGTAATATTAAAATTCGTTACAAGAAAGTAAATGCTATCCATCGTGTATTATCAATATTACAAAATTACGTTAGTGAAACAACAAGGACGCCTGTAGGGTGGAAAATGTGCAGGGTATTAGTTGATTTAAGCTGAAAGTCAGAAGTAGAAGGATAATTTAGATTTCTCAAGCCTGTCTTATCGATTGCTTTAAGAGTCTGAATTGGGTCATTAAGCCTTCACGTCCTTTTCCATCGATTATTTCCTGTTGAAATGTTTTGGGAAGAAAGTTCGTATCCGTACATTCCAGAACGGCTGCCAACTGCTGCAGTTTATTTTCATCCGACTCGGCAGTCGGTATGAATTTGTCAATTGCTGATTGAAGATGCTCCTGTTCCACCTGTTTGCCGCCACCTAA
>CALLDL010000075.1 GCA_937998305.1 uncultured Desulfobacterales bacterium | reverse complement strand
TGGATTATTTACCAGAACAGGATATCCCTCTGTAATGTTCAGTGTTGCTGATATACCGAATGATCTGGCCACGCCTTTCACCATATCTTCAAGGCGCTTTATTATCTCTTTACGAATATCCGGTTTCAGGGTGCGAAGGGTTCCTTCCAAAACAGCTTCCTCAGGAATGATGTTCGATGCTGTTCCAGCGCGAAAACGTCCAATGCTAATCACTGCGCTTTCAAGGGGTGGGAGTTCCCGGCTGATAAGCGATTGAAGTTGTGTAATAAGATACGCTCCTGCAACAATAGGATCTTTACAATGGTGCGGATAGGCACCATGCCCGCCCTTGCCCTTTAAACGAATGAAAAGACTGTCCGCAGCGGCATTGCTGATCTCAGGTGCAAGTCTAATATGTCCCATAGGCAGCTCAGGATACAAGTGCCCGGCAAAAACAGCTTTTATCGGCTCATTATTAAAAACACCTGACTTAAGCATTGCTTTGGCACCAGCGCCACCTTCTTCAGCAGGCTGAAATATAAAGACAATTTCACCGCAGCCGTTCTGAGACCATCGGTTTTCAATCAACCATCGGATGATACCCAACGCGATGGTCATATGTCCGTCGTGTCCGCAGGCATGCATGAATCCCGGGTTCCGGGATTTATAGGGAACATCATTTTTTTCTTCCAGCGTCAGAGCGTCCATATCCGCCCGGAATGCAACGGTATGTCCGGTGCGTTTTGCGCGCAGTTTCGCCACTACACCGGTTTCCCCCACACCCGTCTGAAAAGGGACATTGAGGGTATCTAAAGTCTCACAAATTTTAGCTGCGGTTTTCACTTCCTTGTAAGCCGGTTCCGGAAACCGGTGAAACCAGCGACGCAACTCCACAAGCCATTTAAAAAAACCATCCGGTAATGTTGTCGACATATTACACCTCCATAACATCTCTCCTAATGTTTATTGGGCATGCGACTTAACGCAAACTTGCAAAAAGTACAAGAATGAATAAGACAAATAAGTTGCATTAGTATGATCTTACCTTAATAAATTTTTCCGGTCCGATACGCTGTATAGGCGTTGCTTAAAATTAAAGGTAACAGATTTGAGTAATAAAGTTTATTGTTTGTACACTTTTATGGTATAGTTTTGAAGGTAATTTTATTGGGCAATATCAGGAAATAAATGAAATTATGAATTCTTTCGGTAAAACTCCAGATTTTATTGATCGGGTAATACATAAACTCTATGAAAAAAACCGTCATGATCCTATTTTTATAAAAGACGTTACGAATTTTTCAACGACATCTGCCGTGCTCTTTTTGCTCGGCATGCATTGTAAAGTAAAAGGCTTTTCCAATGCACCATGTTTGATTTTGAACAAACGCTCCTTAAAGGTGAAACAACCTGGAGACTTATGCTGTCCCGGAGGAAGTATATCGTCCCGTGTTGATGCCTTTTTATCAAAAATTTTATATTTGCCGGGTTCTCCTCTCACACGTTGGCCGTATTGGCACCTGTGGCACAAACAACGGCGTCGCGAAGCCCAAAATATGGCCCTTTTGTTTGCCACGTGTTTGCGAGAGGGTTTTGAAGAAATGCGTTTGAACCCTCTGGGGGTTAAATTGCTAGGACCGCTGCCGTCACAGCAGCTTATCATGTTTCACAGGGTGATTTATCCAATGGTTTGCTGGATCAACCATCAACAGCAGTTTATCCCAAACTGGGAAGTAGAAAGGGTTGTTTACATTCCACTTCGAAATCTTTTGAACCCATCTCATTATGCTCGGTATAGGCTGCGGATTGAAACACCCCGTGGAGACGGAAAAAATCCGGACGTGACAGACTATCCTTGTTTTATCCAAAAGAACAAAGATAACAATGATATACTATGGGGTGCCACATTTCGCATCACAATGGTTTTTCTTGAAATTGTCTTTGGATATAAGCCACCGGACATGGAATCGCTTCCGGTTGTTTTTGGGTCTTTGGATAAAAATTATCTCACCGGAAATGGGTAACTACAATTTAATTGTGTATCGATTTTATGAAACTCTCGCAGATAAACCTGTGAGATGTTGTCAGGGATGGGAAATAATCAAGACTAAAGATAGGATTCAAAAACAGTTCTATAAATATTCACTTTAAGTTCATCCAGAATGCATATTGTCGTTTCAGAATATTTTTATACATGTTTCAGTATGAAAATTGATATTTTAAAACACCTTCCATTGACAAATCCCATTGTCGGCACTATTCTAGTGAAAATTTTATTACAGGTCGGACACATAGATTATTTTGATAAAAGGAGAAAATAATGGTTGAAGTCACAGAAGTAGCTACAAAACAGATTGCTGAATATTTCAAAGGTAAAGAAGTTTCGCCCATTCGAATCTTTTTAAATTCAGGGGGATGAGGCGGTCCATCACTTGCAATGGCTCTGGATGAGCCAAAAGCCACAGACGATGTTTTCGATATAGACGGTTTTCAATATATTGTCGATAAAGATTTCATGGAAAAGGCAACGCCTATAAAGGTGGATTTTTCTGAAATGGGTTTTAAACTCGATTGTGGGATAGACTTCGGATCAGCATCAGGATGTTCAGGCTGCGGAAAAACATCTGACTGCGGTTAAGCATATAACAAATTCTGTTTCAAGGGCAACACATCATGTGTGTTGCCCTTTTTTATGATTCTACCAGCAATGTCAAGTCGAAGATCCCGGACTTTGAGCCGGGAGAAATCAAGGACTTACGCGTCCCGCCTTCTGGCGGGAACAAGTGATTCCGCAGATTGGCGCAGAGATTGCGGAAAAGGGCTATTTCTGGAAGGAAACTAGGTGGCACAGGGAATGCATAAATACTTACCGTTTTCTTTCTCAACCATCTTGGTCGACATGGTCATTTCACCGCACGTTGCACAGGCTTCTGAGCGTGCCAGCGGTGCATAAGGCGGCATAATACAGTCAACATTTTCTGTGGAGAAGATATCGTCAAACGGTCTTTTTAAAAGATCATCTGATTTCAGCGTCTTATGGCGACGTCTATCTTTTTCCGTTGCAGTGCCTGAAGAAATAGCTGCATCAAGTTGAACAAATTCGTCTTTGGCTTTACCCTGATATTGATAATGTTTTTTGCGTGAAAACCGGTAAGCCTTCTTGTTTTGGCGGTTCAATATGGTGTATACATTTTTCCCGTAGTCTTTTAAGATGAGGTTGCCCTTGCCGATTGAGGTCCCTAAAAGGATTTGTAATGCGTCAACCGCGCATGAATCATTTTCACTGATGGCAACGACCTCTTCATCCCTTGATCGGTTGAGTTTGAGAAGATCCATGGCTGTTTTGGCAACCATGTAACCATATATGAGCCCCGGACAAAGATGTCCGTGAAATTCAATGCACTTTTTTAGATCTTCCGGCGGTTGAAATTCAATATTTTTGCTCTCTTTCATGGCAAAACTCCTTTCATTACCGTAAAAATGGAATTGTTTAAAACATGTTCAACGGATTTATTAACTTTCTATCTGAATTCTGGCTGATTTTTTCTTTTTCATTCCTTGTAGCATTAACCGGAGCCATGTCGCCCGGCCCCTTGCTAACCTATACCATTATTAAATCAGCCCAAACAAACAGGCGCGGTTATCTGATGGGGCTTTGGATCATAACAGGACATGCAATCCTCGAAATGGGCATTATCATTCTTTTGCTTTTCGGTTTTTCTTTTGTTTTGAAAAACATTGCTGTTGTTCGCATTATTGGCGTTTCAGGAGGTCTCATTCTTATACTTTTTGGAGTATCCATCATAAGGGATATATTTAAAGGAAATATTTCTACCAACTTCTTGAATTCACGAGACGAACCCAACAAAGATCCCGGGCTGATTGAAAATAAAGGTATCGAAAATCCTGTCATCGGAGGTATTATGGTTTCCATGTCAAACCCTTACTGGTGGGTTTGGTGGGCCACAATAGGGTTTGCCTTTATGATCCAGTTTGATATTTCTTTCAAAAAATGGCCAAAACTTTTAGCATTTTTTTTAGGGCATGAAGCTGGAGATCTGATTTGGTATTTACTTGTTTCATCACTCGCATTCTTTGGTTTGAGGCATATGAACCGAAAAGCATATTACGGGATTCTAATGTTTTGTGCACTTTTCATGGTTCTGTTCGGCATATACCTGGGTATCTCTCCTTTTCTAAAAAACACCATGTAATTGGATTACTTATCTATATCCTCTCGACAAATCAATTGATTCAGCCTATTCAATTGCTTAAACGTAAATCATAAACGGTCAAACTCTTACCTAAAAACTGCATGAAAATTTTTGAAAAGGAACATATAAACAATATTAATAAACATATAGATCCGATTTCGAGATAGATTCGGACGCACTTTATTGCTGTGTATCGACTTTTACGAATTTTTCAAATTTTTTCACCCTTCAGGATCACCACTTTCACCCCATTTGCTGTGTTGCAGGGCGTTCGCGGTAGCTTATTACAGCTTCACGCCCTGCGCCTTGCAACTGCGGCGAAATCGGCAACTGCAGATTTTAGGTCTTAAACAATAGGATCGGTGGAATCATTCCCGATATCAGATTTTTCCAAAGCATCGGCTATAGCTTTATTTTGACGTTCCTCTTCACGAACACGCAATTTGATGATCTCGATATGTTGTTTCGCCAGCTTTTCACCCCCTAATTTTAAATATAATTGAATGATTTTTTGAGTATGACTGCCGCTTCTAAGTTTTTCGGGTACCCGATACATCAAGCGCTTAAAAGTTCCTTTAAGCTCGTCCGGGATATTCAAGTTCTCTGCCATCGTCTCTCCTGGATTCAGTCGAAATAAATGCTCAATTAAATGAAATTATTAAAAGTTTTTTAAACACCATGTGATCCCGCCTGTGGTAGGAGATAATGTTTATGCGTGAGCACATCGGATTATTAGATTTAGATAAAAATCCACGTTACAAGTTTATTAGACATGACAATAATTCATGACTGGAAAATGTAAAGCGTTTTTCAAATAATTTTTCAACTCTTTTATTCCAACCGCCCAACTTTTTTTGTTTAAACATACCAGAATCTTTATGCCTGAAAAAATATTTGGAATTGAATAAAACATGACATATGTGTTAAAGTTCAGAGTAAAGAATCCTGGCCCAAAGGACCAGGCTTTGGTTTGCCCCTGAAAGGGGCTCAAAGCCGTACAAGTTAAAAGTGTCTAAAGTGATCTAAAGTGCCTAAAGTTATGGTGTCGCTCCCGCCTGCCATTGCAAGGCACGAGCGGGCAGGTCGCTCCGATGTTTTTATATAATTGATAGAATTCCTTAACTTTAGCTCACTTTAAACTTTAGTTCACTTCAAACTCTTGCAAGAAACTTCAGGCAGAGCCATAGAACTCTGACCTGGCCCAGAGGACCAGGTTTTTCAGGGCAAAATAAATAGAGGAGGTATAAAAAATGAAACGTATTGTTATCAAAATACTCATTATTCTGACGGTATTTACTGTTATGGGATTCAGTGTATATGCATTTGCCGATGGAAAAATGGGCTACGGCAGACATCACGATGGACCGGATCACCATGGACCTCAATGGAATAATGACGGTTATGGATGCCCCGGTTATAGATACATGATGGGTGATCTGAGTGATGAAAACATCCAAAAAATGGACGAACAGCGTGAGGCGTTTTTCAAATCAACCGAGGATCTGAGACAAAAAATTTATCAAAAGAAACTTGCTATGGAAAGCGAATTTGCTAAAAAGAATCCTGATGCCAAAAATGCCGCAAATCTCCAAAAAGAAATATCCGATCTCAGAGCACAAATCGATCAAAAGCGAATTGCACATTTGATTGAAATGAAAAAAATTAATCCCTACTTAGGTTCGGGATTTATGGGGCCCGGCATGATGGGCCATGGATACGGCAGAGGATATAAAGAAAACAGCCCCATGATGGGATACGGTTCTTCAACCGGTCGTCCCTGCCGACAATAGATCTACATCTATTGCCGACGATTCGGATAAATCTCTTTAACCGAGATGACGTCTCTTTTTGGGGCATCATCCCGGTTATCAATTTTGTAAGTTATAGCGATCGTCAATTTTTCAGAGTTGAATTCGAAATACGCTTTTGATATGTATTATTGATAGCCTCATCATCTTCTCCACATTTTCATTATATGCCCAGTCCATTTTTGATGCCGATAAATTCTCGGCGGCCTAAACCGATAAACAGTTATCGGCAGATTGGCAACCGTTGATATTTAACCAGAATCTGCATCACCTTTAAATAGGATCCTGCCCGGATGGGGCTCTTCAAAAGGATCAAATATGAAGATATTTTTTCCAAAAAAGAATGACAATTTTCCGAAAACAACCCTCTTTAAATGGATCCGTCATTTCTGGAAAACAATATTAGTACTTGCAACGGGCAAATCCCAAGATCAGGACGACACCATTTTGCCTGTTACCCGACAAATCGATTCCTGGCAAAGTGCCAATGAAAAAATGGTATGGGGTATTCGGGAGGATGAATTCGGCCGGATTAAAGTGCCGCCCCAAATAACAGACAAGGACCGGTATGACGGATATATCGATGTCATTTTATCGTACGGTTTTGGGGATGACGGCAACGGCAATGCCGATTCGGTTCTCTCAGGCAAAGTAGCTTGGGAATATGCCTGTAAGCATAGAAAGGGTAAGACATGGCAGTGTGAGTACATTCACTTTGACAGGTCCGATCATATTCGGTTGCGCCCGAACGCACCTCCCAGACCCAAAGGCTTCTATTTTTCAAAGATTCAGACCGGTGAAAGATACCAAAATTTAAAAGTGTCTCAGCTATTAACGAGACTTGATAAAGATACCTCCTTTGGGCCGGAAGGGATTCAGTTTCTATGCATCACCCACACCCATTTTCAAAATTTGATGAACAACAGGAAAATTCCCTTCATGGCATTTGCGGATTATGACATAGCACCGCATGGTTTCAGTGATTTCTACGATTCTTTGCAAATGTTCTGCAGCCAGGGTATCTTAGGACTCGGTATCGGGAATGTCGATTATAATTACTCTCTTTTTGGGATTCCCACGCTTCGGTTCTAACATAATTATTTCACATCGGTTCGGTGCCGGTTGACATAGGTTGTTTTGTATCTATTTTTAAGTTAATATCTTTAATGATTTAGAAAATAAGTCAACATTCAAAAAAGGAGGAGAGGGTATGGACAAGCAACTTTCAGAAATCATCGATTTGGCGATTCAAAGAGAAGAGGAGGCCTACGACTTTTACATGGATATCTTCAACAAACTGGAAGATCCGAGCATTAAAGATACGCTAGAGTTCATCGCCAATGAAGAAAAGAAACACAAAGCGTTCCTTGTGAATTACCGCAAAGGAGATTACGGCCCGGAAGCGTTGAGGATGACCGATGTTGTGGAATACAAGATATCAGAATATCTGGAAGAACCCGAAATCACAAAAGAAACAAAGAGAGAAGATGTCTATCTTATCGCCTCTCACAGGGAATCAAGATCGCACCAGTTTTATACGGAACTGGCCAACATGCATAGCGACAGCAATCTTAAAGAAATGTTGCTGAAAATGGCCAATGAAGAGTTGAAACACAAGGAAAAAATGGAGTATCTCTATGCCAATACAGCCTTCCCGCAGACGGCAGGTGGATGATAGTTCATGTCAGTGAACCTCTGTCCCAAGTCTGGTGAAAAGCGTTTTAAAGGAGGTCCAAAATGAAAGAAAAACGAAACTTGCATCTCAAAGTTCAGGAAATGTGTGACTGTTATGCCACCGGCGATCCGCTTAAAGAGATGTCCATCATAAAAAACGACGAAGATAGAGAGGAAGCCGCCCTAAAATGGCTGGCCCTTGCAGCCCTGCACGGCGTCAACAACAATGCCGAAGAAATCACCATCACCCGTTCTTCGGAAGGAAATGTGCGCGTTGTCGCCGAATACCGTGAATCCGAACTGCCTTCTCCGGGATCGGAAGTGGGGGGAAAGATTGTGGATGCGCTTAGAGAAATTACCCATATCGAAGAAGACAAAGGGAAAACACCGCTTTCCTTGGGTATTCGAAACGACAGTGTAGAGCTTAAGATAAAGTTCAAAGCAAAAAAGGGCAAAGAAAAGATTACCATCAAGTTTCCAGGATAACCGGAAGACATTCCGTACGTGTTCACGGGGTGTGCTCCCCCGCTTCACTCCGGTGTCTACGTGTCTGGTCATTTCAATAACTTAGCAGCGGGGGCATTCCTGCCCCCTCCGCGTTCTCCCGCGAAAAGCATGCGGAAGCCGCGGTCTCCCCCACTGCTAAGTCATTGAAATGACGAAGCCACTCCGCCAATATCGTTACACGGGGGAGCACACCCCATAAACACGTACGACATTACGTTGTCCACCTTATTGCCGGATAACGGCGGATAGTTGTTCCAACGATCCTTTGTTTAACCTATATTGAGCGATTGTCGAGTTTGCCGGAGATGCAAGGCATGAGACATGCAGCCGTAGTCTGCTACTGCAAATGTCTCATAACGCAGCAGATTCGGTAAAATCGGCAATCCTGACGGGTTTCAAATTGTGACAATGTTTTACTTAAATAAATCCACCTATTAGATGAGACCCATTAGCGACTTTAGTAATGTATATTTATTTATAATTATTACTATTTAATAGCCCTGTTACTATTTGAAACAATCAATTTAGGTTTAAAACTTTAATCATGTGAAGAATCTCCAATGTTGATATTTCATATTGACAACTACGACAATGTGATATATCATTACCCCACTTAAACTTCAGTTTTTACAGATATGAATTCTTTATCCAGAAAAATAATCGTCGCTCTTTTTGCCGTGATGTTGAGCATAAATTTTAATATACTCAGGGCAGATGCTGTTGACCATTGCGAGAGCCCATCGTGCTTGAACTGCAACGGTATGATGATTACAGGCGGGAAATCGACACCCATATTTGCGTTTGCTGATCATATGTGCCATGCATCATTTGGAAATACTCAGTGTAACTTGAATAAAAATCCGGAGCCAAATGAACTAACTTTCATCGTATCGTCCATAAACATAGATCAACAGAAAACTAGCGGCGCTTTTACTTTTGCCATTTTCGAGACCTCCTTATTACAAAATGTCAGTGAAAACGGCAGGAGAGACCAGTTTCAGATTACGACTAATACCATTCCCATATACCTTCAAAACCTTTCTTTGCTCTGTTAGCCTACTAAGATAGGACCCTTCAACCACAATCACATATACCTTGGATTTTAGATTTTAAGAAGCGGTTTAGATTGTTTTTCCTGTTCAACCTTAGGACGGACAATCTGAGTTCGCAGCTCTGCTCAAGAAGAATGTGGGCACATATTACTCAACCGGCGATTCTGTGTGGGTATTAAGTATACAGTTGTTGGTTCCGGCTGTAAGGAACTTCGTCTAAAATAATAAGGATATGTGTCGGGAAATCAATAAAATAGATCAAAAATTGTTTCTTTTCGCCATTTGGCACAACTATTGCTCTTATACTGAAACAAAAGAAAAACGTTATCAAATATGGAGATATCAACATGACAAAATTATTGAAAATCTTTATCACGGGAATTTCGTTTGTGGCAATAATAGGATTCGGTAATATTTTTATCGGGGGACCAGATCGTGCGAACGCCTGTGGCGTTGGCGCTAAAGGTGGTGAAAGCTATGTGCCGCAGCGGCGCGGTTCAACAGGTAATCTGGCCCGAAAATCATTTATAACCAAAGAGCAAGCCTTTGAAATGGTGTCCCGACACGTAAAAAGATTGAATCCAAGCCTGAAAATTGGACAGCTTAACGACGCCGGCAGACTTTTTGAAGCTGAAATCGTTACAAAAGACAATGAAGTTGTCCAGTTGATAGGAGTGGAAAAAGAAACCGGCAGACTTTTACTCATTAATTAAGCAACTGCCGTTACCTTTTCAAAGCGTGACATCGTCAGGCGTTGACAGGCTGTGAAGGATATGCAAGAGAACACCCTTCACTAAGATCTGTTTTTTGGCATGACAAAGAATTCGTGTCACCGTACTTGTAAAACAAGATTTTACAATGTTAGTAAATTGAATAAAATTTTCACATCAGAGGGAATTTATGCGTTCTGACAATACATATTTGGATTTTCTTTTTCTATTACTATTAGCTATAATTGTTGTTGGTTTGCCTTACGGTATACGGACCTATGATCGTCAGG
>CALLDL010000074.1 GCA_937998305.1 uncultured Desulfobacterales bacterium | reverse complement strand
AATGACATTTTACAGCATTCCCCCACTCTTAACGCTCATCTGCTTTCTCGCACTTGCTGCTTTGGTGATTTTCAGAGGTCCCAGGACCCAAACCAACCTCCTTTTTTTTACCATCTGCATCCTCGGATCTTTTCTTTACTTTGACATTCTTTTTGCCTTCAACACACAATCCAAAGAAATGGCGCTTCGCTTCAGCCGAACGGATCATTTTTTTATTGTGTATCTTTTCCCGGTGTATATTCATTTTTTTCATTCCTATCTCAACATCTCCGGACGGAAATGGCTAATCAAAGCCGCATATGTCTATGCGTTCATTCTCATGTGCTTTACACCCACACCTTTTTATATTGCGTCCATGCAGAAACATTATTTCGGGTATTTTGCCAGGGGTGGCGTTCTTTATCCTTTTTTCGGTCTGGCCAGCCTATTGGTTACCTTCTATGTTTTGATACAAATCTATCAGGCAATACGTTTCGAAACGAGCAGTTCCCATAAAAACAGGCTCAAATATCTTTTTGCAGGATTTGGAATCATGGGTTTGCTGAACGGACTGAATGTTTTTACGATCAACGGATATTCCGTATATCCTCCCGGAAATTTGAGCTTTATTCCGCTCACACTCTTTGCCGTCGGTCTTTTCAAACACGATTTGCTGGATATGGGGATATTGATTAAAAAGAGCCTCATCTATTCCTTTTTGACCGCATTTTTAACCTGTTTATATGCCTTGCTCATCATTATGGCCAACGCTGTTTTTAAAGATGTTCGTTTTTCAGATTCTATTTATTTCCCCGTATTCTTTTTTATTCTGATTGCTTTTGTCTTTGGACCGCTAAAATCAATTGTTCAGGACTTTGTGGATCGCATTTTTTACAAAGGTAAATATGATTACCAGAAAACCATCAAACATGTGAGTCGGATGATCGTTTCCGTACTCGAATATGATGCCATTGCAAAACTTTTGACAGATACGGTGGTTGATACGATGCTTGTGGAGTATTGTTCTGTGTTTTTATCGGATTCATCAAAGCAACATTTTGTCAATTTTTCAGCATACGCGAAACAGGTGAATCTTGCCCAGCCGGTTAAATGGCGTAAAGAATCCGCCCTGGTCGAAATTATGAGAACACATCACCAACCTATTATAAAAAGAAAGATTGCAAAGCTGGTTCCAGCGGCCGATAAAAAAGATGTGCTTTCGGATCTAGAGATTTTAAAAGCCGAGATAGCGCTTCCATTGTTATTTAAAGAGCAGTTATATGGATTCATTGTTCTGGGTGAAAAACGGTCAGGTGATCTGTTTACACAAGAAGATATGGATCTTCTTGAAACACTTTCAAGTCAGAGCGCGCTTGCCCTTGAAAACGCACGTTCTTATAAAATCATTGAAGATCTGAATAAGGACCTTGAAAAAAAAGTTGAAGAAAGGACCCGGGCCTTGAAAGAAGCCTTGTCTGAAAAGGAGCGGACCCAGGAGCAGCTCATCCGTTCGGAAAGCCTGGCTGCCATCGGCCAGCTGGTTGCCGGCGTTGCACATGAACTGAACAATCCGTTGACAACGGTTACCAGCCTGGTCCAGGCTACCATTGAAGACATCGAGCAGCTGGATTCAGAAAATCCCTTAGACGCAGACATGATCGATGATCTTAAATTCGCAGACAAGGAACTTGACAGGGCAAGATCAATTGTTTCAAGTCTTCTGGGGCTTTCCAGGCAAACCCAAACCTATTCTGAAGCGGTGGACATCAATTTGGTTGTAAAAGATGCACTAAGAATACTGCACAATCAATACAAACATCGCGAACTGAACATCGTTGAAACATATGCCCGGGATCTGCCGGATATCAAGGGCAATTTTGCAAATTTAGGCCAGGTGGCCCTCAATATCATTCAAAATGCGATTCAGGCAGTTGTAGACATGAATGGGACAATTTTTCTTTCCACTCATTTTGATGTGAATACAAGGCAGGTGGTTTTTTTGTGCAAAGATACCGGGCCAGGCATTCCAGAGGATATCCGGGAGGATATTTTCAAACCCTTTTTTACCACCAAAGCGGTGGGCGAGGGCACCGGACTCGGACTATACATCTGCCATGAGATTATCGTAAAACATGGCGGTACGCTAAAACATCAAAAGAGTAATGAACCCGGTGCCGTGCTTGAAGTTCGGTTGCCGGCAGGCGGTTGATTTACATCTTGGTGCTTGGCCCGAACTGTTCCCATAATTCATTGTCGTTACCATGCACTTCCGATCTGAATGTATACGTATGTTTTCTCCGGCCCCCGTGCGATATCGACTCCCGAATGCAGCCCGAATTTCCGGGCTATCAAATAACGGAGCCCTGCGCCAAACGTGTTTCGGCTGGTCGCTTTGTCCAGATCGCTGAACGATTCCGCCACACGGCCCGAACCGACAAATCCGAGGATACTCCAGCGAGAAAAGACCTGCCACCTGGCTTCGACCTCTCCCATAACAGCAACATCGTCCTGATATCGCAGAGCAGGAATGCCGCGTAATTTGATAAAGGGCACCGCGTAAAAGGGCGTGTCGCCGTCTGACAAGCTGCCTTCCAGTCGCAGCCCAAGGGTCACTTTTTTATGAACGGGAAGCCATGTAAAACCCCCTACGTCGTACTTTTGATAGGTGAAGTCGCCTCCGAAGGTTGAATCGTGAAACATCGCTGATATATCCACCCGGCTTCCGTGTGTAGGGGTGAAAATGTTGTCCCTGGTGTCATACTGTAAAACAGGACCCAGGCTGCCGTCTTTGGAATCAACCTGTTTGGGTGGTATTATCGGTATGATACTGCTGATATCGAAGACCGAGTCCGTATTTAAAAAAAAGTAGCGAGCACCCAAGAAGAAATCGCTTTTGAACAGCCGATATTTCAGATCCTGAGATAAAAAGAAGCTTTTGAGGTTGAACCTGATTGAAGGGTCGCCGGAAAGTTCATTTTGTCCGAGACCGTAGAAATCCAAATTAAGAGAACCATAGCCCAATCCGCCCGAATAACGAAGAGAATCATTAAACCAGTTGTCCCTATGGCCGACACCGATTAGCCAGCTATCGTTGAGCGAGTACGCGCCGGCTATTCCTGAAATAACAGGCGGACGCTTTCTGGTTTCCTTGCCGGGTTTTCCGGTCTGGTTGTCAGTGTCTTTTGTCGAACTTTTTTCACGAATGTAGAGTAGGCCTACACCCAGCGCCAATCCACCGATAGCCGGTTCTGAATTTATGATCGGAACCGGTAAAAATCCTCCGGTTATTGCCTCTTCTTCTTCCGACCAACCGCTGACATCGAATTTGCCGTCTTTTGGGTCTTTGAATCTGTCCCAGAAAGATTTTGCAATAACCGGTGAGGTGCAAAAAAGTGTAATACCCAGTACAATTATAATAACTCTTCTCATTTTTAGCACTAGGGTCTTATTTCGATGGTTGTTACCTTTTATCTACTTAGATACTTGACCTGTCTGTTTTTTTTCAACTTGCTTAACAACCATATGATAGGTGATATAATATTTGTAAATGTTTCTGACGTATTGAACCGTTTCTCGGCCGATTGATTTTGCTGCAGCGATCTCCACGTTGCGAAACCACACGTTCGGGTCAAGTCCCATTTTTTCAGCCTTTTCGCGAAGCCCTTTTACCCTGGCCGGACCGGCGTTATAGGACGCAAATGCAAAGAGTAGCTTGTTGACATCATCCATTGGTTCATCTTTATAATACCGGTCGATGATAAACCTCAGATATTTCGTGCCGGCGTGTATGTTATTTTCCAACTTTTCAATATCGGCAATGTTGACGTTAGGATCTGCCGCTGTGGTCGGCAGCAGCTGCATGACGCCGACAGCACCCGCATGACTGCGCCTGCCATTTTCAAGACCAGATTCCTGATAGGCCTGGGCAATTATCATTAAATAATTGAAATCATATTTACCGGCGTATTTTTTGAAAAGTTGCACCATTGCGTTATATTTTTTCATCTCCTGTTTGGACACGGAATTTTTGACGTATTTGGTATTTTTCAGGTATCGTTTAAACAGAACATTGCCCAGCATCGTCCCCTTTTTGTGGCCTTTTACAAATTCATTCACCACGGTTTTAAGTTTTGGGCTGTTCTTACGAAAGGCCCAGGCGATCTCGCCGCCGTTTCTCACGGCAATGTCCGAGTGAACTTTTATATTGTCAAAGATTTGCTCCCAAAATTGTGCCTTGTGACTGTCCATGACAATCATCGGGATGAGCCCCGCGTTGACCATTTCCAGTAAATCTTCATCTTCAAACGTTTCATCGGCAGAAATCAATTTCATCCGAGGTTTTCTTGCCTGTTTAAAAGACCTGTTCAACTGAATCAGGCTTTCGTAATAGCTGCTGGATCGACGAACGTGAACTTCCTTACCTGCCAGATCGTCGATACTGTTTATTGGTGGTGTTGATGGCCCGGTGACGAGCAGTTCCTTCACCCCGCTCAAAAAAGGATTAGAAAAGTCCACCTGCTTCTGACGTTGGGTTGTGATGGTCAAGTTAGCGACTGCGATATCCCCAAGGCCATTAAGCAGAGAAGGTATGAGTTCATCGCGACTGACGGGGATGAATACTACATGGACTTTCAGTGTTTTGGTCTTCAACTTTTTGTTGACAGATTTTTCAAATTCTCTTAACGCCTCGTAGGAGATACCGTACTGCCGTCCTCGATCTAGGAAGTAGAATGTTTTGCTGAAGACCACCAGGGCACGGATCGTATGATGTTGAACCATCTTGTCAAAATCACCTAGCACCTTCTTATGCTGCAAAAGGATGTCCTCCTGCGGGGATTTTTTATCGGCTGCCGAGACTCCTGATAAAATTGAGAGCAGTATACCAGTAACGGCTGCTATCTTAATAAAGACTGGCAGTATGGATCTGCGACGATTTGTCCTTAATCTGATCGGATGAAAATGTAACATTGATAATTTCCCTTTCAATGGTTAAGAAGAACACTTGTGTTGGGATTTCTTCATGATTTAGTAGCCTAAATTGAAGTCACCAGACTGACCATAAGCCTCCACCTTTCCATCCAGTAACCTGACGTAGTATACACTGGTGTAAAACCCCCCTGTTGTCAGGTTATAATTAAGATATTCTGTATTCCTTTTAGCACTCGTGCTTGTCGGTTCACCAATGGCTTCGATGACTTCTTGTTTAGTCATACCAAGGTTTAGTTGATTCATCTTTTTGGACGATGCTGCACAGCCGAAAAGAAAAACAACAGCTATAAATATTACGATAATTCGACAAAGTTTCATACAATCCCTCCTTCAATTTAGTAAAAATCAAACTGCTGAATATTTCAATAAAGAGATTTTCTGAGTATTAATTCGCATAGCACTACCATTCGAGATAAATTAAATTGTAGAGCTAATATTCACAAGTATTGCCTTATTGTGGTTTGTTATAGCCTTATCTACGACACCGGCAAGTTGGTAAGCGGTTTCTAACGC
>CALLDL010000073.1 GCA_937998305.1 uncultured Desulfobacterales bacterium | reverse complement strand
GGGCCAGACCCTGCCGCATGCCATGTTCCTGGAGGTGGCCGGAGCGTTGTTGGGCCGCTTCTTTTTCCTGAAACGATATGGCGCCATGTGGCGCCAGTATGCGCCGGTACTGCTGGCCGGATTTTCCTGCGGTATGGGATTAACCGGAATGTTTGCCATGGGCGTTACACTGATATTGAAGTCCCTGGGTCGACTTGCCTACTAATGCTCATCGTGTTCAGCCTCACGGTGGTTTCCAAAAAAAGGTTGCGGTATTCAAACGGTTTTTTCTACAACCCCTTACGCCGCCCGTCCGTATTGGGAACATTATTATCGAAAGCGGTATAAATCAAAAAGAAGCCTTGATTCCCCCGGATAAACACTTAATTTAACATTTTGAAAGCATATTCGGCTTTTGCCGACCGTATACTTTAATCAGGATCTCAAAATGCTGCAACCCTCATCCACTCAACCAATCACCGTCGTTTTGATTGCTTTATACAAGTATCAGAACTTTTCTATCCGGACGATGCACGGCTTGTTAGAAAATATTGAAGGCGTTCATCCGCACACCATTTTTTTTAAGAATCATTATACCAATGACCTCAAATATCCCACTGCGAAAGAGGAGGAGCTGTTTGCAGAAAAAATCAGTGAGCTCAACCCGCACATTGTGGGTTTGAGTGTCCTTTCACCCTATGTTTTTATTGCAAAACGATTGAGCCAGATCGTCAAAAACAACTCAGCGGCCTCTGTCGTTTGGGGCGGCATCCATCCAACTTTATCGCCTGAAACCAGCATCGAAGAAGCGGACATGATATGTTTAGGTGAAGGCGAGGGCCCCCTGACGGATCTGGTTCAATTAGTGAGAGACGGGAAAGACCATCAACATATTGAGAACTGATGGTCAAAGAATAACGGCCACATCACAAAAAATCCGATGCGGCCTTTAAACCAGAATTTGGATTCCATTCCGTTCCCGGCCTACGCAAAAGATTCGTTCTACTTTATCGGCTCCAACCAAATTATCCAAAATGATCCGAGCATCTTAGAGCCTATTTTGGCGATCATGCCGGCGCGAGGTTGTCCGTTCAGGTGTACCTACTGTGTGAATAGCTTACTGCGACCCATGTATCAAAACATGGGGCACTTCAATCGCAGACGGTCGGTTCCCAATGTGATTGCCGAATTGAAAGATGTTTTAGCCATTCCGGGAAACCAGAAAAAGATTGTTGAGTTTCATGATGAGAATTTTGGAATAGATGAATCCTGGCTGAGTGAGTTCGAAACACTCTACCCCAAAGAGATTGGATTGCCTTTTAAGGTCCAGTATAACCCGACCCTGGTAAAATCGTCGACCATCGGCCGATTGGTTAATTGCGGCCTTCACCGTGCAAAATTCGGCATCGAAGCCGGGACGGATCAGATCCGAAATCAGGTATTCAAGCGCCCGGGCAAAAATAGCCAAATCATTAAGCTCGCCCATGAAATCGCCAATTACGACGTTAAAATCCGTTATGATTTAATTATGGATATTCCGTATGACACCGAAGACACCCTGAAAGAGACGATTGGTCTTTTGCTCCAATTACCGAAACCACTACATTTTAATTTGTATTCGCTTCAATATTTTCCATATTATCCGTTAACACAAAAGGCATTAACGGACGGACACATTCAGGAAGACGAGGCAAGCGTTGACACGCTGGCGCAGCGATTATTTCGAACCTGGGGTTTTGCACCCAAGTTGTTTCCGTTAACCAAAAGACAGATGCTGCAAAATATTATCTGGTTAATGGCATTTGGACACACCCCTGATGGAATTGTTAAAGATGCCGTCTTTACGGACTCTCTGGCTGCTAAAATAAAGTTCGCCTATTTAAACTTAAAATCGGTTTTTCTGGGAAAAATCCGCGAGATTAAAAGAGTGATGAACAAAAAGATCGCTTAACTGGAACCCATGATACCCGGGACCCATCATCTTACAAGGCATTCGTGAATATCAAAGTCGGGTGAGAGGTAAAATTCAGCTGCTTGCCAATCAAGACTTTATTCGATATAAAAAAGAAGCACTTTTTTCTATCCACGCCTGCAAGCAGTGTCGGTGTTTACCATTTTGGGAATTATACCGCTTTTCATAATTTTGTTCCGAATTAAGGAAACGCGGCATAAGTGGTTTTAGAAAAAAACGTTCGAATAGCGGAATGTTTTTTTGACAACCACTATAAAACCGACTGATGCCTGGTATAAACGTTTCAAAAAAAAGAGAGGTTGCTATGAAAAAAAGGGTGGTCATTGCTGTTGCCGTGATTCTGTTATGGGTCCCCGGTATGGCGCTGGCGGAAACCCCCAATCAGGTGGGCGGCTTTGTGCTGGATCAGGATATCAAGAAGTTTGAAGACCGGGTAATCATGGATACGACCCTGCCGGTGCGCTATGCTGAAAATATCGAAGAAGTTGAAATCAAGTTTACCCAGGGGTTTAAAAGCGGGCTGATCGCCTATGGCACTTGCGACCAACCGGGCCATATTGTCAGGATCAAATTAAAATATGCGGATTCAGGCAAGAAGTTTTATAAAGACTTGCTCAAGCAATTTAAAAAGCGATTTGGTGAGCCTGATGAGTACCGGGGAGATGCTTTTAAAATAGTGGATGCCTGGAAATGGTCTTTTGTCAACCAGCAAAACCATAAAATCAGCCTCATCCTGCAGCACAACTCCAAGGATGAACAGGAAAAAATTGGTAATTCGGTCAAACTCACCAATACGACCCTGATGGAAAAAGATCTTTTGTGTTATAAAAACAAGCAACTCGACTACCGGGAAAGACTTCGACAGCGAGAGTGGAAAGCCGTCAAGCCCCAAACGAGCGGCTGGGAGCTTTTCCTGCCGCGCTAGAACATATTCAGCAAAGGTTAATTCACGAAATTACTAAAATTTCGACGTTCCCTAAATCAGTTGAATGATATCGGTTAAATTGGAGGAGCTTTGCTGAATCAATGGAAAGAAATCGCCTGGTACGGCATTCGCTTCAAAATCCCTGCCGATTGGCAGCTGGGCCAGATCGGCATCCGCTACCTTCTAATCGAGGACCAATCCGGTCCGGCAATGGAGATCAAATGGACTCCGGTTAAAGGTAAATTTTCCCATCAGGCCCACCTCAAACGCTTAGCATCTCTTCAAGAAAAGCAGGTTAGAAAATCGCTTAAGCCTGAACCGGTTTCTGCGGAATGGGAAACGGCTTTGACCCATTTCGAGGCCAGCGAATTTTCCTGGGAATCCGATTCAACTCACGGCCGAGGCGTGATTTTGTTTTGCCCGACCTGCCGCCATGCCAGTCTGATTCAATTTTTCCATAAAGACCCCCCC
>CALLDL010000072.1 GCA_937998305.1 uncultured Desulfobacterales bacterium | reverse complement strand
TTTAGTAGAGACTTTATTAGCGCTTTTAACATTCTTTCGATTTCTGCGATGTCTTTTTTTAGTGTACCCAATTCTCTTTTATCAATAAAATCTAAATCTTTAGCTGTCAATATATAGGTTGCTTTCTTTGAATATTTTTTTACTTTTCACTTGAACCCTTGGACCCTCGACCCCTTGGATCCTTCAGTGGTTTTTAAAGCATTTCACTCGAACCCTTGAATCCTTGACCCCTTGCCTGTCGGAGTGAAACGTAGATCCCGCTATCGGGGCCCAGTTAAATTTTTCAAAGATTGATTCCTGCTCTTTCTTTACGAACCCTTGCCACGAGTTCACGCGGTTTAAAAAAAGATTATCCATGGAGCGACTATTTAGAAAAACTCCCCGACCCCTCAATTAACTACAACTCATCGGGAGATGATCCAAAATAGTTTATATTAATACCTCATCCTATTTCCACAATTCAAAATTCACCTTTTAAGATAAAATCAAAACATATATCGCTTGATTAAAATATTACAATGTGGAAGTATTTATTGTTGTTTAAACTTTTAAAGATAAGGTATTAAGGTTTCACTGTATTTAATGTTGTGTGATTATGATACTGAAATTATTGAAGTAATTTCTTAATGGTGATTGACTTTATAATTTCCATAGGAATATTTCTGACTATTAAAGGGAGGTCTATATGGGTGTGATTACAATTTCCAGAGGTTCATATAGCAAGGGGAAAGAGATTGCAGAAAAACTCGCTCAAAAGTTAGAGTATGACTGTATTTCAAGAGAGATTCTCTTGCAAGCTTCAAACCAATTCAATGTAAAAGAAGCAAAGCTTATCCGAGCACTTCATGATGCACCTTCTTTTTTTAATCGTTTCCAATATGGAAAAGAAAAGTTTACCGCCTTCATTCACGAAGTTTTTTTAGGGTATATTCAAAAAGACAACGTAATCTATCATGGACTAGCAGGGCATTATTTTGCCAAAGGAATCCCAAACGTTCTAAAAGTTAGAATTAACTCAACAATAGAGGAAAGAATAAATGAGGAAATGAAACGCGAGAACATTTCCGAACAAGAGGCACGTTACCTCTTGATAAAAGACGATGAAGAAAGGCGAAAATGGGGCATAAGCCTTTATGGAATCGATACTCATAATTGTGAACTTTATGATGTTGTCTTACAAATTGACAATTTAAAGGTGAATGATGCGGTCGAGGTTCTGTTTAATATCGCAAATCGACCCTGTTTTCAGACAACTCCTGAATTTCGAATGATTTCAAACGATAAGTTTTTAGCTGCTAAAGCTTATTCAGCTATAGTACATAAATTTCCTAAAGCTAATGTAAAATGCAAAGATGCAGTTGTCTTTGTAAGCGTTGAATCGGACTTGTCTTTAGAAATGGAGATATCCAGTCAAATCAAGGAGCTGCTGGAAAATATTGGAGAAATTAAAGAAGTTAAGGCAGGTGTACTCCCATTAGGAACAGATTAAATAAACACCAAACCAGCTATATGCTTTATGATCAACCTTAGCTTAATAAACGAAGGCAGGGTCATTAATTCGGCCCTGCCTTTCTTATTATCCGTTTTTTGAATACTGCTATGTATCTTTCATGTTTCTGCAGCTGCTCGAACGGGTAGCGGCAAGTCGTTATCAGCTTTTGTTTTAAGGCAAAAACAACCTGTGAATAAGGTATGATAATGAAAACCGATACCATTTTACTGGATCACGGCAGTGGCGGAAGCATGTCCCACCACCTTATTACGGATCTAATGCTCCCCATTTTTGATAACCCCATGCTTGCTGCTTTGCATGACGGCGCAACTCTTGATATTGACGGGAACCGCCTTGCCTTTTCAACAGATACCTATGTGGTGGACCCTATTTTTTTCCCGGGTGGAAATATCGGAGATCTGGCCGTAAACGGAACAGTCAACGATTTGGCCATGTGTGGTGCAAAACCCCTTTATCTTAGTGTCGGTTTGATCATTGAAGAAGGTTTTTCAATGGCTGATCTTAAAAAAATACTCAAAGGTATGGGCACTGCGTCAGAAAAGGCCGGTGTGAAAGTGGTCACCGGCGACACTAAAGTGGTACCCAAAGGTGCGGTCGACAAGATTTTCATTAATACATCCGGGGTCGGGCAGATACCTCAAGATGTGAACATCTCCGGCAACAGAGCCCGGCCAAAAGATAAAATTATCCTCAGCGGAACCATCGCCGACCACGGGATGACCGTTTTGACCCAACGCGAAGGTATGACATTTGATTCTTCCCTTAAAAGAGATACAGCACCGTTAAACCATATGGTGTCGCGGATGCTTTCGGCATGCAAGGATATTCACGTTCTTCGAGACCCGACCCGCGGCGGCGTGGGGACGGCTTTAAATGAAATCGCCGGCAAATCCAATGTCGGCATTCGAATTTTTGAAGAAAAGATTCCCCTTAAAAACGAGACCGAAAGCATCTGCGAACTTTTAGGATTTGATCCCCTTTATGTTGCCAATGAAGGAAAGCTCATCGCTTTTGTCGATGCCGATCATACCAAGGAGGTTCTTTCCGTAATCCAAGAGGATGATTACGGAAAAGATGCCTCCATTATCGGAGAAGTGGTTTCCGATCATTGCGGCAAGGTGGTCATGCAGACCCGAATCGGCGGAACTAGAATCATCGATATGCTATCTGGAAATCAACTCCCGAGAATTTGCTGATAAATCTATGGAACGATTATTGGAGCGATATCGACAATATTTTATCAATGTTTGTAATAGCAGAAATTTTAATGACGCAAATCCGAAATCCGAATATCCAAATTCAAATGACCAAAACAAAATAAGCACTATGTAATGGAACACCCTATTTGAAGTTTGGACATTTGAACATCTAATTTAGAATTTATTCGATATTCGTGCTTCGAGCTTTTCGGTTTATATAATGAAACTTAACAAGAGAATCATGCACACTGTTAATTCGTCTTCAACGTTTTTTAAAACAATCTCTTTAATCTTCTTTGTGCTTTTATTTGCCGGTTGTGGCCTGAAAAAGGAAGTTGAGTTTTCAGGAAAAACCATGGGCACTACTTACCATATTAAAGCTGTTGCCGGTCTATTCACAAATACAAAGGACCTGAAAGGTCAGATTGACATGCGTCTAGATGAGATCAATAAAAGCATGTCCACTTTCAGAAAGGACAGTGAAATAAGCCGTTTCAACGCCCATCAAAACGTTGGTGAAAAATTTAGAATCTCAGAAGATTTTTACAACGTCATGACCGTTGCAAAGACGATATATGAAGAGACCGGCGGCGCGTGGGACGGCACCGTCAAGCCGCTTTTGGACCTCTGGGGATTCGGCCAGTCTGAAAACAAACGCACAGTTCCCGAAAAATCACGAATAACGGCGCTTTTATCCAATATTGGATTCAATAATATTGAAATATTTGCCGGTCACTATCTTGCCAAAAAAAATGCAACCGTAACCCTGGATCTCGCCTCCATTGCAAAAGGTTATGGTGTTGATCAGTTGGCGGCACTGATCCGGGCCAATGGAATACACAATTTCCTTGTGGAAATCGGGGGGGAGGTCTTTGCGGCGGGTTTCCGTAGAGACGGCAAAAACTGGAGAATCGGCATCAACAGACCCCAAAAAAATGCACCCGTTGATCAGGTCTATAAGGTTGTCGATTTACAAGACAAGGGTTTTGCAACAAGTGGCGACTATCGGAATTATTTCGAAGTCAATCAAAAACGCTTTTCTCACGTCATAGACCCAAGAAATGGATACCCTGTCGATAACGGCGTCGTCAGCGTCTCGATTATAGCAAACACATGCACCTTTGCAGACGGACTTGCAACTGCCGTTATGGTTCTCGGTCATAAAAAGGGGCTCGATTTGGTCAACCGTCTGGACAACACAGAATGCTTCATCGTCGTCAAAAGAGAGAACGGCGACCTGATCGATCACTATTCAAAAGACTTTATACCGGAATAAAACCTCCTGTACAGGCTTGACTAATTTGCAACAAGTATTTTCTTAACTTCTAATCATACCATCAAAAAGTTACTAACGCCCAAGTTGAGCGATTGTCGAGGTTGCTGCAGATCCAAAACAAAGCGCATGAGGCCATCGTGTATTATTGCGAGTGCGCTTCAACGCAGGTCGAAGATCCCCTGTCAGCGAGGAACTGCGATAAGATAGGCAATCCCGAAGGGTTTTAAATGGTGTCATTATTTATTAAAACAGTCTTCACCCAATGGATCGAAACATGTCTATTTGCAGATCATTACAACCTGTCGAGAGAATGACTTATTTTTTTTAAAAACACGCAATGACACGATTTAAAACGCTCCGTTCAGGTTACAATCTTATTGACATCCAAATGCAAGTCCTGTAGTTTTTTTTATTCAAGAATGTGTCTTTTTTGTTTTTTTAAGGGGTTACACTTTATCAATACATTACAAGAAAGGAAAGGTAACGAAAGTGGAAATTGTCGTATTGCTAAAACAGGTTCCGGCAACAGAGTCACTTATAGAGATTGCCGATGACGGCGTATCCATAAAAAGTGACGATATCAAGTGGGTCATCAATCCCTATGATGAATTCGCAGTTGAAGAGGCTCTTCGAATAAAAGAAGCACATGAGGGGTCGGTTTCCATCCTTTCTGTGGGATCGGAAAAAACGGTTGAAGCCATCAGAACCGCCCTGGCAATGGGTGCAGATAAAGGGATACTGGTCAATGTACCTGATGGAGATGTTTATGATGGGTTAACAACAGCAAGAATTTTATCCGCAGTGCTCAAAGAAACCCCTTTTGATATGATCATCGCCGGTCAGCGGGCGGTTGATGATGACAACTTCCAGGTCGGACCGGCAACAGCCGAATTTTTGAATATTCCTCATATTTCTATGGTGATCAAACAGGAAATTGCCAATGGTAAAATAAAATGCCATCGAACCGTCGAAGGTGGAACTGCTATCTTGGAAACACCACTGCCAGTCCTCTTTACAACTCAACGCGGAATAAACGAGCCCCGTTATGCTTCTCTTCCGGGAATCATGAAAGCGAAAAAGAAACCCATTGATATGAAAACCATAACGGACATCGGGCTCGATCCTGCAACCGTTGGGAAGCCGTTAACAAAAATCGTCTCATTGAAAACACCTCCGGAGCGAAAAGGCGGAATAATGATAGAAGGCGACTCTGCACAGGCAAAAGCGGTTAAAATTGTCAAAATTTTACACGAAGAAGCAAAAGTCCTTTAATGAGGGAGATGAATATGGCACAGAATGTCTTAGCAATCGCAGAACAAATAGAGGGTGTTTTCCGAAAAGTGACTTTCGAAGCATTAAGTGAAGGACGGCGTATCGCTGATCATCTGGGTTGTGAACTTAACGCCCTTGTTTTGGGAGATAACATTGAAAACATTTCAAAAGAACTCGAGCAATTTGGGGCGGACAGGATCATCGTTGCAGAAAATTCTGCCCTTTTTGAATATTTGCCTGATACATATGGCAATGTCATCGCCGATGTCATCAACAAAGAAACGCCGGATGTCGTGATAATGGGCGCATCCACCCAAGGAAGAGATATTGCAGCGCGTCTGAGTGCACGCCTGAACGCCCCGCTTGCCATGGATTGTGTTGCCATTCGTTTTGAAGACAATGACCTAATGGCAACCCGTTATATGTACGGCGGAAAAATTCTGGCAGATGTCGTGCTCAGCGGAAAACCGCAAATCTTAGCCATTCGACCCAATGCCATGACCATCGCCAGTGCTGCCGGAACCGGGTCTATTGAAAAGTTTGAGGTCAATACCGGTACCCCCCTAGTGAAATTCATTGAAAAGCATCTTGATACCGGCAAAGTTGAACTTACCGAAGCGGATACGGTCGTGTCCGGGGGAAGAGGAATGGGTGGTCCTGATTTTGCTGTCATAGAGGAACTGGCTCAGGTGCTCAAGGGTGCTGTCGGTGCATCGCGATCGGCTGTAGATGAAGGCTGGCGAAGCTCCTCGGATCAGGTGGGACAGACCGGGAAGGTCGTTTCTCCGAATCTCTATTTTGCCTGCGGCATATCCGGCGCCATTCAGCACCTTGCCGGAATGTCGTCATCCAATGTCATTGTGGCCATAAACAAAGATCCGGAAGCACCCATTTTTTCGAAAGCCGATTACGGTTTACAGGGAGATCTTTTTGAGATAGTTCCCTTAATTACAGAAGAAATTAGAAAATTAAAAGGCTGATTTGGTTCGACTGAAGGGGGGTAATAAACCTTTTAATAATGAACACTTCATCCAAATATGATTCCATACGGTTCTAATCTCGTAACAAAATTTTATGCCCTTTAAAGGCTGCCGATACCTTCCGGGAGCCTTTAACATTTTTTAATAGTTACAGGGCGCTTGAAACAAATCGATTTCAAAGGAGCTTCAGGTATGATTAAATTTTTGCTGGAAGCTGTCTGAGTGGATTAGGGATCGTTTTGAAAGAACCATAGGCGATTTAACTTTTTGGATGCCCCCCTGTTAAAGCAGAGACTTTTATTAATAGCCCGGGCAGGTTCTTTCATTACGAGCCCTTATTCACGAATTCTTTCAGCCAAAATTTAATTATACCTGAAGCGGTAATGTTTTCAAAAAGCTAAAGTGTTACAATATTTTAATGGATGTAATTTTTATCAAGGATATTCATGAAACTCTATTTGGCCAGCTTGGGTTGTGCGAAAAACCTCGTCGACAGCGAGGTGATGCTGGGTCGATTGATAAAAGCGGGATGGCGCATCACACAAGATCCACAAAACGCCGACACAATCATTGTAAATACGTGCAGTTTTATTGAATCCGCGGTCAACGAATCCATCGACACCATTCTGGAACTTGCAAGATTCAAAAGCAACGGAACCTGCCGACGTCTCATCATTACCGGATGTCTCCCGGAACGCTTCAGGGAAGCCATGGTCGAAACACTGCCGGAAGTCGACGTGTTCTTAGGTACCGGTGCTTTTGATAAAATTGTAACGGCTGCAAACGACGATCTGAATATTGGGAGGTGTTTCCTACCAGACCCCAATATCATTTCCTATGGACAAGAGGAATCTTCGAGGGTTCGGAGTTCTCCTTACATGGCGTATCTTAAAGTTGCGGAAGGATGCAGCCGTCACTGTACATATTGCATCATCCCAAAGCTCAGGGGAAAACATAGAAGCCGTCATCTCGAAGATATTGTTTCCGAAGCGCGTGATTTGATCTTATCCGGAGTCAAGGAACTCATTTTAATTGCACAGGATACCACCCATTATGGCACGGATCTTCACCCCCCTGTACCGCTCTATCGACTGCTTGAAAAAATATCAGAAATATCCGATAATATATGGATTAGAACACTGTACGGACATGTGGAAAGCATAGAGGATTCTTTTATTCGAACGGTTGCCGAACATCGGAACATATGTTCTTACTTTGATGTTCCGATTCAACATGCCAGCGACAGGATTCTAAAGAAGATGGGGCGTAATTATACATCTGAAGATCTGTATCGGCTCTTTGACAACATTCGATCCAACGTTCCTGATGCAGCGCTCAGAACAGCCATCATCGTTGGTTTTCCCGGAGAAACAGATAAAGATTTTGAAGCACTGTCAACGTTTATACAGGACATATGTTTTGATAACCTTGGGGTATTCATCTATTCCGACGCTGAAGATCTTCCTTCCAACAAGCTCCCGGACCCCATTCATAGAAGCATCGCCCTGGATCGATACAATCGACTGATGGCTGTCCAGCAGAAA
The DNA here is from genome assembly GCA_937998305.1 of uncultured Desulfobacterales bacterium. Lineage (GTDB taxonomy): Bacteria > Desulfobacterota > Desulfobacteria > Desulfobacterales > UBA11574 > UBA11574. Next base: position 9,856 of record CALLDL010000072.1, on the reverse strand, counting down.
ATATCTTTGCTCAATAACCGTAAGCACATCGGCAAGAATTATGACGTCCTTGTGGAAGAATCGATGGGAAATCACCTGTATAAAGGTAGAACATTTTTTCAAGCTCCGGAAGTCGACGGCATAACCGATATTCATTCCAGGAACCTACATATCGGGTCCTTTGTTCATGTTGGGATTGAGGAAGCTTTCGAATATGATCTCAAGGGAAAAGTCGTATGAACGATTTAAAACATAAAATTCTTATGCAGGTAAAAAATGATCTTGAAGAAATCGAGTTCGCCCTTAAGCAAAACTTAAATCCGTATTTAGACCTGGTCTCTCAAATTGCCGGGCATATATTGTATAGCGGGGGCAAACGTTTAAGACCTTTACTCATGGTTTTATCGGCCAGGATTTGCGGTTACAAAGGAGACTATGACAAGGTTTTTTCAACCATTTTTGAATATCTGCATGCCGCCACCCTTTTGCACGACGATCTTGTGGATGAAGCAACGTTGCGAAGAGGTAAACCTGTGGCCAACTCCATATGGGGTAATGCTGCTGCTGTCCTTGTGGGAGACTTTCTGCTTGCTCGATCACTGGCCATTGCCGCTGAAACAAACCGCCCGGATGTTATTAAGATCGTATCAGGAATCACAGAAAATATGTCCCAGGGCGAAATTCATCAGTTGATGAGAAAGGGCAGCTTGGACCTCACGGAAGCAGAATACATGGAGATTATAAAACGTAAGACTGCTGTGCTATTTCAGGGAACATGTCGTTCGGGAGCCCTGATCGCAAATGTGCCACTATTAAAAGAGACCGCCCTGTCAGATTATGGTTTCAACCTTGGCATCGCTTTTCAGATGGTGGATGATCTTCTCGATTATACATTAGATACCGTCACACTTGGAAAAGAAGTGGGGGCAGATCTCAAAGAGGGAAAATTAACCCTACCGGTCATTTATTCACTCAAATCGGCTGACGAAAAAGATCGAACCCGCATGGAAAACATAATAAAAAACAAAAATTTCTCTGTTAACGATTTTAAAACATTGATAAGGATGATAGACAAGTACGGCGGCCAATTGTATACTCAAAATCTTGCTACAGAATATGTTCAAAATGCAAAGGAAGCACTCGCCGTCTTTCAAAATTCAAAAACAAAAGAGGTCCTGTTGATGATTGCTGATTATACTTTGTTCCGGAACTTTTGAATAGACTATTTTTGTTGATTCAAGCTTGACGGTCTCGTAAAAAGTCAAAAAAACGACCTTTTTACGAGAGTGTTTTGTATTTAGTGTTTAGTATCTGATAATCTAAGAATACGGTATTACAGCATATATTTTAATCAAAAAACAAAATACTAAACACCTGATGAATTCGACTTTTTACGAATTCATCAAAAGATAAATATCTTAGCGAAGCTTTGTAAATATTATAACATTCATTGAAATAAATGTCAGGAGCGGAGGTAAAAAAGATATGGATGTGTCTTCTAAAACCTTAATCAGATTTATTTTTATGGTCTTTTATCTTTATGCTTTCTTTGCACATTCTGTGAATCTTCAGGCTGAAGATCAGATTGCCACAAAAACCGTTGTGGTCATCGGAGCCGGTAAAATCTATAAAGAGAATTCTGCCCGTGCAAGAAAAGAAGCCATTGAAAATAGTCTGATATCCGCCGTGGAGAGCGTGGCACTGGACCTTATACCACCGGAATCTCTACATAAAACATTTCAAAGCTTCAACGAAGCGCTTTATAATAAAAGCAGCAAATTCATTCAGGGCTACAAAGTGCTTGCAGAGGTAAAGATTAAAGATTCTTACAGGGTAATGGTGGAAGCAAACGTTTCCATCGCCGGCTTAACAAAACTTATGTCAGACGCCGGGATTATGTCAGGTGGAAAGTCTTTGCCGATAATACTGGTTTTAGTTTCAGAACAAAACCTTGAAGACACTTCACCAAAATACTGGTGGGGGAAAAAAGCGGTTGGAGGGGAAACATTTTCGGTCAGCGCTTTCATAGAAACCATGAAAAGCATGGGGCTTCCAGTGCTTGATCATCCGAGTATCGCTCAAAACACAAGCATTGATGATGGATACGACAAAGCTGATCTCGATAAGGAGGAAGCCGTCGACCTCGGTCTCAATTTAAAGGCGGATATCGTCATTGTCGGTAAAACAATTATAGATCAAGCACAGAATATCATGGGAAAAAACATAAGGTCGTTCAAGGGAGTGGTATCCGCACGTGCCATTCGGACAGATACAGGTGAAGAAATCGCCACCATAACGCAGAGTGCTGTCACAGCAAATGCCGATGAAACAATAGGCGCCCGGAAAGCGCTATCTGCTGCCGGATCACTTGCAGGTGAAATACTGGCCAGCCAGATCATTGATGCCTGGCAGAATAAAGATGAGCAGACCAACATTATAGGGATCGTCGTCGAAGGTACGGACAATATGGCAAATTTTGAGAAGTTCATCGGCATTATCAATAAGATATCCGGAGTGAAGCATCTTCAGATAAAAGAATTGAAGGCCAAAGAGACCGTCATCAGCGTTGAATTTAAGGGAAAAGCCAAAACACTCGCGGACGCCTTGATGCTGAAATCCTATGGATCGGTCGATATTAACATTTACGAAGTTTCAAAGAATCACTTGAGAGTTGAGCTTATTCCCGGTTAATTCTAAAATGGAAACATAAATCATTGAGCATCAATATTCCCAATATTTTAACCGTTATCAGGATCTTGCTTACGCCCCTTTTTGTAATTTTCCTTCTAAAAGATCTGTTTCACTTTGCGCTTCTGGTATTTACTATTGCAGCCATCAGCGATGGACTGGATGGCCTGCTGGCAAGATATTTTAATCAGTACAGTGTATTGGGTGCTTACCTTGATCCCATTGCCGACAAGCTATTGTTGGCGTCTGCTTTTGTAAGCCTGGCTGTTCTTAAAATAATTCCCGGCTGGCTGGCAGTAATCGTCCTGAGCCGTGACATCCTGATTATCACCGGCGTCGCTGTTTTTGCATTAACGGATATTCCTATAGAAATAAATCCGAGCCTTGTGAGCAAATGGACGACGGTTGCACAGTTTTTAACGATTCTCCTGACCCTTATTGATCCGGACATTCCAGGAATTCAAATAACTAAATGGTCGCTGTTCTGGATTACGGCAGGCCTTACCATAGCTTCCGGCCTTCATTATGTATACTTTGGCTTAAACGTTCTACAGAATTCTTATGGTAAAAACCAAAAAAAATGACGTCACACATATTGCGTTTACCCTGATTTTATAATTCCGTTAGTAAGTCGGTCATAATTTGATATTGAACTTTTCTTTTCAAATAAAATGATTAATATAAGCTTGGTTATAATTTGAATTATATCAAACACAGGAGGATACCATGTGGGAATATACAAAAACGGTGAAAGATCACTTTCTCAATCCTCGAAATGTGGGCGTGATTGAGAATGCCGACGGCGTCGGAGAGGTCGGATCCCTGGCTTGCGGGGATGCCCTGACGCTTTATTTTAAGCTGGATGAAAATAAACAGATCAAAGATGCAAAATTTCAAACCTTTGGCTGCGCAAGCGCCATTGCTTCTTCATCGGCCCTGACAGAAATGATTAAAGGCCTTACGCTGGAAGAAGCTGAAAAAATCACCAATGATAAAATTGCAGAATTCTTGGGTGGCCTGCCAAAACAAAAGATGCACTGCTCGGTATTGGGACGTGACGCCCTTGAGAAGGCAATTACAAATTATCGTGGGGAAGCCGAAAAGAAGGTCGAAGGTAAAATTGTTTGTGAATGCTTCGGTGTAACCGACATTGAAATAAAACGGGCGGTTACAGAAAACAGTCTGAACTCTATTGAAGATGTGACCAATTATGTGAAGGCCGGCGGTGGATGCGAAAACTGCCATGAAAATATTCAGGAAATTATCGACTCAACCCTCGGCCGTGAAATCAAGGCAAAGAAAAAAGTCATCCGTTTAACCAATATTCAAAAAATCAAACTGATTGAAGAGACATTAGAACGTGAAATCAAACCGGCACTGAAAAAAGACGGCGGCAATATCGAACTTGTGGACGTGGATGGAAACAACGTTCTTGTGAAACTGCATGGAACATGTGCCACCTGCAGCGCATCCCAAATTACGCTCAAGCATTATGTCGAGTCAAAACTCAGGGAATTGGTTGCCCCTGAACTCCTGGTAGAGGAGGTGCAACAGTGAAGGTCATTTATGTCGATAACAATGCCACGACACAGGTTGCGCCGGAAGTGCTGGAAGAAATGCTTCCCTATTTTAATGAATTTTACGGAAATCCATCCAGCATGCATACATTCGGCGGTATGGTGGAACACAAGATCGTTGAAGCGCGGGAGCGTTTGGCCGGACTTCTGGGAGCTTCTCCGGAGGAAATTATAATTAACAGCTGTGGAACGGAAAGTGACAGTACTGCCATCCGGGCCGCGATTTTATCGAATCCTGACAAAAAACATATTTTAACTTCCAGGGTTGAGCATCCGGCAGTCAAGAATCTCTTTGAGTATCTGTCTAAAAACGGCTACCGGGTAACATTTGTGCCCGTAGACCGTAAAGGGCGGCTCGACCTGGATTATCTGTATAAAAATCTTAGTGAGGATACCGCCATTGTCAGCATCATGTGGGCCAACAATGAATCCGGTGTCATCTTCCCCATCGAAGAAATTGGAGGGGTTTTAAAGGAAAAAGAGATTGTATTCCATACGGACGCTGTTCAGGCGGTTGGAAAAATTCCGATAGATCTTAAAAACGTTGATGTGGACATGTTCTCCCTTTCAGGGCATAAGTTTCACGGGCCAAAGGGCGTAGGCGCTTTGTATGTTCGAAAAGGAACCAAATATTCACCTTTTTTAATTGGAGGCCATCAGGAAAAAGGCCGGAGGGGCGGAACCGAGAATGTTGCTTCCATTATCGGACTGGGAAAAGCAAGTGAACTTGCCGCCGCCAACCTGTCGGATGAAAGCATCAGAGTTAAACGGTTAAGAGACAAACTTGAAACCGAACTATTAAATCGCATTCCCAACTCAATCGTTAACGGTGATATAGAGAATCGCCTACCAAACACCACAAGTATCGCATTTGAGTACGTAGAAGGCGAAGCCATTCTCTTAATGATGGACGAGTATGGCATCTGTGCCTCATCCGGATCGGCTTGCACATCCGGTTCACTGGAGCCATCCCATGTTCTGCGGGCCATGGGAGTACCCTTTACTGCGGCTCATGGTTCGATCCGTTTCAGCCTCAGCATATATAATACTGAAGAGGAAATCGACTTTATTATCGAAAAACTCCCGCCGATTATTGAGCGGTTGCGAGAACTGTCCCCTTTCTGGAAAAAAGCCCAATAGGAGTGAGCGATGTACAAAGTCATGGTTAGGGACAATATGTCCCCTGCTGCAAAAAAAGTACTTGAAGCAACCGGAAAAATAGAAGTTGTCGTCGATAATGACAAAGCAACATCCGATCCAAAGGTTTTGTCTAAGATTATCGGTGAATTCCATGGCCTTGCAATTAGAAGCGGAACCCGGATCACAAAAGAGGTATTGACAAACGCCGGGCAGCTCAAGGTTATCGGCCGGGCCGGCATAGGGGTCGACAATATCGATGTGCCGGTTGCCACAAAACATGGAATCGTGGTTATGAATGCTCCCGGTGGTAATACGATTACCACTGCAGAGCATACCATATCTCTTATGCTGGCCCTGGCCAGAAACATTCCCCAGGGAACGGCATCTATTCGCGAAGGGAAATGGGAAAAGAAGAAGCTGGCAGGCATTGAAATAACCGGAAAAACATTGGGAATCGTTGGCCTTGGTCATATCGGCAGGGTGGTGGCGGATCGTGCTAAGGGTTTGAAAATGAAGGTCATTACAGCCGACCCTTATGTTAGCGAGGAAGCGGCAAAAGCCCTTGATGTGGAACTTGTTCCCTTGGATGAATTGCTTGCACGTTCAGACTTTATAACACTTCATGTGCCGCGTCTCCAGGAAACGGTGGGCATGATCAATGAAACGACCATTCATAAGATGAAACCGGGGGTAAGAATAATCAACAGTTCCCGGGGAGAAATCGTCAAAATTGATGATCTTTACCAGGCCGTCTTAAGTGGACATGTCGCCGGCGCAGCCCTTGATGTACTTCCCCAGGAACCGCCGGAACCGAACCTTCCCATCCTTCAGCATCCAAATGTCATTTTTACACCCCATTTGGGCGCCAGCACAGGAGAAGCCCAGGTAAAAGTGGCGGAAATGATTGCCAACCAGATGGCCGTTTATCTCTTGGGCGGCATTATCACCAATGCCGTCAATTTTCCGTCACTCCCCATGGAAGTAATGGATCAGCTCCGCCCCCTTCTGGATCTGACTGAAAAAATGGGCTCCCTAATGGGACAGCTTGTCAGAAAAATTCATGATATCACAATTAGTTACAGCGGCAGTGTCGCCAAATTAGACACACGCCCGCTGACACATGCCGCCCTGAAAGGACTCCTTGGTTCTTTTACCGACAAGCCGGTAAACTATGTCAACGCGCCGGCCCTTGCCCAAGACAAGGGGATCCATGTCCATGAAACCATCAGTTCGACAACGCATGATTTTACCAGTTTGATCCGGATGAAACTTGAAGGTCATGAAGGAGAGATCGACGAAATCTGGGGAACAATCTATGAAAAAAAATATCCGAGACTCGTAAAAATTGGAGAAATATACTTGGATGCCATCCCTGAAGGATGGATGATTGTGATTCAAAATATTGACAAACCGGGGGTTATCGGAAATGTGGGAACAACCCTTGGCCGCCATAACATCAATATCGCCCGTTTTCAACTTGGAAGACGCGGCGACCGGGCCATATGTCTGGTAAATATCGACACCCCGGCAGACGAAAAGGTTATTCATGATTTAAGTAAGCTGCCAAATATTATCGCCGTTCGGCAGGTTCACCTGGCATAGTTGATATCAAATGCTTTGGGCTAATTTTGTCTTGTTTTTATCCTGCTTGGTATTTTTATCTGTCCCGACCTAAATTTGATTTGGAAGAATCGAAAGGCTGATATCTTCAATTTTTGGAGTGGAAGTAACCCATGTGTGCGGATTATGAACGGCTTTAAACGGATAGCTGAAATTGAATAATAACAAAAATACACATCCACAACGAGATATTGAAAAGAATGGAGAACCAGTAAACCGCCTATTAACGACTGCTGTTTTATGCGTGGTAATTCTCTTCTTCGGTCTGCGGTTGTGGTGTTCAGGCAAGATGGAACTTCTGCCCCAAGAAGCGTACTATTGGACTTATGCACAGCACCCTGCCCTGAGCTATTATGACCACCCACCTTTGGCAGCCTGGACGATTCAGCTTGGGACGGCATTGTTTGGCGATATCGAAATAGGTGTTCGAATCGCTACCATCATTTTGTCGATGGGAGGGAGCATACTTATGTTCCTGATCGGGAGGATATGGTTCGGACGGCACACGGCCCTTTGGGCTTTTTTATTGTTCAACCTCCTTCCTATCTATGTGGGTACGGGATGGCTGGCTTTTCCTGATGGCCCCCTCATATTTTTCTGGCTACTTACACTTTATTTCCTTTCGAAAGCAATACTGACGAGATACACAGCATACTGGGTGCTGGCCGGGGCAAGTTTCGGCTTCGCTCTACTCTCAAAATATACTGCTTTGCTGCTGGCCCCCAGCCTGCTGATATTTCTATTGGCCGCACCTTCCCACCGTTACTGGATATTTCGAGCGCAACCGTGGATCGCATTGTTGACAGGATTGCTTGTATTCAGCCCGGTGATTATCTGGAACGCCAAGTACGATTGGGTGTCATTTCTGTTTCAGACGACCAGGACTGCCGGACAAACTCCCCAGATGATAAAGTATGTATCGGAATTCTGGCTGTTCCAATTAGGCATTCTCACGCCGGCAATTTTTATCCTGTTAGCGGCAGCAACCTGGCACGCTATAAAACGCGGATGGTTCAACCGACAGGACCAATGGAATTTCGCCGTTTCGTTTTTTCTGCCGCTCTTTCTTGTTTTTTTTCTGGCCAGCTTCAAAACAAAGGTTCACGTCAACTGGACGGCCCCGGCATATCTCTCGATGCTTCCGGCATCCGTAGCGTTTTTCAGAGAAGGTATCTTTAACCAATCTAATCTGCTTTATGCGCGCTGCTGGCGAGTCGCTGGGGCATTGTCGCTCTCATTATGCGTGGTGATAATTGTTCTGGCACTTTCGAGTCTTACGTGGGGAGTGCCCAGGAAACTGAGCGCAACCCAGGCTGGGGGGTGGCGCCAGCTGGCAACGCTGGTGAAGGAGGCGAAAACAGAGCTGGCATCTCAAACTGGCCAAGAACCTTTTATTCTGGGCATCGACAAATTTTATTTAGCCTCCGAACTGGGATTTTACACGCAGCGTCCGAAAGAGACTGTTAATTGGTTTGCCGTTGGATATCCTGGACTGGGATATCATTACTGGACTGATTTGAAAGCCTTGGATGGACGGCCGGCAATTGCAGTGCTGCCGGATCTGCGGCTCCTATCCTCACAGAAACTGCAGACCTATTTCAACCAAATCGGGGACCCCAGATATCTGAAAATTCTGAATATCGGCAAACGGGAACGTAATGTTTATCTGGTCGACTGTTACGGCTATCGAGCGCCAAAATCGGGCGCTATGAATCATTTAAAGAACACCAAGATGGAAAACCCTTAACTATAACTTTTGTTTTCAGCTTTTTAGGCAAATCTGCCCAACCCGTTTTACGATATCAGCCGAAGGCAAGTTGAACTATGCCGAAAAGTAAAGCGTCCCCCGCAATGCGGGACAGGCTTGGCCCATCGAAAATCCCGCCTTGGCGGGGAAGGACCCGGCTTTTAAGATCGAACAAAGTGGTAACTACTTCAAAATGGATGTTAACTTTCAACCCAGTGTGAACCGTATCATAGGTACCCTTATATGATCAAATGTGAGCTATCCATCATTGTTCCTACCTTGAGGGAAGCGATGAATATCCCGATCCTGGTGAAAGAAATTACCACTGCCCTTGAACCTGTCCTTTCTGATTGGGAGATAATCATTATTGACGACAACAGTCGGGATGGTACTATCAAAATTTGCGACAGGCTTAGCCGAGAAGGTGCGCCACTTAAATTGGTGGTCAGAAAAAATAAGCGGGGGCTTGCAACAGCAGTGCTTGATGGGTTTGCCCATGCCAGGGCTCCGGTATTTGTGGTGATGGATGCTGATCTTTCACATCCGCCGACCTCGATACCCCTGTTTTACAAGATGATTCAGGACGGGGCCGAATTCGTATTGGGCTCCCGTTACATCCCTGGCGGGGGTACCGATGACCGCTGGACAGTTTATCGTTTACTCAATTCGAAATTTGCCTCGCTGCTCGCAAGAGACCTGACCTCAGTAAGTGACCCGATGTCCGGATTTTTTGCCCTGCCGCGATCGCTGTGGGAAAGATGCGAAAATCTGTCGCCGGTTGGCTATAAAATCGGACTTGAACTTATCGTGAAGGGCCGCCCACGAAATATCAAGGAGGTTCCCATCCATTTTCGTACCAGGATGCTTGGTGAAAGTAAATTGTCTCTCAGACAGCAACTTTTCTACTTGAATCATTTGCGTTCGCTTTATTGGTACAAATTGAAATCTGACAAGGCTTTAGAAGAGTAAAGAATCCTGGCCCAAAGGACCAGGCTTTGGTTTACCCCTAAAAGGGGCTGTTTCCCTGAAAGCCAGACAAGTTAAAAGTGCCTAAAGTGATCTAAAGTGCCTAAAGTTATGGAGTCGCTTCGCTCCGCTGGTTTTA
>CALLDL010000071.1 GCA_937998305.1 uncultured Desulfobacterales bacterium | reverse complement strand
ACAAAAGTGAAATGCTAAATCCTGAGTTTTTTAGGGAAACCAACTACGAATATACCGATGATGAACTGATGCAGCTCAAAGCGGTTGCCGAGCCATGGGTCAAAAAATGCATCCTGCGCTAAACCGCTAAGCCTGATATGTTTTCAATGGATTCCGTTTAGCTTCTATCAACCCATGAAGCGCTCATAAGTGATCAGACCCCAAACCATCAAGGCTGCCAGCATGCTCACGGCAGCTGCTGCCGAGCCCAAATCCTTTGCCTGTTTGGACAAAATGTGATGTTCCGTACCGATGCGGTCCACCACTTTCTCTACGGCTGAGTTCAGCAACTCGGTAATTAGAACCAGCAGGCTGGAGCCGATAAGCAACGCCCATTGCACCGCCGTTTCGCCGATCCAGATGCCGATGGGCATCATAAGTGCAATCACAATGGTTTCGGTTCGAAAAGCCATCTCATTATCCCATGCGGCTTTGAACCCAGCCCACGAATAGATCACTGCATTCTGGATGTGACGGAAGATATTTTCGTTTTCGGATCCCATCTGCATTCCCCCTCAATCCTTTTTGTTTTGGCTGGTCACAACATTTAATCCAGTTCATCTTTGACCGAATCCACTGTTTTGCTGGTACCTCCCTGGTGCCCCTGATGATAGCCCAATCAATCGATTTAGGCAATCCAAACCACCCAAAGAAACTCGACTTATGATTTAAAAATTCTTGTCAGCGACAATATTTTTGTGGTAGTGGAAATGTTTGAATCGGGTATCCGTATCAATGCCGGCGATGGTTCAATTTCGATTCGAAATGGGTCATCGGGCAATTTGGGTTTTGATCACCAAAACCATGGCCGGCGCGGTCTCGGATTATCTTTTAGGAAGGTTTGAAGGAGGCTAAATAAATGCTAACCGGTAAAAATATTATGATTTTTGGGTCAGTGATCGTGATTGCTGTCATTCTGCAGGTGATTCTGATCTCTGTCGGCAAGGTGGATAGCCCCGCAGAAGCGGCGGTTGAATTCACAAAAGCATATTTCCTTCTGGACGGCGCTTCAATGGCGGAGCGGCTCTGCAGTGAACTTTCTGAGGATGAAGAGGCCGATATTGTGGGCGGGTATCTGTATCATTCCGCCAAAAAGGCAAGAGCAATGGGCTTTGCGCCGGGTTATATGAAAAACCAGCTTTTCCACGTCATAACCGAAATCAAGATGACGGATGAAAACAACGCCAAGGTCAGAATTACCGGTGAGCGGCTACGCTCCATTAACCCTGTTTATGCTATAATTGGAAAATTGTTTTTTCTCATCGAAACTCATAAAGTTGATGAAACCCTCACCCTTGTCAAAGAAGATGGAAAGTGGAGAGTTTGTGGCAAGCCATTTTCCCTGTCTGAGATATAATCGTCTCGTTTACGCGTAAACGCGTATTCTCGATTAAGATTTACCTTTCGAAAAACGAACCTTGTATTCACATCGGTGTTGTTAGAAACAGAACTAATGGAGCTATTCATAATTTGGATTTTAGATTTCGGATTTTAGATTTAATAACAGACTGAGCAGATACGCATTCGTTCTCCAACATTCCAAATCCGCAATCCAAATTCCAAAATCTAAAATCAAGATATCTCCAAAACCCCAACACTCCCTCATATGCAGCCAATTTATCATCAAATTCGTCGACGCGCCCGCCAGATCATTTTGCGTCATCCCACCCCGGATTTCTATCATGATCATGGCCTGGCCTATGAGGCCTCAAAAAAGTTATTTGACAGTGACCTTGTCGTCAAAAAACTGCTTTCTTTCGTTGCCGGAACCCTGGAAGATGATTTCGGACACGGCTTGATGCATGCTGTGAAGGTATCCCACGATGCGGGTACCTTAGTGCATATCGAAGCTCAACTAAGTGGTTATGACAAAGACCGTCTTTGCCGTTTGGTATGTTTGGTGCAGACCGCCGGCTTGTTGCATGACATCAAGCGTAAAAGAAAAGATCACTCAGCCCACGCGGCCACCTATGCAAAAAAGGTGCTGAAAAAATATCCGTTTTCTCCCGAAGAAATTGAGAACATTTGTGGCGCAATCCAAAACCATGAAGCTTTTAAAGACAATATCGATGTGGATACACCCGAAGGAGAGTTGCTTTCCAATTGCCTTTATGATGCAGATAAATTTCGCTGGGGCCCGGATAATTTCCACGATACCCTTTGGGACATGGTATCCTATTTTAACCCACCGCTGGACAAATTTATGGATGGCTACCCCCAGGGTATGGAGAAACTGGAGACGATTAAAGCCACTTTCAGAACGCCGACCGGGAAAAAATTTGGCCCCCAATTTATCGATCTCGGTCTGGCGATTGGAGAAGAACTTTATGAGGTCATAAAAACTGAATTTTCTGAGTATTTATGATTTCAGGGTTCTAATTTGGAAATCTGTTGCCTTGATAAGCCTTAATCAAAAGTATATCTATCACCAAAGCACACCGGTTAAACAATTCAAGGTTTTACTGGGCAAGCGAAAATGCGAAAACACGAAAAAAATTTGACTTCTTGCTTGTTTGACACTAACGGCACAATTCACTATAAGCAGAAGAAAAATTATTCAATTTGAAGGAGATGTTTTCAGCAGTCCTTAATCAAAGGAGGTTCG
>CALLDL010000070.1 GCA_937998305.1 uncultured Desulfobacterales bacterium | reverse complement strand
GGCGTACGTCTGTACGCCGCAGCCGGAAACCCGCGGAGAACGCCGATCAGGACAAAAAGGGCCATTTATGGATGGACACTAACTCATTTGTCTGCGATGCTTTCATACAAAAAAACAACCACAATAGCAAATTAATTCCTTGAATATTTCCGAGCGATAGAGGCGTACTTTCGTTTCAATAACAACGTATTCCCGGTGACGCTCAAGCTGCTCAAGAGCATGGCACATACGGCAATCAGGGGCGTCAACAGCCCGCTCATGGCAATGGGGATGCTGATGATGTTGTACAAAAAAGAAAACAGGAAATTCTGATGAATCTTTTGGTTCACCATTTTTGCCAGATCGAAAAATTCGAGGATCTGGCCGGGATTTCCCTGCATCAGTGTAATATCCGCCGCCTCTTTTCCCAGATGGCTTCCGGAAAAAACAGCCATTGCCAGATCCGCCTGAACAAGGGCCGGCGCATCATTGATACCATCGCCCACCATGGCCACTTTTTTCCCGTTTCCCTGAAGGTTTTGGACAAAAACTGCCTTGTCCAAAGGCGTCCGGCTTCCATGGGCATCTCGTATGCCCAACACATCTCCGATGGCCCGGGTGGTTTGATTCCCATCTCCGGAAACAAGTGCAATATCGTAGCCATTGTCCTGTAATGTTTCGACGGTGTTGACGGCCGTATCTTTGAGCGTATCTCCAAACGTAAAAACCGCGCACAATCCGTTGTCATAACTCATGTAGACTTTAGATTGCAAGGCCCCATCTTTTTGCCCGGCTTCCAAAACACGCAAGGGTGATGTCAGGTTCTTTTCAACAAAATCTTTGGATCCGATTCTGATTTCTTTTTCTTTAAGCTTTCCGGATACGCCGTTTTGATAATTACGGACGAATTCGAGTGACGTCTCGAGCGGTGCAGCCCTTTTGGCGTGTCTTAAGATTTCCGCTGCAATATAGTGGTCCGAATGTTTTTCCAGAGCAGCGGCCAGGGAAAAAATCTGATCTTTTAAAAAAGGTTCTTTGGCACACACGTCAAGTAATGTCCAGTCCCCTTGGGTCAGGGTGCCGGTTTTGTCGAAAACAACGGCATTTATTATTTGGGCCTGTTCAAAAGCCGTGAAATCTCGAACCAGGATTCCTTTGTTTCCGGCCAGGGAAATTCCGGCAACCCGTGCCATGGGGATGGCAATACCCAGGGCACACGGACATGCGATCACCATGACCGTAACGGATCTGATGAGGGCATTTTCCAATGTAAGCCCTGAAACCAGGCAAACCAAACCGGATGCCGCCGAAAGCAAGAGAATCAGGGGTACAAATAAACGGAGGATTCGATCGGTCTTGCCCTCTAAGGGAAGTTTCTTTCCCAAAGCGCGTTCCATAATTGAAATCATCTGACCCAGGGTCGATTCATCCCCCACACCTTCGGCCTCGACCTTCAAGACCCCCTGAATCAACCGGGTTCCGCTTTTGATGCGACTTCCGGCTTTGATTTGGACGGGCAGGGCTTCACCGGTCAGCGAAGATTCATCAATTGACCCTGAGCCTTCCAATACACGGCCGTCTGCAGGGACAATTTCGCCTTCCTGGGCCATGAAAACATCTTTTTTTCGAAGAACTTTTGCGGAAACATAGTAACCGCCGGGGAATTCATCGCTGATGATTTTGACTTTGGTGGGTCGAAGCGAAAAAAAATTGCCAAGGTCTTCCTGAACTCTGTCTTTGGCCTTTCTTTCAATGATCTTTCCGAGCAGAGTCAGGGTAATCAGCATGGCGGACGTGTCGAAATAGAGATGAATGCTTCCGGAAAATAGGTTAAAGGTGCTGTAAGAAAAAGCGCTGAACGCTCCTAACGTGATCAGGGTCTCCAGGCCAAAGGCTGCGGATTTAAGGCCGGCCCAGGCCTTTTTATAGATGTTGTAACCGCCGTAAAATAGAACGACGCCGGCCAGAATAAAAATAGGCATAGAGATTTTATAAACGGCATCCTTGGTCAGTTCGGTAATAAAGCCGGAATAAAGGGCAAAGGAGAGCATCATTACATTGGCGGTAAGAAATGCAGAAACAGCGAAACGGATGAAGTCCTTTTTGGTTTCAACTGCTTTGGCATCTTCTTCGGGTATAGCTGCCCGGTATCCCAGCCGGCCGATGGTCCGAATGATCTCATCCGGGGATGTTTGAATCGGGTTGTATTCACAACTGACCCGATCGGTTGAAAAATTACAGGATGACTGCACAACACCGGAATGTTTTTTGAGAACTGCTTCGATCACCCAGGCGCAAGCCGGACACCACATATCACTGATCTTCAGATAAATGGTGAGTCTTTCAGCGGCACCTTGGTTCTCCCACTGGCTTGACGGCTCGACATCCGGTTGAAGGGAAGAAAAAAGGGGCTTTGCATCATCTTTAAAAAGGCGCTCTTTGAGATCCGATTCCGATTCAGGAATAATTCCCATTTCCCGGCATTTTTTGAAAAGATCCGTTTCTTTAAACTGCACAGGGTCCGGAGAATCAGCAGCCTCCATAAGCATGATAAAAACCTGGCGACAGCCGATGCAGCAGAAAGAAAATTCCCGGTTGCCTGACGTCCATTTCACCATGCCGTATCTTAAGGAAAGGCCGCAAAGGTCGCAGGAAGCAGCAGAAGGATTCATATCATTTGCGAAGCCCTAGCGATTTGACGTAGGCGATAATCCGCCACCGGTCCATCACTTCAATGGTGGTGGCCAGTGCCGGTTGACGGCCATCGGGAACGCCGTAGCTGATCTCTTTAAATAGGGTGCCCCGGGGGAGGGATTGAACTCTGGCGTTTTGAAGATCACCGGGAAGAGGATGAAAACTCTGTCCCACGGTTCCGTTACCGTCATGATATTTTCCGTGGCACTGAGCACAGTAGGTAAAATACAACGATTTCCCGGATGCAACAACCTTGGGATCGTCATTTTTAAAAGGAGATATCAGATCTTCTCCTTTGACATTTCTATATTCTGCCTCACCGCCGTTAAATGGAAGCACGCCAGGCTCCATGATCAGCAGCTCTTGTTCATGGGGTCGAACGGCAGGGGTTTCCCACATGCGACCCACCTTAAGATTTGTATCGTAAAGCGTGATCACCGTGTAGGCCGCTGTGAGCATAACGGCAACGAACACCGCCAGGATAACAATACGCTTCATCTATTCCCCTTTGATTCCTTTCACATGCTGAGGGTAGGGCTGGACTTGGTAAACCGCATAGGGTGATTCTCCGGGAACGTCTTTTATGGGACGATAGCTCCATGTGGGCTGCCCCAGGTCCCCTACCACAAAAAAGGAAAAAAACCCTTTACCCAGGATCCATGCCAGAAGTAAAACAATGACGACCCAGGTAATCCATGTCGAATCTTTTGTTGTTGAATGTGACATGTTATATCTTTACCCCTAACCATCCGGTTCCTAAAATATAGAAAAATACCCAGATTACCGTTCCTGCAATGGTCAACGTCATGAAAAGAGGAAACGGCGCGTCTCTGTCCTCTATTCCTTCAGGGAATCGGTAAATGATTTTCTTTTTTCGCTCTTCTGCATCATCGCTTTTCAGATGGCTAAACGCCAGCGCCAACCCGAACATGACAATAAATATCAGTGTTGGAAATACATAAAGGATGATATGCTGAAAGTTCAAAAGATCGAAATGTCGCATGACGTTTCCTTTTAAATGTTTGCGTTCAAAAGTGAAAAAACGAGCACTGCTCCACTGGCCGCCAACCCTGCAAGGGCCAGAAACAAAAGGGTATAGACCTCATACCGCTTAAAGGTAGAAACCTTTGCAACAGATGGTTCCAACTCATCTTCCAGGGGCAAAAATCTGGCCCGTTTTTGATCTTTAAACTGGCCGTTTTTAATGGCCCATAAAAAAACCACCAGGCTGATGACAAAACCCACAGCCATGTATGTGATGAAATAGGGAAAATACATTTTTTAATGTCAAATTAAAAAGTTCAAAGCTCAAATCAAATTCAAATGCATAAAGACTAATAATTTATTTTGTCTTTCGGGAAGTATTGATTATTGTAGAAAAAATTAACGTCAGTTCCTGTGCCTCTTGCCAAAGATTTTTGCATTCTATTTTTCTATCCGGATTGGCTTTAGAGATCATCCTTAACCAATGTTTAGTTTCTTTTGCTTCTTTCTTGCATAGAGCTATTTTGTGTCTGAAATCTTTTTTTGATTCTGCTCCATCAGCTTCCATATAGTTAGCCCCGATACTCGTACCGGATCGAATAAACTGCTTAACGAGTTCATTGCTTATCCGGTCATGAGGCAGTGTTTTTGCAAAATCAATTATTTCCTCTCCAAACAGGGCAGTTCTTTCTTCAAGATCGTACACCTTTTTAACATTAGCGTTTTGGGTTTTACTTGTCATTTGGATTTTGAAATTTGTTATTTTCTATCATGGTTCATACGCCGCATCGATCCCTTTGGGTTCGGTATCGGCATCGGTCTGATTGATGAAATACACCGCCACATAATTCCCCACATCCCAGATCTTTTCCGACTCCAGTTCCCGCTTGAAATAGGGCATGGCCGTTCCGGTGATACCGTTCATAATCTGGTAATATAAGATTCCCCCGGAAACCCCCCTGTCTTTTAATATCGTAAAATTGAGGGGCGGCGGATTCAGATGCGGCTGTGCCGGCCCCATGCCGTCACCGATGGGACTGTGACATCCCAGGCAAAAGTCCTGATAGATTTTATGTCCCCTGGCCAGCCCGGCTTCGGTTGTCGGATAGGGATTGGGAAGGTTTCGCCAACCCTCGGGTACGTTTTCGTGAAGCCATTTCACATTGCCTTCAGGACCGCTTTCATATGCCCTGACCGCTTTTTCCTTCCAAAATCTTTGTCTTTGTATTCGTTTGTCTGCATGCTTCAAACCCAGGCCCTGGGCATAGGTGGTCAATGTTTTAATATCGTCCATTCCCAGAAAAGCAAATGCCGGCATAATGGACAGGGGGCGGGTGTATCGGGGATTGATAAAATGCGCCGTATGCCAGTCGTCCGGATGCTCTCCGCCTTCCTGGGAAAGATCAGGACCGGTTCGTTCCGAGCCCAGCAGGATGGGTTTGTCCTGGATATAATCCCCTGCCTGAGCAATCCTCTCAGCCCCCAAACCCCAGTCAATGGAACGGATCGATTGACTGTGGCAGTACACACAACCGTTGGCAATGTAGATGGCCCTGCCGTCAGCCTCGTGAGCAGTCCGATCACGAAAGATGTCCGAGGGCAATTGGATACGGGTGGCATACGGCAGAAATACCACCACAAACACAATGGTAGCCAGGATCAAAAGACTGCCGATAACAACCGCTTTTGGGGTCATCTTCATGAGATTTCTCCGGGGTTGAAAAATATCGATCTCAAAATGTTGTACAGGCCGAGAATCGCGGAACTGAAAATGATGAGTCCTATGGATGCCCGGGTGACATAATAGACGTGCATTTCCGGAAGAATCCGATAGACGGTTTCTCCGTTGAGCCAGGCGTTTCCCTGAATCAGCCCCACAATGGTGAGCACCACGGTAAACCCGATGACACCGATGAGAATGAGCCAGTATTGAAAATCAGCCAGAAATCTGCTGTACAGGGGTTTACCGGTGATCCGGGGAAGAATGTAGTAAAGCCCGCCCAGCGAGATCATTCCGGCGAACCCCAAAACACCGACATGTGCGTGCGCCACAACCCAGTTGTTGAAATGCGTAACCCTCTGGACATCCGGCAGGGCCATCATGGAGCCCTGAATGCTCACAAAAAAATACATGATGGTGCCGGTGAAAACAAATTTGGCGCCGATATCGGCATGAATTTCCCCGAGCTTTCCTTTGGCCGTATACCATATGTTAATCAAAAATGCCATGACCGGTATGACCATGGCCACACTGTCCACTATGGAAATAACTTTCAGCCAGGTGGGAACCGGCACCTGAAGCAGGTGGTGAGTCCCGATATGGGTGTAGACCACCAGCAGCGACCAGAAGCCGAACAAAGAGAGGGTGTGGCTGTAAAGCGGCGCCCGGCATGCCCTGGGTATGACATAATAGGCCACGCCGGCGGACAGGGGTGTCAGGAGAAGACCGAAAACATTATGACCGTAAAACCAGAGGAGTATTGCGTCCGGAATACCGACCAGGGAGCCGCTGTTGGGTTTCCAGATAACGTTGCCGAGGCTGAAGGTAACGGCTGTCAGGACAATACCGGCACACACGTACCAGACAGAGACATAAAGGATCGGTTCCTTTCGTTGGGCGACGGTCATGATCAGATTGATAAATACCAGGGTAAACGCCAGAACAATCAGCATGTCAATGGGCCAGATCATTTCGGCATATTCCCGCCCCTGAGAATATCCCATGGCCAGGCTGACAACGACGGTGACAAGAGCAAAGTTCCACGCCAGAACGGTGATGACTCCCAGTTTTTCACTGTAGAGCTCCGTCCGGAGAAGCCTCGGCACATAATAGAACGCCGAGGAGAGGAGGCCGGGAGTGACAAAACCGAAAAGGACCAGATTGACATGGATGGGTCGAACCCTCCCGAATACGAGCCAGCCGATGTTTTCGGTCAGGTCGGGGGCGATGAGCTCCGTGGCGCCCAGAAGCCCCATGAAGGTAGCCACCATCATCCAGAAGCCAGAGGTAAGGCAGAACCCCTTGGCCGTCATGTAGGTCGGCAGCGCACTTGTCGCATTGGTCGTCAAAATGAATCTCCTTTGGGTTTTCGCTCAGGGCGAACCATTGACATGGTCGTCTGTGGCGGAACCGTTCAGCGCAGATCTCAGTGTAAACACAACCCCATAAACTCCGGGAATAATGGCGCCATCAGCTGTG
>CALLDL010000069.1 GCA_937998305.1 uncultured Desulfobacterales bacterium | reverse complement strand
TTTCCTGTATTATGGATTACCGGAATACCCTTTTAAGTATTTAAAAAATTCCGAGTCTGTTGAAAGCACGAGCGAGCTGTCTTTACCGAGGGCATCGCTGTATAATTCAAGTGTTTTAGCGAATGAATAAAAAT
The DNA here is from genome assembly GCA_937998305.1 of uncultured Desulfobacterales bacterium. Classification (GTDB taxonomy): domain Bacteria; phylum Desulfobacterota; class Desulfobacteria; order Desulfobacterales; family UBA11574; genus UBA11574. The sequence goes on along the minus strand of CALLDL010000069.1, from coordinate 2,739 downwards.
CAGGGTCTACGCCATAGGCTTTAGCGTATAGCTTAGTTGATTCGGCATCGGCCTTGCCTTTAATTTCTTGGGCTGTTCTATAAGCTTCTGAAGTAATTTTCTTTAAATCTCTTTCCTTTTCACCCAGTATCTTTCGGGCTTCACCCTTGCCCTCTGATCTGAATTTTTCGGCAATCTGCTTCCGTTCCGCAATCATTCGGCCATATACCGAATCTCTAACCTGTTCCACATAGTTTATCCGTTTGATTTTCACATCAACCAGCTCAATGCCAAACTTGGCCAGCTTCGGCTGGGCCTGCTCCAGTATTTGCTTGGAAATCTTCTCTCTGCCGGTCACAATCCTGAAGGATTGTCTCTCTTTTATGTCTTCGAGCCCTATTTCATAGGTATCCAATTCTCGGTTGGTCTTACGAACTGTTTCGATGAGCCTGTTTTCAGTTATAAGGTTTCGCACCGCAGGATCAATGATATCATCAAGCCTTCCCTGAGCACTTGTGGTGTTGTTGACCGTCTGAAAAAATTTTATTGGATCAATAATTCTCCATCTGGCAAACGTGTCCACCCAGATATAGGTTTTATCCAGCGTTGGAATCTGGCCGGGATCACCATCCCATTCTAAAAGATTTTTAGGAAAATAAGTGGCGTTCTGAATAAAGGGAATCTTAAAATATAAGCCGGGTTCCTTTTTCGGCTGACCAACGACTTTTCCGAATTGAGTGACAACCGCCTGCTCTGTTTCATCCACCACATATGCAGCGGTAAAAACGAAAAGAATGGCAACAACCGCAACAACCAATATAACGAGTTTAGATTTCATTATTTTTCACCCTTTTGTTTCCCAAGATTAAGCAAGGGGAGGACATTCTTCTGATCTGAATCAATGATATATTTATCTCCCAGTTTGGGGAGAAGGTCTTTCAGGGTTTCAAGATAGAGTCTCCTTTTGGTTACATCTTTGGCCTTTGCATATTCCGCATAAAGCGCCTTAAATCTGGCAGCATCACCTTTGGCCCGGTTGACCCGATCCAGCGCGTATCCTTCGGCAGCTTTAATGGTTCTTTCAGCTTCCCCTCTGGCTGTAGGAATCGCTTTGTTATAATCCTCTTTGGCCTGATAGATCACTTTTTCTTTTTCCTGGGTGGCCTGGTTGACTTCGTTGAATGACGGTTGTACCGGACCGGGAACATTGGTTTTTTTCATTTCAATGGTTACAATATTAATCCCTGAGTCAGCGTTATCCATCTCCGCCTGCAAGACTTCCCTCGCTTCAATGGCGATCTCCTCTCGCTTGCTAATCACTTCGTTGATACTCCTGTCACCGACGACAAGCCGCATGGCCGATTCTGACATATCGATAAGGAGTCTTCGTACATCATGGACCTTAAACAAAAACTTGTACGGATCTTTTATTCGATATTGTACAATCCATGGTACCAGAGCCACATTTAAATCTCCGGTCAACATGAGGGCAACATTTGTGTTCTCACCGCCGGATAAGGTACGTCTAGTCGTATCTCCTGTCCGAAGAGAACGAAAGCCGAATTCCTCTTTATAGACCCGGCGAACTTTGACTTTTGTCACCTTCTCGATTCCGGACGGCATCTTGAAACTAAGGCCGGGCTGAGTGATGCGTACGTATTTCCCGAACCGCTGGACGACGCCGACCTCGTCCACTGCAACGGTATAGAACATGGACGAACCAAAAAATATAAGAGCGAAAAGAAGAATTAAAAGAGGGCCGCCGGGCAGTTTAAACTTTTTAAATTTTTCGACCAGGTCATCCATTTTAGGAGGAACCATTCCTCCTTCCTTTCCATCTTGCTGCTTTTTAAGTTTTTCCCAATCCCAATTCATAGATTTCTTTCCTGTTAATTTGTATTAAAATCCTTAAATTTCTAATCAATATTAATTTATAAATATTAAGTTACCAATCCTTTCAAGTCAAGTAAAAAGCAATCTATATGGGAATTGCCACTTTTAAATGGCGATCATTGATTAATGCGTAGAGCGTAGAAATTTTCTCGATTTCGTCTAATTGATTCTTGACAATCAATACATCACTTTATAGTTCCTTATATTATGGCAAAAAGCAAAAAAAATAGAGAGCTTGTGCACATCGGAGATATTTTAAACGGTGTCTTAAAAACCTGTCGAAGTGATTGCGATGAGGAGCTGTCAAAGGTTTGGGGTCTGTGGGAAAGCGCTGTGGGAGATGTCATCGCAAAAAATACCAGGCCAGAGGCTTTCAAGGGGAAACTGCTCCTGGTCCTTGTAAACAGTCACCCATGGATGCACCAACTCCAATTTTTGAAAAAAGATATAATAAACAACGTCAACCAAGCATTGGGGAAAGAATTGGTACAAGATATAATATTCAAAATCGGACCGGTATAGTTAACCTATCACAATTTCTACGACTAAATGAAAATATAGGACATTTTTTGAGGTTTGAACGTTTGCCCCGAATATGGAATACTGGAATACTGGAAGGTTAGTTTATAAAAGTATATTATCCGTTTTAAGTTTTATCGTTAACACGAATTCTTCCATTAACCCAACATTGCATTATCCCAAAGCCCATTATTCCATTTTCTAGCATTCCATCATTCCAATTGTGAGCAAAGCGAGCTAAATTCGATGAAATCACTGACCACAGATTCCTTTTTTAACGGCTGCATACAGGTTAAGCAGAATCGGTCCGGCTATCGTTTTTCTATAGATGCTGTTTTAGTGGCCTGG
>CALLDL010000068.1 GCA_937998305.1 uncultured Desulfobacterales bacterium | reverse complement strand
CGAGACTCCTGTCAGGGTCGACAAAATCATTCCCGCTACCAAAAATTGCGCTGCGGTTGGAGGGATGAAAATAATTATTCCGATAGTGGCGACAATAATTCTGGCACTGGGACCATAGTAGTCCTCAAGCATTTCGGGGATTGTATATTTTAAGGATTTTCGGAAGCGTGCCGCAGCGATCCACATGCTGAAAAACAAACTGATTCCAAGAATAATGGGATATAAAACGCCTGAGATCCCGACAGAATAACCAAGTTCCCCGACACCCACGGTAACCCCCGAGCCGACCAAGGTGGCGGCAATACTCAGAGTTGCCATCCACGCCGGCATCTTTCTTCCGGCAAGCGCGTAATCTTCCGAGTTCTTTGTACGGAACTTTCCGGCAAATCCCAATAACATACACACGGATAAATAGATGATCACGATTGACAGCGTCATACCAACCTTCTGGCTTCAGTGGTGGTTAGCGGTTTATGCGGTGTGGGGTGGCTATATACCACAGGGTAGTATAGATTTCAATGTCAAAATTATCGAATATCGATAGCAAATAATAAAGTCGCAATTATTACAACCCACCGCATTTCCATTGTAAGATATGCCACTCAGTGGTATATAGTTTTCTATCGGAATTATTGATTTTAAAATAAACCCTATTAGTGCAATTCTGATGATTCTCAATAAGGTCAAGCTGCCCGATAGCGTGCGGAAAGAGATAAGATCACAGCAAAGACTCAGAAACCTGGAATTAAGTTGAAATAATAACAATATGCGGTTTCTTAGATGATTGAGAATATCACACCGGACAAAACATTGGATTGCAGAGGCCTGAGCTGTCCCATGCCGATTTTAAAGACTAAAAAAGCCCTCGCGGAGATGAAATCGGGTCAAATACTCGAGATCTTAGGCACCGATCCCGCAACCGTGAATGATCTTCCTGCATTCGCAAAGAACACTGGGCATGAATACATCGGCTCAAAGGTTGAAGATGGCTTCATCCGTTACTATCTCAGGGTAAAATAAGCGCCGTCACAATAATAAGGCTGAACTTATTCTACCTCTAAACGGGTAATTTGTTTTAGAGAAAAGCCACCACAATGTGGTATATCAAAAAGCAGAGCTTGTCAATTCGGATTTGGCTTTTGGTTGACATATATACTACAGAGTGGTACCGATTTATAAAAACGGTCTGTTGGCGTTAGACAGGGAGGGGAAAATTAAATGACAGAAAAACCTTTTGATTTTATGGAAGGGCTCACCAAAAAAGAACTAATCGCTCTGGACTCGTGTACGCGATGTAACGAGTGTCTGCAATGGTGCCCGGTTCAGGATGTCACCGACGATCCCAATATATCGCCCCCGGCAAGAATTCACGCATACAAAGGTTATATTGAAAAAACGCGTATGTTAAAAGGAAAGCTATTTGGCTCAAAAGGGGTGAGTAAAGAAGAGCTGGAGAATTTTAAGGACTCTTTATGGAAATGTGCGCTCTGCGGAACCTGCGGCGAAGTCTGTACGGTGGGTATCGACACCAAGAAATTGTGGTGGAGTGTTCGCCGCAAGCTGGCAGAATCAGAGGTGGGCTGCCCGGAGGTGCTGGAAAAGGGTCCCTTACAAAATTATTATAAAGTCCGTTCGCCGTTCCCATTTCCACTGGAAAACAAATATAAGATCTGGTTTCCGGATGATATCGAAATGGCCGATACGGCCGAGATCGGCTTTTATGAAGGTTGCGGCTGCACCTGGGATGCCCCCCAGATGGCCGAGGGTGCGGTGCGTCTGCTCAATGCGGCCGGATCCTTTACGATGCTGGATCCCGACAAGTCATGGTGCTGCGGTTTTCCCCAGGCGGCCGGCAGTGGTGAATGGAGCATTATGGCGGAATTGGCAAACCACATGGTCAAGGCTTTCAGTGATAAAGGCATTAAGCGCTTGGCCGTTTCTTGTCCCATGTGCCTTGATATTATGAAATATCTCTGGCCGTATTTTTATGGAGAAAAACTGCCTTTCGAGGCCATGACCACAGCGGAACTACTGGCGGACTTAGTGGATGAAGGCAAGCTGAAATTCACCAAACCAGTTGAAGAAACCGTCACCTATCACGATCCATGTGCAATGGCCAGGCCCTTCACGGGAAAACCCATCCTTGATGCGCCCCGCAAGGTACTCAATGCAGTACCCGGGATGAATCTGGTGAATATGGAAAGACACGGCAAACTGAGTCGATGTTGCGGCGGTTCGGCCGGCGAGAGAGCCGTCAATTCCGACATTTCAGCGAATATAGCAAAAGAATTGTTTCTGGAAGCCAAGCAAACAGGTGCGGATACCGTGCTGACCAACTGTCCGGTCTGTTATCTTAATCTTGCTGCGCGAACCCATGCGACACCCCACCCCGTGGTGGAAGAGTGGCGCGCCTATGAGGATCCGCTTAAGGTCAACGATTTAACGCAATATCTGGCGGCGCTGTTGTAAAATAAGGAGAGAAGACAATGCTGTGCAAAGTGCACCTCGAAGGTTTTACGCCCGAGGAAAAAGAAATCCTGGATATGACATTTTTCCATCCCTATGACAAATTTGAAGAGGTTGATGGAAAGTTGATCATGAATTACGGCAGTGGGACGCTCTGTCCGGGGATTAATGATTTTGGAGAAGATTGCAAAAATTGCCGGTATGTTCCCTTTGTCGTTAAAAGAATATTAAGGAGACAGCAAAATTTTGTGTTCGGCAATAAACCTGAATAATTAAAGGTGGTGGAAATGGCAGTAGAATTTTGGAACATTCCCGAAGGATTGATTAAAGCATTTTATGCCTTTGCCGGTTTGACGGTCATTATTTTTATTTTAGGATTCTGGGATAAGGTCAGAATCTGGAGCAAAGGGATGGATGTCGATCAAGAGTTAAAGGGCATGGGCCCTGTTGGGCTCGTCTGGCTGAGCATCATCAAATTTTTCTCGTCCGACTGTATATTTGCAAAACGTGTATTTCCCAGGAGTGTGATCAGAGGGCTGATGCTCATGGGAATTATGTGGGGGTTTACCATTCTTTTTTTGGGCACAGCCGGCCGGACCCTAA
>CALLDL010000067.1 GCA_937998305.1 uncultured Desulfobacterales bacterium | reverse complement strand
TTGCGGCTGCGGTTGCCTGCCCGAGCCCAAGAAAGGCTCTAAAACTGCAACGCCGAAAATTAACAAATCTGAAAAACCTAAGAGTTAATTGACTTTAAAGACGCCGGGTGCTGACAGGGGCGGGTGAGAATTTTCCTCTCCCGCCCTTGTTCTTTAATGTATGGTACTACTATCATTGTTCAGAAAAGGAGAAATCAATGTTATCCGAAAATCAACGAAAGATATTTGCCGAGTTTCACAAGTCGGTCGAGGTTGAAAGGGCATTTGATGAAAAAACATCACATTTGATCAAAGTGGCTGCGGCTATGGCTTTTGGCTGCTATCCGTGAATGGAACATCTTCTTGGCGTTGCCAGGGAAAAAGGAATTTCCGACGATGAAATCGGAGCGGTGCAACTGAACGTAATGCTCGTTTCTGCAGGCAGAGTCATGATGCAAGTAGATGATGTTGCCGGTTAGGAAGCGGTGACGTCCAAAACCCAGATCCTCGAAATGCTGTCCCGAATGGATATCGGGATGTCCAAGAGCTTATATAAAAACAAAAAAGCCCAACTGTCGCTGAGCTTTGATTGTCGTGATGGCGTCCCCAAGGGGATTTGAACCCCTGCTGCCGGCGTGAAAGGCCGGTGTCCTGGACCTGGCTAGACGATGGGGACGCATATGGTGGGCCGTGCTGGGCTCGAACCAGCGACTCTCTGCTTAAAAGGCAGATACTCTACCAACTGAGTTAACGGCCCTTAAAAAATTATATTAAATAACGATAGAATTAATGATTGTCAATAAAATTAATGCCAATTTTTAGGTTATTCTGTCAATCTTTTTTATAATATAATTATTAAACATAAACAAACCACACCCACAAGTGCGATCCAGTCCCTAACACCGGAAGAAAGCAGAGAATCGGTTCTGTTTTCAGAATAACATCTGGCCTCCATGGCCAGGACCAGTTTGTCCGCCCGCTCAAAGATTCGACGAATGAGCGGAATTGAGAACATTTTTAATCGATATACTGGATTCTTCCGGTTTTCCACTCCCCTTGCCCGCTGGGCATCCCCGGTCTTCTTGGCCTGTTCGAAAATAATGGGAATAAACCGCACAATCAGACTCATCATGGTGGCGATTCTTTTGGCCGGAATCGACGGAAAAGGTTTCAGCATCCACTCCACAGCAGCTTTGATTTCCGACGACCGTGTTGTTAAGACAAATGATAAACCGGTCATGATCACAATCACTAGACGCCAGCAAACAATCGCCCCTTCGTAGAGTCCTTCTCGAGTAACAGAAACAGTCTTAAATTCAACAACCGATGATCCAGGGACGGAAAGTGATCGAGCGATGAACATAAACAGCAGCAGCAAAAAAACATAGCGAAGATCTTTTAGGGCCATCTTCAATGGCAGTCCGGCATGTATGAGTGCAACCATCAGCACCAGCGTTAAAAGAGAAAGTGAAGGAACAAAAGCTTTTAAGCTTGATAGGCTGATGACAACAAGAAACATCAATTTAAATCGAACATCCAATTGGTGCAGCACAGAACTACCGGCATGAAAACCCAACACGTTCAATTCAGCCATGAATGCACCTTCATCCCCAATCTCGAAGCACATGGTTCTCTAATACCAAAAGCCTCCAACTCCCAAAGCAGTTGAGAGGGCAATCCGTCCCTAACGATGCCTCCATCTTGCATAATGATCAGACGATCTGTATGGGCGATCAGCTTTTCGAGATCATGTGCGGCAACCAGAATTGTGTGTCCGGCCTGATGCAAAGAAATCATCTGTGCCAAAATCTGTTTGACCCCCGGATAGTCCAGGCTGGAAAAAGGCTCGTCAAAAACGAGCACTTTAGGTTCCATGGCCAGAATACCCGCTATTGCAAGCCGACGTTTTTCTCCACCGGACAATAAATGCGGTTTTTGATCTTTGTAATGATGCAATCCCACAGTCTCCAATGCCCGGGCAACCCGGCGTTTGACATCGTCCCGGTCCAAACAAAGATTCTCCGGTCCAAAGGCCACATCATCTGAAACGGTTTCACCGACAATCTGGCTGTCGGCATCCTGAAATACCATGCCCACCATCTGCCTTGACCATGCAAGATTTTTGGCCACCGATACGCCGGAAAGTCTGACAACGCCTTTTGTAGGCAAAAGCAGGCCGTTCAGGTGTTTTAAAAGAGTGGTTTTCCCGGACCCGTTAGGCCCTGCAATGACAACAAACGCCCCTTCGGAAATACAAAGATTGATATTCTCAAGACCAACGGTGCCGTCTGCAAATCTATGACTCAGATTATTGATTTCAATTATATTCACAACGCTATTCTCATAAAATATCCGGCGTCATCAGCACCGGACACCAAATATTCTTTGCTTATTTCTATTTCCTGACACCTGATCCCTGATCCCTCATTCCCTGTTTATTACCGGCCGCAATGCTTTTGCGATGGGAACCGCCGCAGCCATTTTAAGCGCATCCCCCGGAAGAAACGGATACATTCCCACAGCCAGGGTTTTTCCCAAAGTCATGCCGGTCAATATTTTTAGCCACGACAAACCGCATGCATAAATGATGAGACTGCCACAGACCATGGCAAGCAGATCTCTAACCACATTTGTTTTTGATACATTTGATATGAAGCCAATCACGCAAACAGCCGGGAGGAACCCCAAAAGGTACCCACCGGTGGGCCCGGCAAACCGTCCGATACCGCCGACACCACCGGCAAACACCGGAAGTCCCAGAAAACCGGCCAGAAGATATACCCCAACACTTGCAGTTCCCCAACCGGATCCCAACAAAAGTCCGGACAGAAATATAAAAAGATTCTGAAGCACAATCGGCACCGGTCCAATGGGAATGGCCAGGTAGGCCCCGGCAGCGGTGAGTGCAGCCATCAACGAAGCATATACCGTCATTCGAAGGGATGTGGAAGAACCTATGTTTGATAATCCTTTTTCATTCATCGCCCATCACCTTTATTATTTATGAAAGCAATCGCCGTATATAATTTTTTTCACCGACCCGTCCGCAAGTTTCAATATCAGCGCACCATTGTCATCCACATCCACGGCAAGACCTTCGGAGACTTCATGGGACGTAACGATCCTGACATGCCGGTTCAACGTTTCCGCATATCTTTTCCACTCGGAAACCACATTGTCAAAATCCGCATCATTTACGGCATCTTCGAAATGATCGAGAAACGCTTTCATCACTTTCATCCTCGGTACCTCCTTTCCGAGGATCTTCTTTAAAGACGTTGCCATGGGTTCACGGGGCGTGGGGTCATTGTTCACGTTGATTCCCAGTCCGATATTGATAAAGCTCACCATATCCATTTCAGCCTCCATCTCGGAAAGGATTCCTGAAATCTTCTTGCCATCCACCAGGACATCATTGGGCCATTTGACCATGGCATTAATGTTAAACATGTTGCGCAGGGTTTGGGCCAGAATCATCGATGCCGCAAAGTTGACCCTTGAACTCAAGACAGGCGGTATTTTTGGCCTGACAACAATTGTAAAATAGAGCCCTCCTTCTGAAGATAGCCAGCTTCTTTTAAGTCGCCCCCTTCCTTTTTTCTGACGACCGGCAATAACCACCGTAAAATGGGGACACTGTTTCCTTGCAAGATCTCTTGCAATATCCATAGTGGAATCCACTTCATCAAAATAATGAATGTTGTGTTCTTTTTCCCCAAATTCCCATGGATAAAGGGCGTCAGGGGCACTGATAAAAAGATAGCCTTTGGGTGTCGCTTCAATTTTGTATCCGACTTCCTGAAGCTTTTTGATATGCTTCCAGACAGACACCCTTGAAATACCAAGACGGGCGCTGAGTATCTCCCCGGAAACAATCTCTGTTTCCACTTTCAGTATTTTCAGAATCTGACCTTTCACTGTTGATCCATTCCTTTTGGTTATCCCTGATGATCGTTCTGGTTAACGAAATAAGGATAGGCTGTCAATCATTTTTACCTAAATTGAGCGTTAAAAATTGCGCCAGGAAATTATAAATCGTATTTTTTCAGTAGTTTGTATTGTTATAAAGCATTAAACACCATCATCGACTCGACAGATAGGAATCCAAACAAGATTGTCACAATTTGGAACCCTTCAGGCTCGCCGATTTTGCCGAATCTGCTGTGTTATGAAATATTTGCAGTAAAACACTACGGCTACATGTCTCATGCCTTGCATCTTCGGCAAACTCGACAATCGCTCAAATTAGGTTTTATTAACCGATAATAAAATCTTTTAGTTAGTGTCCATCCATTAATTAGGATTTTTGTTCAAAATCAAGCCTACGCCCCGGAGGGGCTTGCGAAAAAAATAACCGCAGGTGCCCCGCAGGAAATGCCCTTGGGGTTCATATAGTTGATATTCCGAGGATTATTTTTTGAACATAACACAGAGATTGGGCAAAAAGACCATTTACGGATGGGCACTAGTTGCAAGACGGAAAGTAGTCGCTCATGAATGTTGTCAAAGCCGCCATTTGTTAGATGGCACTGTGATATCAATTGGTTATGCTAATGTCAGGGGTTTGCGTTTAATGAATCGTTAAGGGCAAATGCACCCTATATGCACCCAAAACCCGGTCGATTAGGCCGGGTTTTTATTGTTGGGCAGATATTCTCCCGCTTGGCAGTTAAATTTTGAGTATGATATCACAACCAATTGAAACGTTGTCAAAATGACTGATACATAGATATTCAAACTTTCAAGGTGAAGATTTCGAGGCAGGATTGTAAATTTTTAAGGGTCTATTGAGGCATATAAAGCAAACTTCTATGCTTTTGTTCATAGAGATTATAAACTAAACATTAATTGATTATAACAAGAGAAAAAAAGAATTAAATATAGATGCCAGCAGATAGATTAATTTTCACATTAAACAGAAACCATCTAATTTGATCAATATTTTCCTTCCATGAAAAATCCCTATAAAGATCATAAAACGTCAAACATGACCACAAAAAAATAAGTCCAAACACTAACACATTAAGATTTTTTATAGTTGCCTTTTTAAGAACCATAGTGTTCTGGTTCTGTTTTTCGTCAGATTTAATTTTATTCTTAAACCTTTTTAGAGTAAGTATTTTAATCTCTTTTTGAATTATGTTTTGTTTCTTTTTGCGCCTTAATAAAAGGTTGATCCATGCCCACAAAACGAAAGCCAATGCAAAAATAAAAATGTGGTCTTTCATGTTTCATTTCTCCTTTTTATCTTCAAATCATGGCTTCTAATCTTAACGCTTTAGCATATCTATTCTCAGGGCTTTCTATCAGCAGACAATATACTTCATGACCTCCTTATTAAAAAAGTTCTTAAATAATTTCATCAGGGAAAAAGAAAAAAATCTTGGGAGATTGATAATTCACTCAGGGTATAGCTATGCCAATCGACCTTTAAAAACTGCATAATATAATCTATATTGTATGTCAAGAAAAATATATTACAATATATAGTAGTAGAAAGATAGGTTATTATTGAAAGACGTATTTAAGTGATTTGTGTGTAGATGTTGGTTTTTACCTTAAAAATTGAGAAAAAGAAGATACGTAGGATGTTTAAGGTAGTGTTTTGATGCGGTCTTTGAATGGCTATTATATTACTGATTAAACAGAACTTGTTAAAGTTATAAAATTGAATGATTGACTTCGTACCTATAGTTACAATTTCCGAAAAATGAAGGTTTATAATCGAAATCGAATGTTGTGTTATCTTGGCAGTATCTGCAACATTCACAACAACAATTGATATATAGATATCATATTTTTCTGGCTTCAGATCAAGCGAATCCTATTTTTGTAATTGTCAAAACGTCTCTGCCCAAGAACAAATTATGTTTGTAGATAAAATCCCAAATCCTTTTCAAGTGATTTTGGATCGAAGAACTGTCCACCAACATTGTGATCGATGATCCATTTTATTTTGACGGGTGTGTGGATTTCCGTTCTCATTGGATTGTCTAAGGCAAATTTCAATTCAACTGTATCATTTCTGGAAATATAATGTGGCTTAAGACTTGCAAATCGGATTCCGCCCAGTGAAATATCTTCAATGTTTATTTCTCCTTTTTCATCTTTCCCCTGAACAAAGTATTCACCATGGAGCCAGACTTTCTTACGGTGATGCTTTCGAAATTCCAAAGTGAGCCGAAAAACTTCGCCACATCGGCATTTGGCCTTCACCCTTTTATGAGTATCCTTGAAATCCGTCACATCTATATTTTTCTCAAGTTTGCATTTGGGACAGATTATAGTTACTTGATTGGTATCATCTACATAAAATTTTCCCATTAATCATCCTCCTTAGTTCAATGCAAAAACAAAACCCCACCTCTATGAGAAATGGGGCCTTAATATTCAGTCCATATCAACCTCTCGGTTACAGGTTATTTTTATCTTTCTTTTCGTACTTTTTGAGCAAATCTTGGATAGCTTCAAGGAAAAGATCGGTGAGTGTTCTATCCTTTTCGACAGCAAGAAATTTGAGTTTTTTAATAATAGCAGGTTCAACCCGAAATGTGACGTGTTTCTTTTCCATACAGCTTTAATAAAATACATCAAGTCATATTGCAATAAAAAACCCCCGAAAGCAAAAGGTAGCCTCCCACAACCGTCGGGAGTTAATCAAGGGGAATAAAAAGAGAAGGAAATAAGAATCCCCATCCCTCTTTTAAGATATCGGCAAATGTACTCAAAATCTTAACACAAACAATGCCACAAAGTGATATGTCAAGATGTTTTTAAACAGGGCGAGAGGACCAGCTTTCGAGCAAAAAGGAAACCCCTGGAAGAGGTTGAGTTTTGCAATGGGATTACAGAACGTCGCCTCGGCTCTGTGCCTGGATTGCCATCCGCAAGAGTTTGGGTTTTCCAAGGGTTCCACTTATTAATACCCATAACTACCACATTATAGGATGTCAAGTATTATTCCATATCAGATAGTTTAAGAATGAACCCACGGGCTAGGTGCTGCAGGTTGAAAAATGGTGTCCCTTACCACCTGCTTGTGGATAAACAACAGGGAGAACATTGAGGGAACTATGGGAGTAAGAGTCAGACAAAAAACTAACGGCAAGGGAAACCCCTGGTGGGTGCTCATATCCCACAATGGGAAAAGAACATCCCGGAAGGTGGGTGATAAGAAGGCCGCCGTGGCCAGCACGATCCGGGCAAAGCTTCAGCTTTGGGAGTTTGGTTTTGATGATCCAAAGCCAGCGCCTACTTTCAAAGAGCATGCAAAGATGTGGCTTTCATTGCCTCACGACCGGAAAGAGTCAACACGGGAAAATTATCTGAACAACCTGAACAATCACATATTACCTTATTTCGGAACAATGCCTGTTAATGAGATTAAGCGAAAAGATTTGAAATCATCTTTTGACAAGAAATATGCTCATTGGATGCCCGGACAGTTTAAATCGGAAGTTGACGAGCTTGACAATCTGCACCCATCTGCACCCGATACGCACCCATAAACGACTCCACAACAATATTCATAAAGATTTCAATAGCCTTTCGTGAATGTTGTCAAAGCCACCATTTGACATGACAAGGACAAGATCCCCGGATTTTCCTTTTGTGACAAGAAAATCAATAATCTCATCCGTATCCGGAAAATAGTGCGCATCCTTGCCTTGACGTTTGAGATCATTCACAAGTTGCTGAGAAGAAAAACGTTCTTCAGGCGGGATTTTAGCCAAAAGTGAGGGCTGGCGAATGCAGATAATGTCTGCACCATCGAATGAGAGGGGATAGATGTTTTGAAAAATATTGCGCATACTGGAATTGGTTCGAGGCTCGAACACGGCAATGAGACGTCCATTTGGATAAAACGGTTTGACCGCCCGGAGAGTCTCACGCACCGCCGTAGGATGGTGAGCAAAATCGTCCATGACCGTTATACCGGATTTTTCGCCACGTACTTCCTGGCGCCGCTTGACACCCTCAAACGATTCAAACGCCCTTGCAATGGCTTTCACCGGTATCGTTAGCGTGTCTGCAACGGCAATGGCGGACAAAGCATTCAGCAGGTTGTGTTCTCCCACCAGCCGTGTCTTGAAATTTCCGAAAACCGTATCATGCTTTAAAACATCAAAAAAAGTCCACGGCTGTTGAATGCCGACGGAACCCAGTCGCCAAACCGAGTCGGCATTTCGACCGTATTTAACGATTTGGCAGGATTTTCCGTGGACGAGATCAGAAACATTTTTATCCCCGTCAAATGCAACGAGCGTATTTTGAGGTGAGATACCGGTGATAAAAACATCAAAGGCTTGTTTTACATGCTGAATATCTGTGAAAATATCCGCATGATCAAATTCGACACCTGTCAATATGGCTATTGATGGGTCATAATGCAGAAACTTTGCTCCTTTATCAAAAAATGCCGTATCGTATTCATCGCCCTCGATGACCATGTGCTCACCGCTTCCCAGGCGATAATTGCTTTCAAAGTTTTTTAAAATCCCGCCGATCATGAAGGTTGGATCCAACCCGGCTTCATACAGAATCCAAGCTAAAATTGAAGAAGTGGTGGTCTTTCCGTGAGTGCCGGTAATGACCAGGGGCTTTTTGTCGGATGCTATAAATCGGTTCACCGCCTGGGGCATGGAACAGAAATCAAGTCCTATTTGATTCATTCCAACAACCTCAGGATTTTCCTTTGACACGGCGTTTCCAACAATAACCAAATCCGGGGCGTATGCAACATTTTTTTCACTAAATCCCTCTGTAACCTCGATATCCTTGCTTGAAAGAAATTCGCTCATGGGTGGATATACCTTCTGGTCCGAACCTGTTATTTCAAAACCCATATCCTTGAGCATACTGGCCAGCGCTCCCATTCCGGTGCCGCATATGGCAATCATGTGTATGCTTTTTACAGGATCGGGAACTCGATTTTTGCTTAAATCCATGCGTTTAAGTTCCTTCTGATTTTTTTAGTCAATAATAGGGTTATATTCGTCAAACTGCAATAAAATTGTTCGGCTTGAACGTTTCACAAAGAATTATCATTCATCCCAATGATATCTTTATAATTTAATGCAATATTAGACAGTTAACAATACGCTCACCCAAATACAGATATCATTTGTTTTGTTAAGTTTTTTTAAAAAAGACCGATATATAAAAAGGGGTATTAATGATTTAAAGTTTTTCGCTTTTTATAATGTTTTTAGAAATACTATTTTGTTGCAATGCCCGAGAGAAGCGGCTTTCGTTTCCGGGAAAATTTATTTTGAGCTTATTTATTCAAATTTCGCACCCTTAATTTTCAGCCAACAACAAATTCTGATCAAGAATATATTATAAGGATTTTTTATGACCGATAACTTAAAGACACAAGAACTGATCGAAGAAATGCGAAGCAAAGGGAATCTCCCTGCAATCAATGAAAATGTTCAGGCAATTACACAAATTACAAATCAATCCCATACTCGTTCAGTTGATCTTGCCACTGTAATCATGAGGGATTGCGGCTTAACCTCGAATATCCTGGCAACTGCCAACTCGGTGATGTACCGGCCACGCTATCCCATTAAAACCGTCACCTATGCAGTCACGTTTTTAGGGTTTGAAAAAGTTCGTTCCCTGGCACTGGGACTGTCCATGTTCAATCAAACAATGAAAACAGCCAAGACGCAGCAGCTGGGTCAGCTTTATGCCAGTTCATATTTTTCCGGAGCCCTTGCCAGTTCTCTGGCAGCGAAAAACAAGACTGATAATCCCGAAGAAATATTTATCGCCGGCCTGCTTTATCGGCTTCCCTGGCTGGCACTGGCAAATACATTTCCTAAAAATTTCAAAGAAATGGAAAAATTGATTTCAGGTAACAATATTTCAAACAATAAAGCCTGTAAGGAAGTGTTCGGTGTTGAATATGATGAAATTTGTAACGCATTGACAAACATTTACAACCTTCCCGACAAAGTCGCCAAAGTACTCCGAAACGATGATGACGATAGCGATCCCTTAATAGCCTTGATACGAGAGTCCGGTCATATTTCAAATATGCTGTTCAGCAATAACCTTGGCGGAGAAAAGGCCATGGGAAAAACCGAGGCTCGCATAAAAAAAATACTTGGAACCAATGAATTTAGCATTTCAGATTTTATCAAAGATACCTGTGAACAGGATGCAAATGTTGCAAGATTCTTTAATCTGGAAAAAGACGATGTTGACATGATGGTCAAGGCTCTTGAATGGGGAAAAGGGAACCCAGCCCAAATTGCCGGGAAAGTCACCTTTGGAGATGCATTGACCGAAGAAGAAAAGCCTGAAGACCCGGATTCGCTTATCGGTCAGTTTCTGACGGATCTGATGATTGCCTGCCGCAAAAGTACTGAAATCAACCAGGTATTAATGCTTGCTCAAGAAGCGCTGTACCGCTGTCTCATTGGAACAGAAATATTTACAGCATTTTTTAATACATCAAAAACAATGATGATCGGAAGATTTTATGCAGGTCACAATAACCGTTTGGAAGCCGAAGATTTAAAAATCAGTATGATAGATAACAACTCACCCATTGTAAAATCCATAAATAATAAGGAAACAGCGGTTTTTGATCTTACCGAAAGATCCTTTCAGATTTCCCTTTTTAAAAACCAATCGCATTTCAAAACTGCAATGATCTCTCCCATCATGACCATGGATCTTGTCATCGGAGCATATTTCATCGCCAGAACCAACGATATTTCTTTCTCGGAAAAAGAGATTGCCTGGTTTCAACAGATTGTTATATACGTCGGACAGGCTTTTGAAAATTCTAAAAAATAATTTTTTATCCACGCGTTTTATAGCAGTCCCCAAAAATATGTTCCGATCGAATTTCTTACGGTCACAATTTCAATAAACGGACTGTTACTCTGACCTAAGTTGAGCGATTTTCAAGTTTGCCGTAGATACAAGGAAGATGTTGTTTCGCTATAGTCATCTATGCGGAACGGCATCTGACGCAGTAGATGCGGTGAAATTGGAAATCCCGAAGGGTTTCAAATTATTGACATTCAAAATATCAGAATGCCTTAAAAATATGGTTAAATTGCCCACTTCAAAAATTTGAAACGCTCAGCTTAGGTCTGAGAAAGGCTATAATATGCTTCAAAATAAGGACAAAATACGTTGGATAGACATCTTGAAAAAATCTTGCAGGATTTCGCAAAAGGATCAGGACGCCTCACCATCTTAACCGGCGCCGGCATCTCTGCAGAAAGCAATATCCCCACTTTTCGGGGTCCTGAAGGATACTGGACCATCGGTTCAAATGAATATCAGCCTCAGGAAATGGCGACTTACAGGATGTTTAGGCAGAAACCCGAAGAGGTATGGAAATGGTATCTGTATCGAATCAATGTCTGTAAAAAGGCCCAACCGAATCCAGGCCACCATGCCCTGGTTGAAATGGAAACGCTTTTTAAAGACCGTTTCACACTGATCACCCAGAATGTGGACAATTTACACCTTCGGGCCGGAAACAGCTTTGTAAAAACATTTCAAATTCACGGGAATGTTTTTTTCATGCGCTGTGCCGATGAGTGCAAAAGAAAAATTTTTCCAATACCTAAAAATTTAGCCGGCAGAGAAAAAAATGAAACCTTAACAGAAACAGACCGCCAATTGCTCATGTGCCCCTATTGCGGCAGCCTGACCAGGCCCCATGTTCTCTGGTTTGATGAAATGTATAACGAGCATTATTACCGGTACCACAGTGCCTTGAAAGTTGCCGAAGAAACCAATCTCTTGGTGGTGGTTGGAACCTCGGGGGCCACCAGTCTCCCAAATCAAGTGGTATGGGACGTAAAAAATCGCAACGGTATCATTATTGATATCAATATCGAAAAGAACCCATTTTCAAACATCGCCTTAAACAGCCGACAAGGCTTTTTCATCAAGCAGCCCAGCGGCGAAATTTTACCGGACATTTTGCAACGGTTCAAAGCCGCCATAAAATAACGTTTCTGGACGAAAAAGGCAGAACCTTAGCCGGCTCTGCCTTCGCTTTTTTATTATTATAACTCAGGTTTCACACCCTTTATTTCAGATCACCTATTAGGGAAGCTCTTTAACCCAGGAACCGTCTTGAAACCAACGCTTGGTCAGCCCTTTCAGGCTCCCGCTACCTTCGAGCATGCCCATAAAATTTTGCATCCAATTGATCAACAGGGTATCCTCGGGCAAGGCAATCCCCAATGGTTCAAATGTAAGACGCGCCTCTCCGGCAATCAGCCCTTTATCACGGTAACGAAAGGCTGAAAAGGCACAGAAAGGATAGTCGGCAATCAGGGCATCAATCTTGTTTTGAAAAAGCAAGTCTATTGCCTTTTGATAAGACTCGGTGGTTACGAGTGTAGCTTTCGAAATGGCCTTTTCGACAAACATTTTACTGGTTGAGTTCTCTAGTGCAGCCACTTTAAATTCCGGCTTGTTCAGGCCGTTGGGATCCTGCAAGGAGGCAATATTCTTTCCCTTGGTCAGAACACCCTTGCCTGAAATATAATAAGGCCCGACATAGGCCACTTTCAGATTACGTTCCGGGGTCATGGTCATCCCGGAAATAACCATGTCCACCTGACCGGCTTCAAGGGCCGGAAGCAGTTTAGAAAATGACATGGGAGCAAATTTTATTTTTACTTTCATATTTTTTGCGATCATCGTTGCAATATCGGCATCGAGACCGATAATTTTACCGTCTTTGGTTGTAGCATTCAAAGGAGGTTGACTACCGGTGATACCTACAATCAGTTCTCCTTTTTTCTGTATACGATCCAAGACAGTGCCTGCTGTTCCAGCGACTGCAAAAGCAAGTATCAATAAGAATGCAAGTGATAAAATAAAGCCAGTCTTTTTCATTGGTTTTCTCCTCTCCAAGAGTTTTTTAAATAAAAATGGAAATTTTATGCGCTAACCTGTAATTTTGGTGCCTTGCCAATACTGGACATCTTACACGAAGTCAACCGGTTTTGATAAGGATTTAAATGATGTACTCCCGTATCTTAACCATATATTCGGCAAAAGGCTGACTGCACGATCAAAAGCAGGAAAATTTTATCCCGTGAATTATGATGAATATCAGGCATCGCCATCTATTATTTTCAAAGCGACAGATTCAGGACAGACGAATATTATCATTTTACCGCATCCGGATAAAAAAGTCGTTTTCCATTAAGCCTGTAATTTGAAATAAGAAATTGTCCTTTTGGCGAAACCAGCCACTCTGCAAATTGCTTGGCCTTCCGGTATTTTACATGGGGGTGCTTGTCTGGATTAACAGGAATTACACCGTATGGATTATGAAGGATTGTGTCGCCCTCACACATGATCTCCAAATCAAGGCTGACATCACGGCCGTACTTGTATTTAATATAAGTCCCTCGATCGGCAAGTGTGTAAGCCTTTTTTTCATCGGCAAAGGTGATCGTTTTGCCCATGCCCTGGCCAATGGAGATATACCATTTATTAGACCCGTTGGGATATATAAAGCTGACGGTCCTTTTTCTCCCTTTTTTAAAGATAGTGCTTTTTTGAACCTCAAGATCCAGACCGGTTGTTTTCCATAGGGCCTGCTCCTTGGTATGGGTGCCGCTGTCATCGCCGCGGGAAATAAACAGCGCTCCGGTTGCAGCGATCTGTTTCAGGGCTTCAGATGCCTTTTGCATACCTTTAATGCCGGCCGGATCATCAAGAGGACCCAGAAGAACAAAATCGTTATGCATCACCGCATAACGGCGGGTGCCGTATCCATCGGCAACAAATCTTTCTTCTCTTGTTCTGGCATGCACAAAAATCACATCAACATTACCGTCGATGCCGTCACGCATAGCAGCCCCGGTTCCCTTGGAAAATACCTTTACGATAATACCGGTATCTTTGGCTAACTCCGGCAGCAGCGCATCCAGAAGCCCTGAATTTTCCGTGCTGGTGGTTGTGGACATCTTAATTGTTTCCGATCCAGCAGTTACTACTGAAGCAAGACACATTAAGGAAAAATAAACAAGTATTATTAAGATGAATCGACTCTTTAACCTATTGGAATTCAAATCCTTTTATCTCCTCTTTTTATTTAAAAATTTCAATCATCGGATCAACTTTATAAGACGCTTAAAGCCGGTCTATAGATATAATCGTTGGATATAGCAATCACTTTGCATTTTGGTGTCGTACGAAAATGCGCCAAAGATATATTTTACCTTAAAAAATTTATTTCGGCCCGCTACTTCAATGGCTTTTTAGCAATATTGGAGTGCGAAACCTGGGTTATAAGTGTTTTTAAATATTTCTCTGCTTCAGGGATTTTCCGTTCGCTGAAAACACGAATGCCGTTTTCTTCCAAAAGGGCGGCAGCAACTCCCTTTCCCGGTTTTTTAATTCCGGAAAAACTTCCGTCATAAATATAACCGGTTCCACACGAGGGGCTCCTTTCTTTAAGAATCGCAAGCCTGATTCCCAATGAACTGGTAAGTTCGAGTGCTTTTTGAGCACCCTCTAAAAAATATTTTGTAACATCCTGCCCGTTGATATTTATGACCTTTTTATGGCCGTTCAAGACCTGAATTCCATCACCTCCGGAAATCTCCGACCTGGACCTGGGCACAGGAAGTCCCCCGGCAACTTCAGGACAAATGGCCACAACCCATCCTCGGCGATTCCAGGCCTTTAGAACATGGCTTTCAAAGCTTTTAACAATACCATTGTAACGCACACGTTTTCCCACCAAGCAGGCACTGACAAGTATTTTTTCCATTTTCATTCACGGTTGTTTAAACAAGTTTTCATTTGACAGCCTCAATTTTTTATATTTTACATAAAAATAGGTTGCAAATTATAATTTCTGTTGTTAAAGCGAGCAAACTTTTCCCCTAATTGATCGAAAGCCGATGACACCCCATCTTCTTCGTTATCAAGGGCTTGAAGTAGACGACTACGACTTCGCCCTTGATGCCTTGAATCTGGGGCATCCTTGACTTTCGATCAATTAGGGTTTTAATGAATCATTAGTTTTTTATGACCACTTCGGAAAAAAAACCGGGGTATCCACCATGTCTGACATATATTTTTCCAATTTTCAATTGAAAGACGACACACAATATTTTTTATACATCGGTGAGCTTAAAAACTACGGTCTAAACACCTATCTGAAAATAGCCCTGTCTCACATTTTCAGCCGCAAATTCGATTTTATCTCCATCATACCCGATATTTTTGAACAGTATGACTATGAAAATCTGATTGTAATCAATCCCCAGTTTGCCCACTTCAGGGTGCCCATAGAAAAAGGAAGAGATATCGTGGAAAGCATGTGCGGCAATATCTCCGGTGATGCTATTCCTCGATACATGGCCACTGCCGGCGGTAAAATTCCTTTACACAGAAGTAACGTTATGGATCATAAGGGCACTGACATTGTCATGAAAAAACCGTGGGGCTATGAAAAAGTCAGATATCCAGATGCCGATCCCGACGAATACGCCAGTCAAAACTTCTCCTTTACCAAGCAATGAGGACCCTCATTAATTGTTTCACAACCTTTTTATTCAAGATGTCAGTAAAATTTCTCTTGATATTGGCATATAAAACAGATGTAATGAAATAAACAAGCTTCTGAATTTAAATTAAAAAAGGTGAAACACAACATGGCAAATATCAAACAAATCCAGAAAAAACTAAAGGAAACGACCCTTACAAAGATTTTTTTTACCGATCTCAACGGCAGAATTATGAATCTGCCGATAAATCCCGACAACATTGAGTCGATCATAGCAAATGGAATCGGTTTTGATGGAAGCTCTGTAGCGGGATACGCTACTGTTGATAGTAGTGACAGGCTTCTTTTTCCAGATCCGGAGAGTTTTCGAGTTGTGGAATTTGGGGATAATAAACGCGGTTTCTTTATAGGACATGTTTATGACGATCAAGAATCTCGTGCACAAGTCGATCCCAGATCTGTTCTGGAAGGTATCCTGAAAAAGGCGGAAACAGAGCATGGCTTCAAGTTTCTGGTCGGTCCTGAACATGAATTTTTTCTACTTCGTGAAGATGAACACGGTGAAAAAGTTCATTCTGACAAAGCCGGTTACTTTCAGTCAACTCCCCATGATAAGGGAGAACTGGTACGAAACAAAATTATTGAGATACTCAAAGCATGCGGAATACAGTTTGAGAAAGCGCATCATGAGGTGACACCTTCACAGCATGAAATCAACCTGGAGTGTGCAGATCCCTTGAATGCAGCAGACCGAACAATACTTTTCAACTATATAACCCAGATGGTTGCTTTAGAGCTCGGTTATCACGCGACGTTCATGCCTAAACCATTTGACGATTTCAACAGAAATGCATTCCATATCCACATTTCTATGCAGGATCTTGATGGAAAAAACATGTTTTACGATGCAGATAGTGAAGACAATATAAGCAATACCTGCAAAAAATTTATTGGCGGTATTTTGCAATATGCCAGAGAAACGTCAATCATAATGGCATCGACTTTCAATTCATACAAGGCATACGTGTTGGATAGGGAAGCACCCATTATCAGAGGCTGGGGGTTCAGAAATAGAAGCTCTATGGTCAGGGTGCCTTATAGCCACAACCCCGAAAGCACACGGATTGAATTAAGAAGCCCTGACCCGGCAGGCAACCCTTATCTTCAAATTGCCACATTAATTGCCATGGGGCTTAAAGGTATAAATGGAGATCTTAAATGTGGTCAACCGGATATCGGCAGCACATATAAAAAGAAATATCGATACCGTGTTTGGGACAGGCGGTTCTTGCCTAAAAGCATGTACGAGGCCCTGGTTGAAGCCGAAAGAAGTAAATTTATGAAAGAAATTTTAGGAGAACAGATTTACAACACATACATGTCCCTTAAGATAAATGACTGGGAGGATCACAGAGTCCACGTTACTCCCAGAGAACTGGATAAATATCTGAGCATTTAGGAGGATCATTTAATGGATGAATGGATCGAACAACTCCAAAACAGTGTGAACACACTTGATGGCCTAAAAGTCCTCATCAACGTCACACCGGAAGAAGAAGCGGCCATCAATACCCTTAAAACTACATGGGGAACAACGCCTTATTTTGCTTCTTTGATGGATCCAAGCGATCCTGATTGCCCGATACGCAAACAGGTTATCCCATCAATGAAAGAAACAGAGAATAAACATGGAATCCCCAACTATCTGATTTGGAAAGAAAACCGTGACACCGATGAAGTCAGACCCGACTGTATTGCCAGGCAGTATCATGACCGCATTGCATTTACGGTTACGGATGTCTGTGCAAATTACTGCCGTCATTGTTTCCGTAAGGAACTCGTGGTCGATCGTGATCTTAAGCTTCGATTCGATTTTGAAGAAGGTATCGAGTGGATCAGCGAACATGAGGAAATTCGCGACGTTCTCATTACCGGCGGTGACCCTTTCATACTTTCAGACCAAAAAATTGAATACCTTATTCGAAAGCTGAGAGAGATTTCCCATATAGAAATGATTCGATTCGGAACGCGAACACCGATTGTGTTGCCGCATCGAATCACCGACGGTCTCAAAAAAATTCTCAGCGGTTTTCACCGGGTGCCCATATGGATAAATACACAATGTAATCATCCCAACGAAATTACCCAAAAGACGGCAGAAGCCGTTTACGATCTTCTCTCCTGCGGTGTGAATGTCGGCAATCAAGCCGTGCTGCTAAAAGGAATCAATGATGATGTGGAGACCTTCAGAAAACTGCATCAGAAGCTTTTAGCCGTTAGAATCCGGCCATATTATGTTTTTTACTGCGAACCTGCACCGGGAATCGATCATTTTCGCACACCGGTTGAAAAAGGAGCCGAACTTATTAGAGATGCACTGCGGGGTCACACGACTGGACTTGCCCAGCCCATGTATGTCATTGCAACGAATATCGGCAAAATTCCTTTAATGCCCGATTATTACATTGTCGATAAAAATGAAAAAGAATATAAGCTAAGAAATTATCAGGGGCTTTATACAACTTGGCCGAATATTCCTGAATAGAAATGACCACCCGCAACCGCATAATCACATTCCTAAAAGCACACCATCGGGATATGTTCGCCCTCCTTGAAAAGATGGTTCGGATTCAAAGCGGAACTTACAATAAACAGGGTCTGGACCAGATGGCCCGTCTGATAACGTCCACGTTTCAATCCAATGCCGTCTCTTGCCAGGTGATGGAACAGGAAACATTTGGAAATCATCTTGTTGTTAGATCCCTTTGTAAAGAGCGGTTTGACAAACAGATACTTCTATCCGGACACATGGATACGGTATTTCCGGAAGATACCGAATTTAACTGGTACAAGGAAGAAAGTACTCACTGTTTCGGCCCTGGCGTCATTGACATGAAAGGCGGACTCGTTGCAGGGATATTTGCACTCAAGGCACTGGACAATGAAAAGCTTTTAACAAAAATACCCGTCAAATTCTTCTTTAATTCCGACGAAGAAATCGGGTCTCCCAGCTCAAAAGATCATATTCAAAAGGAAGCCAGAAACAGCGCCTTTGCATTTGTTTTGGAAACCGGGGGGCGCAATGGAGAACTCGTTACCGGTCGAAAAGGAAATCTTTCTCTTGAACTTAAGATTAAAGGAGTTGCCGGCCATGCAGCATTTGCCGGCAAAGATAAAGTCAGTGCCATTCTAGAACTGGCCCATAAAATTATTGCCTTTGAATCTTTAAATGATTTGGATCGGGGAATCAGTGTCAATGTGGGCAAGGTCAATGGCGGGATAGGTCCCAATACCGTGTCTGAACATGCTTTGGCCCGTATCGATTTCAGGTTCACCGGAATAGCGGACAAAGTAGATCTGGAAAAAAGCATCTCCGAAATTACCAAGAAAAAAGACATCCCCAAAACCAGCTCTCATTTTGCCATATTGAGCTCAAGACCTCCCATGCCGGCCTCTGAACAGAATAAAAAACTTTTCCAAGCGGTCCAGGAAACAGCATCTTCCATTGGATATTCGGTATCGGAAGAATTCAGGGCTGGGGTATCGGACGCCAATCTGATTGCCGGAGAACATACACCGGTCATCGATGGTTTGGGACCCATCGGCGCCATGGATCACAGTGACGATGAATATATGATTAAAGCGAGCCTCTTACAACGGTCGGCTTTGCTGGCCTGTACTTTAATAGACTGCTGGGGGAAATATAGAAGAGGTCTTTTATTCGGATGAAGACATTAGAACCTATCTCAAAAACAATCTAAGTGCCCATGGCAGCGTTGCAAAACGGTTTAAAATGCTCACATACTAAGTGTATGCTCCGCTTTTTAACCGTTTAACGCCTTGCCCTGAAACCCTAATCTTATTTTTGAGATAGGTTCTGGAAAGGAATAATGTTTATCTCTCTGGGAGAAAGGGTGTCAAATCTTGAACATATTCTGATAGCACTTTGAACCCGCCGTCACTTAATGCTGAAATTGCCCTATCCTTATCTTCCAGGCCGACTCTCATCACCAGTTGATAAATGCCTCGATAGTCTTTCTCCGGCCAGGTAACAAGACTTCGGATGTTGATCCGCTGTTCCTTAAGAATTTTTGACACTTCAGAAACAATCCCGATGCGATCTTCAACCAAAACCGTAAACCGGGCACTTTCCTCACCAAATCCAATGGAATGAAGCAATACTTCCATGACATCGGTGCTTGTGATAATCCCAACAAGCTTTTCAGATTCGATAACCGGCAGTGCATTGATTCTGTTTTCCTGCATGATAAAAGCGGCACGTTCAATGGTGGTGCCCGGGGATATGGTGATAATCTTCTTAACCATAATCGCTTCAACGGTCAACTGGGTCAAAAGATAGTTCAGTTCATGAACACTGAGGGATGTGGCCGGAGAAGCCCAGCTTTGTCTGACATCTCTGTCTGAAACAATGCCGACTAAATCCTCATTTTTGTTGACCACCAAAAGATGGTTAATCTGTTTTTCTTCTATGATCTCTTTTGCCTTGCGTAAGCTTGTATCCGGAGATACGGTTACAAGGCGTGTATGCATAATTCGGCCCACATACATAGTACCACCTCCTTTTCATAATGGAGACAGACTGAAAATAAAATCGCGTCACGATGTTATCCGCCTGAGACGGATTAATACAACTCATTCAAGCCACGACAGAACGAAATTTCCGCTCTGCTTCAACAAACAGTGGGGAATACGAATTTAAATAACATCCCTACTGTTCAAACAGAACCTATCTTCTTCGGTACAATCGATGGCAGATATAATAAAAACGCTTTCATTTGATGCCTGGTAAAGTTGAATGGCCTCTAGAATTTCGCAATCTTTTGCGCATAATTCTTTAGGTTGATTTTTCCATTGACAGTTTGCACATGGAGAAGAAATCATATTGCCTCCTCTGTTATGCTAAGATTATCAGGAAAATTCATATCTTTAACATCAAGTATACATTATCAACCAACCTTCCTATAAACTTTAACCGGGTTTGGAAAATCGAAGTACTATGCCTTTCCCGCAGATTTCTTCTGGTCCTGAAAGACCTCACATTGTTTACACCAGTTGCGCATGTTCCCTTTCCGAAAAACTTCCTTACAAATTTCACGATAGTATTGCATTTTCGGATCTTTAGGGCATTTAATAAAAGATTTGCCCATCAACACCTTCCTTGTTTTTTTAAGCATTAAACTGCTGATATTTTAAAATATCTTTGTATAAGATAAAATATCTTGTGTGTCAAGAGAAATATACCACAATATATTGCGATGTTAACTCCAATACAGGTTGATTTTATAGCACTAAAGAGATTTAATGTTGGAAAATATTTTGATGGACCTTCCGGCCATAGAAGATAATTGAAATGATAAACGAACTTCTAAAAACAATCTGGATATGAACCTCGACAAACAGACAACTATCTATTTTTATCTTATCGCTATATTTTTCTAATTTCTTCCATTTTAATTTCAAGCGGTTTTAATTCGTCTTCCCGTCCCTTTTCTTGCAAGCGTTTCCTTAAATTTTCCAATTCCTGTTCGAGACGGGGCAATATTTCTTTTTGTATCATTTCCCGGGCCTCTTTCCCCGATTGCTTCATTTTTTCATAAAGATTCACGAGTGCGTCCTCAAGCTTTTTAAATGCCTCACTGTCAGGAATCTTTTTTAATTCCTCTGCAAATTCGTTGAACTCTTTTCTGAAACTCTCCATTCCCTTTTCTATGTCTTTTTCCAAGCGTTCAATTATCGCAGAAGATTTGCTGGAGCCTTCGAGAACGGTGTTGTTCTGTAACGGGTTTCCTCCTTTAAGAATCTGGATCATTTCTAAGACACTTCGCCCTTTGTTTTGCGGGTCTGAAACAATAAAAAATCTGACGTGTTCCGTGACTGCATTCGTATAGGCTTTATGGATCATCAGTTCAACCAGATAATCCCCCTTTTTTGTATAGGTCACTCCATCCACTTTGCCGATTCGGTTTGTTTCAAAAATAACGCTGTCGTTCGATTTCAACCCATCAATATGATCGAACCTGATGAATAAATTGAGGTTCCCTGCCTCGCACCCCAACCCCATTATCAATACAGTCATCAGAATCACTATTTTTTTAAGCATATATCCCCCGAATTCATCTTTAACGGAGCTTTTTGGATCCCTCTTCTTTATTTTTTTCCGATATTTTCTCCTCGGTTTTCCCCTTATTACCTGTCACCTGACAAGAATTTCGCACTCATGTCGAAATACCCAATTTCGGCAGGATATACGCCTGTAGGAGATACCAAATTCCGACGATGATCAACAACAAGATGATATCATTCATATTTCTTCTCCTTTATCCGTTCGTTTTATCACGAAACATTAATCTGCTTTTTATTATTCATAATTATAATCTTAATTGAGCGATTTTCAAGTTTGCCGCAGATAAGCCCCGCGTGGCGGGATCTCCGCTCTGCTACGACAAGTCTTGAGCGTAGCGAAATCCCGCTCTGCGGGGAAAGATGTCGTTTCCTTATGGTCGTCTGTTCGGAACGGCACCTGACGCAGTAGATGCGGTGAAATTTGAAACGCTCAACTTAGGTGTAAATGACGCTCCATGTAATCATGTATATGCTTTAAAACCTTTTTAGTCTCTTGAGAATTAGGCAGGATTGCCCCAATTTTCTCAACATACCCGCGGTCTTTAACCATCTGAATCGAACAAGTAAAGTTGAGATCAAACACCCAGCTCAATAGGAGCAGCTTAAAGTCGTTTAATGTTCTTAAATCCTGAAAACGAACAAACCGTTCTTCGCTCAAAGCAGACAGAATTTGTGGTGAAAAGGATGGATCATCAGGGAGACCGATTTCTACGACCAGATTCGGCTGTTTGTCACGCGTATTGTAGTAATCGATGAAAACTCTCCAAATGTCAAGTTTGTCGGCATCCCGAAGAAGACGAATGTAAAAAAGAGAGTTTTCATTCTCCTTTTTAGGAATTGTGACTGCATTGTGGTTGGCAATGGCTTTTGCAATCCATTTTCTTTCATCTTTGGTGCATACATCCAGAACATTATGCGCCACCAACTCTCGAAGCCCAAGCAAGGCATGATTTTCAGAATCCGCATCTTTGAATGTACCGTAAATGGCAAACTGCTTGAACCTGCCGACATCATGGAAAAGAGCCATGGTTTCCGTCAGCACCATTTCCTCATCCGACAGGTCCAGGGCTTTCCCCAGCAAAATCATATTTTCGCACACGCGTTCCGTGTGTTTTTCTTTGATGCGAATGGTGCTGTTATTGGTCGGACTGTCTGTATAAAAACCGGCGACATAATCCGCAAACCATTTCTTTAAGTGTTCCAAATTATTTTGGTTCATCAATACTTTCCCTATAAGCCATTTAAAACCTTCCAGCGAGTGATTTTTGAGTCTTTTGCCGACTCAAAATCCGAAACTTAAGTTTAATAACACGATATGTCAAGATTCATACACATGCTATCCCATTCCACCTTGACTCCATAGTGTTGTTTATCTAAACTCATATGTATAGATCTCGGCAAAAAACTTTATAACCAATCAATTTGAAATCCACGATCATATGAGCATTCAAATGTATGGATGGTGTGGTAAAATTGCCAGAATACACCTCACCGATCAATCATGGCGCGTTGAGGTTCCCGATTTAAACGTCTTAAAATCATTTATCGGTGGAAGAGGTCTGGCAGGATATTATATTAGAAAAAAAATAACCCTTGATTGGAATCATCCGGATATGCCGCTTCTCTTGTTTGCCGGGCCCCTTGTTAATACGCGCTCCCCAACAAGTGGCAGAATGACCATTATGTCCCGATCACCTCTGACCGGCGCTGTCGGTGATTCTTCTGTGGGTGGATCTTTTGGTTTCCAGCTAAAAAAAGCCGGATTCGACGGCATTATCATAACGGGAAAGTCCGACAGACTTTGCGGCATTGAAATCAAAGATAACGACATCCATATTTCTGATGCTTCTCACCTTAAAGGCCGGGAAACCGGTGATGTTCATTCGCTTCTAAAAGGCAGAGGCTCAACAGCCGTTATTGGACCGGCAGCAGAAAATGGGGTTCTTTTCTCAAGTGTTATTATCGATGGACATTTTGCGGCAGGCAGAAGCGGAATCGGACTGACGTTTGCTTCCAAAAACCTGAAATATATTACCATGCGAGGTACCGGAAAAACGAACGTTTTCGACCCCAAAGGTTTAAGATCCGCCAGAGAAGACGTATTCAGACTAACAGCTGCTTCTCCGATTCTTATGGGAAAATTCGGAATCTCGCGATTTGGCACCGGCGCCCTGTATGATTTGATGGATGCAAGGCGTATGATGCCTACCGAAAATTTTCGAAAAACCCAATTTGATCAAGCTTTCAAACTGAATGCACATGCGTTTAAAAAGAAGTTCAAACCCAAAAATACCGGATGTCGCGGATGCCACATTCTATGCAAAAAAATAACAAAAGATCAGACAAGCATACCCGAATTTGAAACCATGTCTCATTTCAGTGCACTTTTGGGCAATACAGATATCGGCACTGTCGTCAAAGCCAACAGGATATGCAATGAAATGGGGATGGATACCATTTCAGCTGCAGCCACCCTGGCATGCTTTTCAGAAATTTCAAAAAAGAAATTGTCGCCCCAAGAAGTTGTTTCTCTTCTGATAGACATTGGAAAAAAGAAAGGTGTCGGCGTTGAACTCAGCCAAGGTGCAGCAAAATTTGCCGGCAACTGCGACCGATCTGATCTTGCCATGGTGGTCAAAGGTCAGGAACTTCCGGCGTATGATCCAAGAGGGGCTTATGGGATGGCCCTTGCGTATGCCACATCTTCCAGGGGGGGATGCCACTTGAGAGCATACCCCATCAGTCACGAGATTTTAAGAAAACCTGTAGCTACAGATCGCTTTTCATTCAACGGAAAAGCCCGAATGATTAAAATAGGTGAAGATTTAAATGCCGTTGCAGATTCTCTTACCGCATGCAAATTCACATTCTTTGCAGCATCCCTTGAAGAGTATGCCAAAATTTATACTACAGTTACAGGGATCAAAACCTTAAGCCAGGATCTCTTTGAGGTGGGTGAGCGAATCTGTTACAATGAACGAATGATGAATGCCGCCAACGGCTTTACTGAAAAGGACGACGATCTTCCGGCCCGCTTTTTTACCATGCCGGGTTATAAAGACGACGGTATCAATATTGAGCCGATAGACAAAGAAGCATTTTTAACTGCACGTTCCAACTATTATATTGCAAGAAAGTTGAATGAAAATGGCACACCGGTTTCAAAGGTTGCCAAAGAATTAGGGCTGGAACCTATTTAGTGTCCATCCAGAAATGGCCCTTTTTGTCCTGCTCGGCGTTCTCCGCGGGTTTCCGGCTGCGGCGTACAGACATACGCCTCACCGAAAACCCTTGTGCGGCCTTGATCAGAACAAAAACTGCTCATTTCTGAAATGGACACCCATTGTGTTCATTTTGAATTCATGGATGGACACTATTTAAATCGGCAAGGCGGTTTAAAAATCTAAAGCGCTACAATGAATCAAATCTTTCGCACATACGAAAATAAGCTTATAAAAAGCGGTCTTGTCGGCCCCGAACCACCGCTTCTGGGCTGTCTGGATGCACATCTTGAATGGAACAGAACTGATAGGAAACGTGTTGCTCTCGAAGACATTTTTAAGCAGTTGAACATTAACGCCCTTATTTTTTCCCAGCCGGCTGAACCGTATCGCAGCATCATCGATTATCTGGCGGAAACCTCCAATGGAACGATTACGCCAAACGATTGCGAAACCAGAACCTTTCTCCATGATCTGCCGGTGTCCTTCCAGTTTTCATCAAATTCTGTTGCTTCAATCTTGAAAGCGCGCAAAAGTGTTATTATTCCCGGACATGGTATTATCACCCACGGAACGGTGGGCCTCGAACAGGCTTATGTTACATTTTCCTCTGTATGTTTTGCCGGTTTTGTAAAATTTTTTTGCGATTTTCTTCTTCATGCAAAGAAAGGACATGTTGACACGAAACGGAGACAAGTGTTTGATCAGGTTATAAGAAATCTCGATCCACCGGTCTCGTTTAACGATTCTTTGATGAAAGGACCGCTAAACTCAAAAAAGCGTGTTTGCGAAGCGATTCAGGAGGCAGGACGATTGACCGTAGAACATCGTTTGGTCGATTCGCATTTTGGAAACATCTCATTTCGTCATGGCCGAACACTTTACATCAGCCAGACCGGAAGCAGCCTTGATAAACTAAAAGACGCCCTTGATCCTTGTCCTTTAGACGGTTCCTCCTGCGTCCCGATAACCGCTTCCAGCGAGCTGCCGACACATTTGGAAATTGTGCAGCATACTGACAACAAAGCCATCCTTCACGGGCATCCCAAATTTTCAGTCATTTTGTCCATGGACTGCGACATAAAAGAATGCATGTGCCGCAGAGAGTGTCATCTGGCATGTCCTCATGAACGTTTTGTGTGTGGTATTCCGATTGTCTCCGGAGAAGTCGGTTCAGGACCACATTCACTCTGCAACACTGTTCCTGAAGCAACCCGAGGAAATCCGGGAGTCATCGTCTATGGTCATGGTCTGTTTACCACAGGAAAAACCGATTTCAATCAGCCGTTTAAAAATCTTATTCAAATCGAAAATAATTGCCGTACTGAATATTTTAACAGAATCCGTTCATTGGAAAATGTTGAAAGCTGTTGAAAAATTATCCACCTCCCACCGCCGGGAAGATTCCGACCCGCTCACCGCCTTTTAAGATGGACGAAAGATCATGCTTAATGCCGTCAATAAAAACAAGTCTTACCTCGTCTTCGGGAACACATAACTCTTCAAGCAGTTTTTTCACGGTTATCCCGGGTTTAACCGGATAGCTGTTCGAAGAAACCGGTGTAAATTTTTTCAGGGTAGCAAATAAGTTTATCGTGATATGCACTGCCATTTTTTCCCCAGTGTTTTTAACCTAAACTGAGCGTTTTAAATAGTGACATGACTATAAATAATTAATAATCATTGATAAATATACATTGATAAAATCGCTAATATGTCTCATCCAATATGTGAATGTATTTATACAAAAATCACCATTTGAAACCCTTCGGGATTGCCGAGTTTACCGAATCTGCTGCGTTATGAGACATTTGCAGTAGCAGACTACGGCTGCATGTCTCATGCCTTGCATCTCCGGCAAACTCAACAATCGCTCAATTTAGGTTACAATAATATAGATGGAATCTTTATTGACGGTTAAACACGCCCCCCACTCCAACTCAGTTTGGCCTTTAGAACATCAAAATAGCTCTGGTCGGGCATGGTGATCATATTAATGGGATAAGGACCTTTACGGATAATGATGGTATGTTTTTCATTAATCTCTAGACCGGCCTGACCGTCGAATGTCAGCATGATATCTGATGACTTTTTTTCAAGTCTGATTTTTATACAGGCAGAATCAGGGATGATCAAAGGTCGGTTGGTCAGTGTAAAGGGGCATATCGGCGTCATTAAAATTCCAGGCACTGCCGGATGGATAACAGGGCCGCCTGCGGCAAGGGAATAAGCGGTTGAGCCGGTGGGGGTTGCAACAATCAGCCCGTCTGCACTAAAAGTGGTCAGATAGTGATCGTCGATATATGTTTCTATATGAGCAAGTCTGGCAAGTACGCCCTTGTTGATGACAATGTCGTTCAACACGGTTTCACAGACAATTTCTTTCTCTTTCCGTGCAACTTTAACCAGAAGACGCATCCTGGATTCGGTAAGAAACTGATTGTTCAGTACAGCCTCGGCAGCAGAAAAAAGATCGTCTCCCGCTGTTTCTGCAAGAAAACCGACTTCTCCGAACTTGACCCCCAAGATGGGTATGTTCTTATCTCCGATCCAGCGGACCGCACTCAAAAAAGTTCCGTCTCCGCCAAGCACGAAAACGCAAAACAAATCCGGTGGAGCAAAAGAGTTGTCTCTGTCCAAAATTCTGCTTCTTGGCGGCAGATTTTCTTTGATGACAACATCTATATGTTTAGACCGGAGCCAATGTTCAAGTTCATCGGCCTTTTTTTGGGCCTCGATATCTTCTTTTACAACAATTCCTATTTTTTTCAAAATAAAGGGTTGCTCCTTCTTATTTGCATTCCCCTGTTCTGAATGCGCAGCACGTATGGGTTCTCTTTCAGCAAAGGATTCAAATCTAATGGCACATATACTAACATCTTATCGAAACAGCAAGAAAATTCTGGGAGCGCCAAAGAGCAGATTTTCTTTACTTTAAAGCCTTTTCATATTAAAGGAGGGGATTTTCCTTCACTGAATTTCAGGGCAGGATAAAGTAGCTTTGGGAGACATGTGGATCACTCACCCAAATAGGCTTTTTTCACCTGCTCATTCTTGAGCAGTTCCGCAGAGGAGTCGGCAAGAGCGATTTCGCCGGTTTCAATTACATATCCGCGGTGGGAAAATTGTAAAGCGAGTTGGGCATTTTGCTCTACCAATAGAATGGTCGTGCCTTGTTCGTTGATCTGGCGGATAGTCTCGAAGATGGAATCGACAAGGATTGGTGCCAGGCCCAGAGATGGCTCGTCGAGCAAGAGAAGTCTGGGTCGGGCCATAAGGGCGCGGGCGATTGCCAGCATCTGCTGCTCGCCACCGGAAAGTGTGCCCCCGTGCTGTTTGCGGCGCTCGCGCAGAACCGGAAAAAGCCTGAATATCCGCTCAAAGTCCTCTTTGACACCGTCCTTGTCCTTTCTTAGATAGGCACCCAAGTCGAGGTTTTCCATGACCGTAAGCAGCGGGAAAATCATCCTACCCTCCGGTACCTGGCAGATGCCCATCTGGACGATATTGTCAGGACGCACAGCGACGATCGACTGGCCCTGGTAGAGGACATTTCCCTCTACCGGAGTGAGAATGCCGCTGATGGTCATCAGCGTGGTAGATTTGCCCGCGCCGTTGCCTCCGATGAGACAGACGATCTCCCCCTCTTCCACTTCAATGGAGATCCCTTTGAGGGCGCGTATGTTTCCGTAGTAGGTTTTAACGTTATCCAGCTTAAGCAGCACCAGCGGCTCCTGTGCCCAAATATGCCTCAATAACTTTAGGATTGTTTTGAACGTCCTGGGGCTTTCCCTCTGCCAGCCATTCACCGTGATTAATGACTACCACACGTTCACAGACCCCCATAACTACTTTCATGTCATGTTCGATCAACAAAACCGTGATGCCTTTGTCCCTGATGCGGCGAATCAGGTCCATAAGATCGCGGGATTCCTGGGGGTTCATTCCGGCGGCCGGTTCATCAAGCATAAGCAAGTGCGGCTCGGTAGCCAAAGCCCTGGCGATCTCGAGGCGGCGCTGGTCGCCATAAGGCAAGGAACTGGCGATTTCTTCACCGCGGCCCTTGAGCCCGGCGAACTCGAGGAACTGGTTGGCACTTTCGGCAATCTCCTTTTCTTCTGCCTGCTGGAACCTGTTCCGGATTACGGCACCGAAAAAGAGAGATCTGGTTCTACAATGACGACCTATCTTGACATTATCGACCACTGTCAGGTTGTCAAAGAGCCGGATATTTTGAAATGTTCGGGCGATCCCCAGGGCAGTGACCGCCTCCGGCTTCTTACCGCTGATGGAGATGGTGCGGTCACGGTTGGCAAACAAAATCTGACCCTCGGTTGGTCTCTCAATACCGGCAACGCAATTAAAGAGCGTCGTCTTCCCGGCACCATTCGGCCCAACAAGGCCGATGATTTCGCCTCTATTTATGTTAAAGGAGATATTATTTAGGGCTAACAGCCCGCCAAAGCTTTTATAAAGCTTCTTTATTTCTAAAATCGGTGTCATTGTTTCATGCCAACAGTTGCCTTAACTTTTTTTCTTTTGATCCGGCCTGCTCGCATTTTTGCGGCTACCGCCGGGATCGGCATCAAGCCTGCCGGGCGATAGCGCATCATAAGAACCATAATAAGACCAAAAGCCAAAAAACGGACCTCCACCGGGAGACCTAAAAGGGGAAGCAGTTCACGAAGTATTTCGCTGAGTGAAACCAGTACTAAGGCGCCGATCATTACTCCCCATATGTTGCCCATACCCCCAAGCACGATCATGCACAAAATAAGAAAGGATTCCCAGAACTTAAACATGTCTGGTGACAGGAAAGTCACCCATCTGGCAAAGAAGCTGCCGCCTACTGCGCCGAAGGCGGCGCTGATGGCAAAGGCGATGACCTTATAGCCCAGCAGGTTAATACCGCAGGAGACGGCGGCTACCTCATCATCGCGAATGGCAAACCAGGCCCTTCCCAGACGGGAGTCCTGGATGCGGTACATGACAAAGACAGTCACCAGGACCATGACGATAGCGAGATAATAGTACGGCAACTCGCCCACAAACTCCCATTTAGGACCTCCAAAGAGCGAGAGATTGATCGACACCACATCAATGCCGGGCAGGCCAAGCGGCCCCCGGGTGAGCCAGATCTCGTTGGTCAGAAAGAGTACGACCAGTTCTGAAAAGCCGAAGGTGACAATGGCAAAGTAATCGCCGGTGAGTCTGAGCGTTGGGGCGCCCAGCAGAATGCCCCAGATAGCCCCATTGATAAAGGCTAAGGGGATAATCACCCAGTATGAAAGGCCAAAGTGATAGGTAAGGAGCCCTGAAGTGTAGGCCCCGATACCGTAAAACCCGACGAAGCCCAAGTCCAGTAGTCCGTTGAAGCCGGGTACGATGTTTAACCCTAAGGCCAGAATCATGTAGAGAAAAATGAGGATGGCAATATGGAGCATGTAATCCGTTACAAAGGGGAAAAATGGCAGGATCAAGGTAAGAATCAACAGGCCGATTCTTATTTTAGCAGCGCGGGTCAAGTTCTGTAATTTCAAATTGCCCATCTCACATACTCTTTTTGGTTTCCTTGAGAACCTTGCCGAATAAGCCCGCCGGTATAAAGATGATGACGATGATCATGACGGCGTAGGAGATGCCGTCCCGGTATAGCGAGCTTAAATACCCCGCCCCAAATGCCTCAGCCACACCTAACACGACCCCGCCAAGCATGGCACCGGGCACCGAACCAATGCCGCCCAGCACTGCAGCAGCAAATGCCTTAACCCCGGCGACATAACCCATAGTTGGGTACAGCGAGTTGTAGAAAGCAGCCACCATGATGCCCGCGGCACCGCCTAAGGCTCCGGCCAGGGCGAATGTATAGGAGATTACCCTGTTGACGTTTATCCCGGTCAGGGCAGCCATGGTTTGATTCTGGGCCACGGCCCGCATTGCCTTGCCCCACCTGGTTTTTTTGATTATAAGGTTGAGACCAACCATCATGACAATGGTTACGCCAAAGATAAAGAGATGAAACCAGGAGAGATTGACTCCGCCAAAGCTGACGGCCACTTTCTCAAAATAGGCAGGGAGTGCCCCATGAGGGAATGGCTTAGGCCGGGAACCCCAGATGACCATGGCCAGGTTTTGAAGGAAGATCGACATTCCGATGGCCGTAATCAGCGCGGCCAGACGGGGTGATTGTCTCAACGGGCGATAGGCGACGATGTCCAACAACACGCCGCAGATCGAGCAGCAGGCCATTGACAAAAAAAAAGCAACGTAAAAGGGCAAGCCCAGGAGACTGATGAAAGTAACGGCGAAAAATGCGCCCAGCATGTAGATTTCGCCGTGGGCGAAATTGATGAGCAGGATAACGCCATAGATCATGGTATAACCCACTGCGATCATGGCATATATTCCACCTATGGTCAGTCCGTTTATAAGTTGCTGTAAAAACAAGTGTTTTCCGTTTATACATCGAAAAGCGCCGAAACCCGAAAGTCCCGGCGCCCGTATTGGTTTATTCAGTTATTTGATCAACTATTGGGCAGCTACAAACTTGCCGTTCTTGACCATTTTAACAAAGGCAGGTTTGGAACAATTGCCCTTTTTGTCAAAGTAGGTCATACCGGTGATACCCTTGTAACCATTGGCCTTTGAGTTGAGCGCGGCCAGGCCGTCACGGATCTTTTTCCGGTCAGGACCGGTTTTGGCAATGACCTGGGCCAGGATACCCAGGCAGTCATAGGCATTGGCGCTCATCCAGTCCACATCACGGTCATAGGCCTTTTTGAACCGTTTGGCGAAGTCCCTGCCTGCCGGACCTGCCGACGCTGCGAGGAAGGGAACCGTTAAGTAAGTGTTTTCGGCTGCTTTGCCGCCGATTTTGATGTAGTCTTCATTATCAATGCCGTCGGCACCGAAAAGCGGACCCGTGAAGCCCAGCTTGCGGCCCTGGCCGGCGATCAGAGCACCCTCCGGGTGGTAGCCGCACAGGAAAATCGCCTCAGGCTTATCGCGCAAAAGCTTGGTCAGTTGAGGTGTGAAGTCGGTCGTCCCTGTCATGTAAGCCTCAGTGCCGGTCACAGTCACACCAGCAGACTTGGCCCCGGCTAGAAAGGAATTTTTGAGGCCGATGGCATAGTCGTTGTTCTCATAGAAGATGGCTACCTTATTCTTGCGCAGCAAATTTGGCACAACATGTAAGGCCAGGTACTTGCCCTGAAAGTCGTCGGTGTAGCAATTCCGAAAGAACCAGCCCATGCCCACATCTCCAATGGTCGGATTGGTAGAGGTGGGAGATATGGTGGGGAGCCCTTTCCGAACATAGATAGGCATGGCTGCGAGAGTAGCTGACGAGCACAGGTGGCCAATAACTGCCACGATGCTTTTGTCCGCTGCAAATTTAGAAGCCACCGTACCGGCGTCTTTAGGTTGACAAAGATCGTCACCCCAGACAAGTTCGATCTTTTGACCGTTGATGCCGCCGGCATCATTGATCTCTTTAAGTTTTAGGTTAACACCGGCCTTGATATTATCGCCGTATGCAGCCAAATTGCCCGTATAAGGGGAAGCGACGCCGATCCTTATGTTTTCGGCGATGGCGGTGGTGGTCATGCTGAAGACCAATGCCAGAGCCAGGACCAGACCCACAAACAAAAGAGCTTGCTTATTCTTCATGATGATTCCTCCCTTCCTTAAGTGTTAATGTGTCACAATAACCCAAAAAATCATGGTTTTTAATGAAAAACGCTCGCTTTTTGTGGTAAAAACAATAGATAAAAGGCCATTGGGTGTCAAGCACAATTTCCGACTTGATCAGAGGGCATGGGATTTAAATTTCAATCCACCGGAAGAGGTGTTCGGGTTAAACCCTTTCCTGCAAGTTCTTTAGACGGGTGCTGAGTTTGACAGGATAGGCTTTATGATCCTGAATCGACTTGTATCCGTCATCTAGTGAGGCAAAGTTTTCTTTGAACTTTTCCTGAAGCATTTGAAGTTGAGGATGCGGGCGCAATAAATGTCCGTTTTCCATAACCTTTTCCAGCAAGGGCTTTCCTTCAGAAATGATTTCATTTCTTTGGCCGATGATATCCTCTAAATAACGTCCGTTTTGATCCGACTTTCTAAAGACCTGCTTTTCACCGGCCAGGGTCACTTTGCCCGGGCTCAGTTTTTTAACGTCGCGCCCTTTAAACCGGACCATCTTGTATACAACATCAACAAAAGGAGCATCTGCGGAAACCCCAACTTTAGTACCCACCCCAAACGCATCGATGGCGGCACCTTCCGAAATAACCTTGGCGATCTTAAACTCATCAAAACCACTGCTGGCATAAATCTTTACATCATAAAGCCCGGCAGTATCAAATATTTTACGGACTTCTCGACTGAGGCTTACCATATCTCCGCTGTCAAGACGAACGCCGATAAGTGTATGACCCTTTTTTTGCATCTCTTTGGCGACGTCAGCGGCATGTCTCGCACCTTCGACACTATCATAGGTGTCAATGAGAAATATTGAATGATCAGGAAATGTATCTGCATACGCAAAAAAGGCATCAAGTTCGTTGTCAAAGGCCGAAACATAAGAATGGGCCATGGTTCCGGAGATGGGAATACCGTATATTTTTCCGGCCAGGACATTGCTGGTCGCCGCAAATCCGGCAATAAACGTGCTGCGAGCCACTTTGATTCCTGCATCCTGCCCCTGAGTTCTTCGCAGAGAGAAGTCAATCAAAGGACGGCCGCCAGCGGCATGAAAACACCGGGCCGCTTTGGAGGCAATCATGGTCTGAAACCCGATGGTGTTCAACACAAAAGTTTCGATGAGCTGGGCTTCAACGATCGGCGCCGTCACTTCCATTACCGGTTCATTGGCAAAAAAAACCGTGCCTTCAGGCATAGCATAAACCTCACCGGTAAAGCGGAGTTGTGCCAGGTAATTAATGAATTGTTCCGAAAAACGACCGGTACTTTGTAGGTAGCTTATATCCCGGTCAGAAAATTGGAAGGCTGCCAGTTCATCCAACACTTGCTCAAGACCTGCAGCCACAAAATAATTGCGGGTTGCATAAACGTCTCTGATAAACAGGGAAAATGTTGCCGTATCAAATACATTATGGGCAAAATAACTGGCTGCCATGGTCAATTCGTAAAGATCCGTAAACAAAGGACCCGCTCGGTGTGATTCTGTCATGAGAATTCAACCCCGCAAATCTACTTCATTCTTAATGGATAATATTGAGCAAGCTTTTTAGTGAATCTGTTGAACGAAAAATATGCATTCCTGCATCGGAAAATCGTTGAAAAGCAGTGTCGGCCTGATCTGTATAATCCACCACGTCGGGAATTACCACCGGAGATGTGCAATCTTCTATAAGATACACTTTTTCAGCCAGTCTTTTATCCGAGGATTCTATCTCACGCAATAGATCATCAATGGTCCAGGCCACGCAATGGCTTTTTGCCTGCCCGGCAATGATCACTGCATCAAATTCTAAAAGTTTCCCAATAAACCCGGTGTTTTTTTGTGCGATTTGATTTCCATCGCTGTCATCCAACACTTCAGGGCTTAGCACCGAATAATTCTCCGTAAACGGGTTGCTTCCTTTGACTTGAAAATCAGGCAGACAGTGTCGAGCGATACCATGGAAAAAGATGGCCTCCTCAACCGCTGAAACCAGTGCATGGCCAATCCCTCCCAGCATGGCATGATATGGCCAGATGGTGAGATCGTATTTGCCTCCTTCTTTCAATTTTTGGGTATAGTGACACAGGAAATTCTGACCATATGTTTCATCAATGTCTAGACTTTGTGCGACTTCGGGGTTGAATTTCCAGACACCCTTCTCTACATCTTCCGCAGAAACAAGTGTATAAGGAGCTGGATGTTCACCTTTCTCATTGACCAGAAAGATACTATGAAAGATTTGTACGGTTTGATGTGTATCCATGGTGGGACAAATCTGGGTGATAACACCCAGATTACGATAGATGAATTCGCACAACCTTCTATTGTCATCCAGCGCTGCAGTTCCTGAACGTCCACCGACAAAGAGCTCAAAATCCGGAATACAAAATGTGTTCTGCACATCCACGAGCAAAAGACAGATTCTGAACGTATCTTTATAGGCAGCCTTTATCTTATGCTGTTTTGCCCATTTTTTCGCGTCTTCATTGCGCTCCTGATATCCAACCCTCCATACCCGTCCCACCTTGTCAGGATCAAAATGAGGGGGAATCGGCAGATCATTCCGTGACATGACCGCCTCCTTTTTGGTGGATGATTGTTATATTAAAATATGAATCCGAAATTTCAAGAAAATTTTGATAAGATTGAACATTCTTGACTATTTGCGTAATTTAAGGTTATTTGTTTAACAATTGCTTATAGGAAAATGATTCTTTAAATATATTGTGTTCTTCATGAGATATTCGAGCGCCCTATCAGGAAATATAGAACATATGAATTTTCAGAATGAAATTTATAGAACACATTGTCAATTTTTTTTTGTGGCAATTCGAATGTCTCGTCGCACCTTTTTTTTTATTCTGTGCTTTTTAATTGTTCAATTTCACTCAACTGCATGCATGTCGGAAAAGCTTCCGGTGATTGCCAGCATTTACCCCATTGCCGACATGGTCCGGCAGGTGGGCGGTGATTATGTTGATGTTACCTTTGTTCTGCCGGCAGGTGCAAGCCCCCATACTTTTGAACCTAAACCAAGTCTTGTAAGGACATTTTCTTCTGCACGCATTTTCTTTATGATCGGCGCCGGGCTGGAATTCTGGGCCGACAAATTCGTCAAACTGGCTGGATCGGAGTTAATGACGGTGGTTTTATCTCAAGGCGTCGATTTGATAAAAACAACCGAACATAATCATGAAAACCACCATCATAAAAAAGAAACCACGGTTTCAGAAAATAAACCGATCATTGCCAACCCCCACATATGGCTCGACCCTGTCATTGCAAAATCGATGGTCAATAAAATTACAGATGCTCTTTGTGAGGTTGATCAGCAGAACGTATCGTATTATAAACAAAGAAGCCTGGATTATTTACAAGCGCTTGACAAACTCCACCAGATGATCCAAGGAACGGTTTCTAACTTTAAAATGAAAAAATACATCGCCTTTCATGCGTCGTGGGATTATTTTGCCAGACGATATGGCCTTGAATCTTTGGGCGTTATTGAAGCAGCGCCGGGCCGAAATCCGACACCGTTACAGATTAAAACTATCGTAGCGATGATCAACAAATATCATATTCGAGCCGTATTCGCCGAACCGCAGCTTAATTATCGGGCAGCGGAAGTCATTGCCAGAGAAGCGGATGTCAAGGTCCTTTTGCTCGATCCCATGGGAAATCCCAAACAAAAATACGGCAACACCTACATGGATCTTATGAAGCACAATCTAAACATATTGAAGGAGGCCATGAAGTGAAAAATACGGCCATAGATACAAGAAATGGTAAAGAACCCTTTGTGAATTTGAATGATGTATGGGTAGCATACGATGGCAAATGGATTCTAAAATCCATTTACTTGAACTGCTATGCCGGTGAAATATTCGGTATCGTCGGTCCTAACGGCGGCGGCAAAACCACTTTACTGAATGTTATTCTTGGACTTGTGAACCCCCAAAAAGGCTCTGTTCAGTTATTTGGAAGCCAACCCGACAAACAAAGCCGGCTGGAGGTCGGGTATCTTCCCCAGATTTCCCATGCAGACCAATCCTTTCCGGTTACCGTCCTCGATGTGGTTCTCATGGGCCTTTATAGTCGTATCGGCCTTTTCCACAGGCCGAACCGTAATAGCAAAAAGATTGCCATGGACCTGCTTTCACAGATAAACATGGCTGACCATGCAAAAAGACCCTTTGCCGTGCTTTCAGGCGGACAGCAGCAACGGGTCAACATTGCAAGGGCAATGGCTTCAAAACCGAAACTTTTAGTCCTTGATGAGCCGGCAACCGGTGTCGACAGCGTGGCTCAGGAAGATTTCTATGAACTTTTGGCAAAATTTAGAAATGAGCAAGGCATATCCGTAATCATGGTGTCACACGATATCGGGGTTATTACATCCCACGCAGACCGGGTTGCGTGCCTGAATGTTGAGCTTCACTATCATGATGAGCCGGATTCCTGTTTCTCGCCGGATATAACAAAAAAGGTTTTTGGAAAAGACCTTAAAGTTATTGTCCATGATGATAAATGTGCAACCTGTTATCACAGGCATCAAGACCATGATTGATATGTTCAGCCTTCAATTTATGCAAAATGCCTTTTTGGCCGGAA
Organism: uncultured Desulfobacterales bacterium; assembly: GCA_937998305.1. Lineage (GTDB taxonomy): Bacteria > Desulfobacterota > Desulfobacteria > Desulfobacterales > UBA11574 > UBA11574. Next base: position 923 of record CALLDL010000067.1, on the reverse strand, counting down.
TGATGCTCAGCTTCGTTCTGGCAGTGGTTTCGTTTTTCGTCGTGTTGCGTCGTTTGTCCTTTATCGGCGTCGGTGTGGCACACTCGGCTTTCGGCGGTGTAGCCCTGGGAGCGCTTTTGGGAATATCTCCAACACTTACTGCCATCGGTTTCGCCGTGGTCGTATCCAATGCCATTGGTTATATCGGCAAAAAGGGGCACCTGGGCACGGATACCGCCATCGGTATATTTTTCCCTTTAGCAATGGCTATGGGCGTTATATTTATCGGCATGTCGGATCAATACAACGTGGATCTTTTCGGTTATCTTTTCGGCAACATTCTGGCGATTACCCGGCAGGATTTGATTATCACTGCAGTGCTTGGGGGACTGGTACTTCTTTCAACTGTGCTGTTTTTTAAAGAATTACTATTTGTTGCCTATGATCCGGAAGTTGCTTTTGTCAGTGGAATGCCGGTCGCCTTTCTTGATCATTTTTTTCTGACCATCCTTGCCCTATCCGTGGTGATCAGCATGAAAATAATCGGAATCATCCTTGTTTCCGCACTCCTGGTTATCCCTGGAGCGGCCGCTTCACAGATAACCCGTCGTTATAATTCCATGATCGCCGTTTCAATACTCATTGCACTGATATCCACCAGCGGCGGCCTCATTATCTCTTATTATGCCGACCTGCCGTCCGGCGCAACGATTGTTACATTGGCGTCTCTTATTTTTTTTGCAACATTTATGGTGGGTCAAACACGCAACTAGTTAGTGTCCATCCATAAATGGCCCTTTTTTTCCTGCTCGGCGTTCTCCGCGGGTTTCCGGCTGTGGCGTACAGACGTACGCCTCACCGCAAACCCTTGTGCGGCCTTGATCAGAACAAAAATTGCTCATTTCTGAATTGGACACCCATTGTGTTCATTTTGGATTCATGGA
>CALLDL010000066.1 GCA_937998305.1 uncultured Desulfobacterales bacterium | reverse complement strand
CGGAATGGTAAGTGCATTCTGGGCAATAAGAAGGTCCAAATTAAATTGTGAAATAAATTCTCGAATCTGAATCTTTAAAAGTATCTTTAGATCATGAATTATATCAGTCACGGCAGCGCTTCGAACTTTGTGTCCAAATATTCGTTCATTGATCCTCTGATTCTTTTCATACTTAAAGTGCGCTTCAGGAACAAGAAAACTCTTTTGGGGGTCTCTGTCCAATTCACCAGCGAACCAGAAACAGCTGTGGCCGATTTTGCTTAAAACTTCCGACCACTTGCTGGTTTCCATTGAAACCCCGTCGGTGCCTGAAAAGCGTGTAGAAATAAAGCCAATGTTTTTAACCATGGTTATTAGTTTATCTCCTTACTCGGAATTTATGGTATTGAATGGTGGAATGAATTGAATAAAATAAGAACGTTGCGTGATCTATCAATCTGAACTTCACTATTTCAAACGTTGCAATATCTTCCCATAAGCACAACCCAACGTCAATTAGTGTTGATTGCCAATAGGGTGTTAATGAAAAAGGGCGATTCAACAGAATCGCCCTTCCGACGAATTGTGAAGAAAGGTTGACAATCCTACGAGACCCTTGCCACGTATAATAGTCTCCCGAAATGCCGTTATTAACACCGGGCATACCTTCTCTTTTTATTTAATTGTTGAAGATCCTATCTGAAAAGATGCACGTGCACCCGAGAATCCTATTTATTTAAACTAATGTAGAGCAAAAATCGTGAAAGGTTTAACATTCTATTCAAAAAATTCAGCTGTTTACTTCTTGAGCTTCTTCCCAATACCAACAATGCCAATCAGGCCAGAACCTAAAAGCCAGATTCCAAATGCAAAAGATTTAGCCTCCCCTGTGTCGAAGAATGAATACTTCCCGTTTGAAACAACTCGGGGAATTGTTACCATTACATACAAGCATACCGATAAGGCCCATCTACGCAAGCGTTTGAAAAATGATTCAGAGCCTTTATTTTTTTGCGGTCACATTTATAATGTTGTTATAAGTCCCGAAGCAATTGGGGTATAGTTGATCATTTTGTGGATCTTCTTTCCATTGACCGTCAACTATAAACTTGTATTCGTATTTTCCGGGAGGAATTATCACGTTCCTGGCCCACGTCCCGTTTCCATCGCTTTTCATAGGGTGGGTTTTCGGATTCCATTTGTTAAAATCCCCTATCAAAAAGACCTCATCAGCCTCGGCGTTTTCAAGTGAAAATGTCACCTTACGCCGTTTAATTCCCTGTCTTGTTTTGATTCTTGCCATCTAATACCTCCTTAAATAACACTGATTGATTCAAAAACATAAAATATCCTGTGTTGCCTATCTATTAGGTCAGCAAATCACCCTTCCGGACCCAGGAAGATATACATTATATTTATTAAAGCCTATCTTAAGGGTATCGCTATGCCAATCGACCTTTAAAAACTGCATAAGATAACACATCTTGTATGTCAAGCAAAATATAATACAATATATAGTTGTAGAAAGCTATGTTATTATTGAAAGACGTATTAAAGGCAGAAATGGCAAACTTCCGAGGTGATTGTGTGACTACTATATTTAAAGTAATCACATGCTTGCTGTCCAAGTCGTTCAGAAGGGAATATAATGATCATAACCCAAGGGTTCTCTCAGTAGCTTCTTCTTTTGTTTTGCAGTCAATGCATTGAGTTGTAACTGGCCTGGCCTCAAGACGTTTAAAAGCAATTTCTTCCTCGCATTTATCACAAATTCCGAATGTTCCGTTTTCAATTCGCAAAAGAGTTTTACTTATCTTTACGCCAAGTTGCCTATCTCGATCTCTAATGAGAAGCTTAAAATTCCGATCTGTTTCAATTGTAGCACGATCTGCAGGATCTGGTAAATTCTCTTTCGGAGTAGTCATGCCAGAAACAGTATCACCTGCATGGATTAATAGCTCTTTCAACTGATTAGTCAGAATCTTTTTAAAATGTTCAATATCTTTCTGTTCCATAAGCAATTCTTTGAAATTTAAATTTATCAGTTTAAAATTTAACAAACATATTGTCATTATGCATATCGCCAAATAAAACTATAACCTTTAACCAAAAAGAACGCCCCTGGAATTGACCAGATCCCGGGGTCGAATATAGAGGAGGATAAGACTGATTACCCTTCATATCGGAAAGAAGTGGGTGCTTTGGCAGGTTTGACACCAACCCCATATAAAGGTGGTGGACGGAAAGATCAACCGCCCCGGAATCGGAAAGAAGAGGGAAATAGTTCGGTGCACACCTGTCCCATGAATTTGACCCGGATATTTCATGTCTTATACCATGACGCTTTTTTAAGCTTTTTTTTGTATGCTTTAAGGGCATACTTCTTTGCAAAATCCTTTTTAGAAAAATACGGCAGGGTGCTCGTCAGGAAATCATCTGCGAGACCGTTCAACATGGCATCCTTTTCTTTTTCGTCGACATAATGACGGTCGCGCTTCTGTTCAAACCGAACGGTTTCACCCAGCACATCTTTCATCTTTTCTATATTAACCTCAGGTGAATCAGCATGGCCTGCAAGAAAAGTTATGGGTATTTCAACACGCGCAATAAATCCGACATACCATCTGTCACCGGCCAGTTTGCGGGAAATATCATAAAAGTATAGTTTCAAACCATTACTAAGTTCTATGGTTTTTATCAATGTCTGTTTCATCTCGAATCCACCTGTTTGGGTTGCCTGTTGGATCTTTATTTCCAATGGATGCCATTTT
>CALLDL010000065.1 GCA_937998305.1 uncultured Desulfobacterales bacterium | reverse complement strand
ATCGACATTAATGATCCTATGCACGAGGAATTGGAAACGATTACCAATGAAACGCTCCGCTGCCGCAAAATAGTTACCAGTCTTCTCGATTTTGCCCGCCAGACAAAACCGTCCAAAAAACATCACAATATTAACAAAATTGTTGCTGAATGTATCAAGTTAACCCAGAAACAGGCTGCATTCAATGATTTAACGATCGTACGAAACCTTTCCGATGAAATTCCGTCAATTTTGATGGATAAAGACCAGATAAAACAAGCTGTTATCAATCTCATACTTAATGCCACAGACGTAACGGATCCCGGAGATACAATCACGGTTTCAACTCAATTTATTCCACAGAATAAGGTTGTTGAAATTGCAGTAAGCGATACAGGCAAAGGGATTTCCGAAGATAATACAGATAAAATTTTTGAGCCTTTTTTTACAACCAAAGGAAGTGGAACCGGGCTAGGATTGGCCATCACCCATGGCATCATTGGACAGCACGGTGGTGTTATAGGTGTCAATAGTAAACTGGGCCAAGGCACCACTTTCACAATCAGGCTCCCTCACAACCAAGGAAATCAAGATGGCAATCAATGATCCTCTTATCCTCATTATTGATGATGAACCGACCATTTGCCGGAATTGTGTAAAAATACTGTCTAAACTGGGCTATGAAGTCAAACATTGTCTCAGTGGTTATGATGCGCTTAAGATGGTGGAAGAGGAACAGTTTGATGTGGTCGTCACCGATTTGAAAATGAGTAATTTAGGGGGAATGGAAGTTTTAAGGCGCTTAAAAGAAATGCACCCGGAAACCATGGTAATTGTCATTACTGGTTATGCCAGTGTTTCTTCAGCTGTTGAGGTAATGAAGATGGGCGCCTTTGACTATCTCCCAAAACCGTTTACACCGCACGAACTGCGTTCCGTTGTCCATCAGGCGCTTGTGGAAAGAGAAATATTGCTTCAAAACCAGAAACTTATGTATAAAAAATCCCGACTGAAATCATTTTCTCACCAGTTAATTGGAGATAGTCCAAAAATAAAAAAGGTTGTCTCCATGGTTCAGAAGGTGGCGCCTACCGATTCAACAGTTCTTGTATATGGTGAAAGCGGAACCGGCAAAGAATTGATTTCAAGGGCGGTCCATGCCAACAGTACCAGAAAAGATAAGGTGTTCTTTGCTGTAGATTGTGGAACTTTATCGGACAATCTTCTGGAAAGTGAGTTGTTTGGTCATACCAAAGGCGCTTTTACCGGTGCTTATAACCATAAGGAAGGCATATTCAAGCTGGCGGATGGAGGCACTGTTTTTCTGGATGAAATCAGCAACATCAGTCTAAACGTTCAGAGTAAACTTCTTCGTTTTTTAGAAAACCGAGAATTTTTACCGGTGGGGAGTACTATTATTCAAAAAGTGGATGTTCGTTTGATTTTCGCTACCAATCAGGATCTGAAAGAAATGGTGGCCGACGGTTCTTTCAGGGAAGACTTTTATTATCGAATTTTTGTATATCCGATTATGATACCGCCACTCAGAGAAAGGAAAAGGGATATTTTGCCTATTTCCTATCATTTTCTACATCAATTTTGTATTGCTTTTGGCCGAAAAATCAATGGGTTCGAGGATGATACAGTGGCACGGTTAACAGGATACGATTGGCCTGGCAATGTCAGACAGCTAAGAAATGTGATTGAAAGAGCGGTCATCTTATGCGAAAAAGAGAAGATCACCTCTAAAGAGTTACCGCTTCTGGGAGATATGGCCGATATTGGAGAATTGATCGACCATGTTCCCGAAACCAATGATGAGCTTAAAAGAATCAAAAAAGAGATTCGACAGAAAGCGGTTACGAAAGTAGAAAAAAATTTTGTTATGAATGCACTGATGAAAAATGATTGGAACGTAACCCGTGCGGCAGAAAAAGTTGGGTTGCAAAGAACCAACTTTCAGTCCTTAATGAAAAAACACAATGTAAAGCTTCCCAAACGGGCCAAGTCAGATGCGTGAACTGCTACTGCGATGGTATTTACTATAGTTTGTCGGATCAGAGCGGAGATACCGTTTCAACAAGGCTTCGGGGTTAGCAAGCGGATTAACAATTTGACAAGGCTGCTCCCCGCTTGTGAAGCACTGCCGAAGGGCGGCACCCCCTCTTTATGGCAGGGAGCTTCACAGCACTCCTTACAGTCTAAGCTTATCTCCAGCAAGCCGCTGGGAAGCTTCAATTATGAGAAATTTATACGGTGTATATTTTATTTATACAACGGATAGGTTTTCATGCCAGCGTCCCGAAAAGGTATCATCTTGCCTGTTAATTTCTTTATAAAAAAGTAATTATGATAGTAATATCAAATGGTTGATTGATTTCATGCACTGGTGCCCATAATCTATCCTAAAATTACCTCTCCCTAAAAGCTTTTGCCATGCCTGGCGACAGAATGTATATTTTTTATATACACATTCTTTTCGTATAGAAGCATCAGTCAATTTATAATCAGTAATATCAAAGCGTTTTAGATGTGCGTATGGTTTGGCATGTAAAATGCATTGAAATGGGCTAAAGAAATTATCGATGAAACATAAATTAACATTATAAAAATTTGTAACTAAAGTTCACTTAAGGAGGAAAAAATGGGAGCAGCAGCAAAAATAATGGTCGTTGATGACGAAAAACAGATCTGTCAAAATGTGGAAAAAATCCTTACCAAGAACAATTATGAGGTTATCCGCGCAACCAGCGCCAAAGAAGCCCTGGAAAAAATGGCCAAGGACTCGTTCTCTCTAATTATCTCCGATATCGTTATGCCCGAGATGAACGGATTTGAGTTTTTAAAACTGGTTAAAAAGGAATGGCCGCTTACCAAGGCAGTAATGATGACAGCTTATGCTTCCACAGATACAGCAGTTAAAGCGATTCGGCTTGGGGCTTTGGACTATCTTTCCAAACCGTTTACTCCGGATGAGTTGAGATCTACGGTTGGACTGGCTCTGTCTGGAGAATTAATTGAGGCTTCCACAACGGAAAAGGAAAGAGAGATTATTGATATTGATATTCCCTTTGATAGAGATGAGGTCGCAAAATATACTGGTGATGACTTTGCAGACAAACTTGGCCCTTCAGATCTACCGGTAGTTGAAGCGGCTCCGGAAACCCTGGAAAATTTCTGCGAACTAGGAAATATGGTCTGTGATATTTTCAAAAAGCTGGAGAATACATGTAAGGGGGGAATTAAAACCGGAGAATGCCCACAGCTAAAGGCCAAAAAGAAAAAAGCCGCCAAAGCAAAAGGGTTTGACGCTGAAAAACTGATCGGTATCGATTCTCCTTTCAACTATGAAGAGGTGGTTTCAATAACCGGTCCTGAATATGTTTTGAATATGCAGCACGAAGGGGTTGCCTTTATGCCCTATGAAGAACTCAAGCAGAACGTTGCACGGATGACGGCAAAAGAGCCCGAACGCCCGGCAGATGTCATTGAGTTTTCAAAAGAAACCATGCCAGCGGAGATTTTGGTGATAGATGACGAAGTCGCTGTAAACAATAATATCCGGAAAATACTTTCCAAAAAAGGTTTTAATGTGGATCAGGCTGTCACCAAATCTGAAGCCCTTGAGAAAATAGAAGAAAACGCTTACGCGCTTGTTCTGTTAGACCTGAAAATCCCTGAAGTAAACGGACTGGAACTTCTAAAGGCTATTCGTGACCAGAGACCAGACACGATGGTGATTATCATTACCGGATATGCCAGTATTGAGACGGCAGTGGAAAGCTCAAGGCTGGGAGCTGTTGATTACATTCCCAAACCGTTTACACCGGACGAAATCCGCAATGCAACCGAAAAAGCCTTCCGCCTTGCTGCTTAAGAGCATGAAGAATCTCCCAACCATCTTTTGGGTTGGGAGATTCTTTAAAGCTAATTTCTCAAGTTTCACACCCCAATATTGCTAAAAAGCCTTTGAAACAGCTGTCCGAAATAAATTTTTTAAGGTAAAATATTTCATTGGCGCATTATCGTACGGCGCCGAAATAAAAAGGGCTTTCTATATTTAAATCTCATATGAATATCTGTACGTTACATCTTCTTGGCGCCTTATTTAGGTTTAAGCAGCTTTTTCCTATTTCACCGTCGCATCCATATGATTTTATCTTAACAAATTTTCCCTGCCAGTTGCTCTCTACCGGCGTTTCTGAAAATTAAGGGTGTGAAACTTGAACTAAATTTTATTCAACTGAAAGAACTGGTTTCACAATAAAAATGGGTGTAAAGGACAAAATATTTAATGAAATCTCAACCGTGCATCTTAATGGTCAATCGATTATGCACAATCAGATTTTTCTGTCATATATCACATTGTCTTACCCATAGAATTTTATTGACAAAATCTTTAATTCCTTATAGTGAAACAATTTGATTTTTTCCCATGACAAGAGGATTGTTGCGTCCCAAGTTATTACCCCAAAATTATTCTTTTTACAGGAGGATCGAACGATGACCAATGATGTAATCGGGTCGGTTCTGGTTTTAGGGGGCGGCATTGCAGGAATGCAATCTGCTCTGGATCTTGCCAATGCGGGATATTATGTCTATCTCGTTGAAAAATCACCGTCCATCGGGGGGGTGATGGCCCAACTGGACAAAACGTTTCCCACCAATGATTGCGCCATGTGAATTATCTCACCGAAACTGGTCGAGGTCGGCCGGCACCTGAACATCGAAATTATAACATACGCGGATCTGGAATCTGTTGAAGGATCTGCCGGGAACTTCAAAGTAAAGGTTAGAAAACGTCCACGCAGTATTAATATGGACCTTTGCACAGGCTGTGGCAACTGTGTTGAAAACTGTCCGGTTACAAACATTCCAATGCCCCAAAATCAGTCTAAGTCATTATAAAATCGTCACATCGATTTCAGTTTGTTGTATCGGGAGGGAAAACATATGAGCGATCCAGGTTTGGCGGAAAGCATTGAAACAACGGAAATAGATTATATGGAGCTCGATAGGATTATCGAGGAAGATTTTAACAATGACAAAGAAAATTTGATTATGATGCTTCAGGAAATTCAGAGGCGTTACAACCATCTTCCAACACCGGCTTTAACATATCTTTCCACCAGTATTGGGGTTCCTCTCAGCCAGATTTACGGCGTTGCAACTTTCTATAGTACTTTCAGTCTTGAACCGAGAGGCAGGAACATTATTTCGATCTGTCTCGGCACGGCGTGCCATGTCAGAGGTGGTGAGAAAATACGTGAAAAGCTTGAAGAATCTTTGAGCATAGAGGATGGTGAAACTACAGAGGATTTTCGGTTTACACTCGAATCGGTACGTTGTATCGGCTGTTGCAGTCTCGGACCAGTGGTTAAGATTAATGAAGACACGCATGGTCGCATCGCCTATACTGAAGTAGATAAAGTTTTAGAAAAGTATGAATAACACACGATAGAGGCACGAATGATGAAAATCGAGTCTACAAAAGATATAGAGGTTATCAGTGAGAATTACAGCAAGAAACTTTATTATCCGGAAGCGGTTAAGGTTAATATTGGGATAGCGTCGTGTGGCATTGCTGCAGGTGCTCAAGCATCACTGGAAAAGGCTGCAAAAGAATTTCCCGATAACAATGGCGTTAGCATTAATCAGACCGGTTGCATCGGTTTCTGTGAACTTGAACCGCTGGTTGAAATATTCGAAAAAGGGAAGCCCCGGCTTCTTTATAAGAATATAACGGAAGATAAAATTCTGGATATGATCCAGGATTACAGGGAAGGCAATTTCAATAAAAAGTGGATCCTGGGGCAGATGAAAGATCCGCGTTCATTTCTGGAAGATGACATACAAAATCCCATTGCTGGTGTTTCACCCTTAGAGAAAATTCCCATTTTAGAAGATGTTCCATTTTTTAATAAACAAGTAAAGATTGCTTTGCGGAATTGTGGTTACGTCGATCCTGACAGCATAGAAGAATACATCGCCAGGAGAGGTTATCAGGCCTTTATTCAAGCGCTAAAGGATATGGAACCCAAAGAAATCATCCAGGCGGTTAAGGACTCGGGGTTAAGGGGGCGCGGTGGGGGCGGTTTCCCCACAGGCATAAAATGGGAGACGTGTGCCAAACACAACGGTGAAAGATACATCATTTGCAATGCCGATGAAGGCGATCCCGGCGCATACATGGACCGAAGCATTTTAGAAGGCGACCCACACAGCATTCTTGAAGGTATGTTGATTGCTGCGCGGGGCATCGGTTCAAGTCGGGGTTTTATTTATGTTCGAAATGAATATCCACTTGCGGTGAAAAGACTGGTTACGGCTGTTAAAAGTGCGAGGAGATACGGGCTTCTTGGCGATAATATCGCAGGATCTGATTTCAGCTTTGACATCAAGATTTCAACCGGAGCAGGAGCGTTTGTCTGTGGTGAATCAACAGCCTTAATGGCTTCTTTGGAAGGAAAAGTGGGCAGACCGAGGGCCAAATATATCCATACAGTGGAAAAAGGTTTTAGAGAGAATCCTTCAAACTTGAACACTGTGGAAACATATGCAAATGTTCCGGTGATTCTTTTAAAGGGAGCCGATAATTACGTCAAAATGGGCACAACGCATAGTAAAGGAACGAAAGTTTTCAGTCTGGTGGGTAAGGTGAAGCACACCGGCCTGGTTGAAGTTCCCATGGGGATCTCTCTTAAAGAGATTGTTTTTGACATCGGCGGCGGCATCCCCAGAAAGAAAAAATTCAAAGCGGTTCAAACTGGAGGCCCTTCCGGCGGGTGCATCCCCGAGCAATTTTTAGGTCTGGGGGTCGATTTTGATGAATTAATCAAAGTTGGGTCCATGATGGGATCCGGCGGCATGATTGTTATGGACCAGGACACTTGTATGGTGGACGTGGCCCGGTATTTTGTAGATTTTCTAAAAGAGGAATCATGCGGTCAATGCAACCCCTGCCGTGAAGGGATTACAGCTATGCTGGATGTGCTGACCGATATTTGCAAAGGAAACGGTAAAGAAGGCGACATTGAGCTTTTGGAAGAACTGGGTATGATGATCCAGAAGTTTTCCCTTTGTGGACTGGGGACATCGGCGCCGAATCCTGTACTGACAACGATACTTTATTTTCGAGATGAATATGACGCCCACATTAAGGACAAGAAGTGCCCTTCGGGCGTCTGTAAACCTTTGTTTCACTATGAAATTGATGAGGAGGCATGCAACGGTTGCACCCTTTGTGCCAAACGGTGCCCCGAAGAAGCCATTTCAGGTGAAAAGAAAAAACTTCATCATTTAGACCTGGAAAAGTGCATAAACTGCGGCATCTGTTACGATGCCTGTAAGTTCGATGCAATACTCATCCAATAATCAAAGGATACAATAAGGTAAAATTCATGATTACGTTTAAGCTTAACGGGAAAAAAGTTAAGGGAGAGGAAGGGCAGTATATCCTTCAAGTTGCTGAAAACTACGGGGTTGAAATTCCGACGCTGTGTCACCATAAAGCACTCGAACCTGCCGGAATGTGTCGTCTGTGTACCGTGGAAATGCATTACGGCGGACGTGTACGATACGTTACCGCCTGCAATTATCCCATTTGGGAAGGTATGGAGATCAAGACGGATACCGAGACGGTGCACGAGGGCAGAAAGTTGAATGTGGAATTACTGCTTGCCCGCTGTCCGGATGTACCCATTATTAAAGAGCTTGCTGCCCAATACAACCTTAAAAAAACTCGCTTTAAAATTAAAGACGACACTTGCATCCTTTGTGGGCTGTGTACCCGTATCTGTGACAGAATGGGCAACAGTGCCATCAGCCTCACCGGTCGAGGGGTGGAGATGAAAGTGGACACCCCGTTTCATATCCAAACGGATGTGTGCATGGCTTGCAGTGCGTGTGCTTTTGTCTGTCCCACGGGGCATATTACCATTGATAAAATTAGAGAACATATAACCACACACGCGGTTAAAAAGATACCTTCCGAATACGACGCAGGTCTCAAAGGCCGAAAACCGATCTATGTGCCGTATGCCCAGGCGGTCCCCAATATACCGGCCATAGACCGGACCAAATGCGTCCATTTTAAAACCGACGGATGTAAGATATGCGCCGATTTTTGCCCTGTTGACGCCATTGATCATTCACAAAAAGAGGAAATTATCGAGTTCGACGTGGGCTCCATCGTTTTGGCACCAGGGTTTGAAGCATTCGATCCCAGCCGGTTTGATACTTATGCCTATACCAGCCTGCCCAATGTGGTCACTTCTCTGGAATTTGAACGGATTCTTTCCGCTACAGGCCCTTTTTCAGGGCATCTGGTCAGACCGTCCGACCATAAGGAACCGAAAAAAATCGGCTGGTTGCAATGTGTGGGATCCAGGGACCTCAACCGTTGCGACAATGCCTACTGCAGCTCGGTTTGCTGCATGTATGCCATTAAGCAGACAGTGATCGCTACAGAGCACAGCAACGAGCTGCTCGACTGCGCGGTCTTTTATATGGATATGCGAACCCACGGCAAAGACTTTGACAAGTATTATGAAAATGCCAAAAAAAAAGGGGTCAGATTTGTCCGATCCCGGATTCACACCATAGATCCGGTGCCCGGCACCGATGAGGTATCGGTTCGGTATATCGAGGAAGACGGCACGATCAAAGAGGAAATTTTTGATATGTTTGTCCTGTCCGTGGGCCTTGAAATCCATCAGGATATCGCGGATCTTTCAAAGCGTATCAGCGTTGATCTTGATGAATACCTTTTTACGAAAACCGACAGTTTCCATCCCGTAGCGACTTCTGTGGAAGGAATCTATGCATGCGGTGCGTTCACCGGTCCTAAAGATATCCCCCAGTCGGTAATGGAAGCCAGTGCTTCGGCTTGTGCGGCAACAGAGCACCTGGCGTCGGCCCGCAACACCCAGACCAAGATCCTCGAGCTGCCTCCTGAAAGGGATGTCAGCGAAGAATCACCTAAAATTGGAATATTTGTATGTAACTGCGGCATCAACATTGGCGGTGTAGTGAACGTACCGGAAGTTGCAAAGTACGCCAAAACCTTACCGAATGTGGCCTATGTAGAAGAGAACCTCTTTAGCTGCAGCCAGGATACCCAAGAAAAAATGACGGATATCATCACACAAAAGGGTCTCAACCGCGTGGTCGTGGCGGCTTGCACACCCAAGACACACGAGCCGCTGTTTCAGGAAACCCTAATCAATGCCGGTCTGAACAAATATTTATTTGAGATGGCCAACATTCGAAATCATGACTCCTGGGTTCATGCAAACGACCCGGATGCAGCCACCGAAAAGGCCAAGGATCTTGTTCGAATGGCTGTTGCAAAAACCAACCTTTTAGCACCGTTGAAGCAGACGGATCTTCCGGTATCCCATTCGGCGATGGTAATCGGCGGCGGGATTGCCGGAATGACAGCCGCTGTTTCACTGGCACATCAGGGATATCCTGTGGATCTTGTAGAAAAATCAGACACTTTGGGTGGTAACGCCTTGATGCTGGGAAAAACCCATAAAGATGAAGACATTGGAACTTTTGTTAAAGGACTTATAAAAGCCGTAGAGTCGGACGACCGCATCACCGTTCATGCCGGGACAACGATCAGTAACGTAGACGGTTTTATCGGCAATTTCAAAACCGAGCTTAGAAATTCCGAATCAACAAAAACGATTGAGCATGGGGTGGCGGTTATCGCCACCGGTGCCAAAGAGTACAAGCCCGATGAATACCTTTACGGGGAACACAAGGCGGTGATGACCCACCTGGAACTCGACGATTTGTTTAAAAATAACGATTCCCGGATCGATCAGACTGAAAATGTCGTGTTTATCCAGTGTGTGGGATCCAGAGATGACGCCCGCCCATACTGTTCAAAAGTATGCTGCACCCATTCCGTAAAGAACGCTATTGATTTCAAGAAGAAAAATCCCAATGTGAATGTTTTAATTCTATACCGAGATCTTCGAACATATGGGAAAAAGGAGGATCTCTATCGCGAGGCAAGGGCTGCCGGCGTGATCTTTTCTTCTTATTCTGTCGATCAAAAGCCTGAAGTAAAGCCTGACGGCGACCAGGTTATCGTCGAGTTCACAGACCGGATACTCAACCGCAAACTGGCCGTGAAGGCCGATATTCTTTGTTTGGCATCAGCCATTGTCTCCCACTGGGATCATTCGTTGGCCCAGTTATTTAAGGTGCCTTTGGATTCCGACGGATGGCTCTTGGAAGCCCATCAAAAATTAAGGCCGGTGGATTTTGCCAATGACGGTATTTTTCTGTGTGGTATGGCCCATTACCCGAAACCCATCGAAGAGAGCATTGCCCAGGCACAAGCTGCTGCGGCAAGGGCTACAACCGTACTGGCCTTGGAGAGCATTAAAGTGGGCGGTATAGTCTCAGATATTCGTGCCGAGTTGTGTTCGGGCTGCTTGGGATGCATCAATGTTTGTCCGTATAACGCCATTGATTTTGACAATCAAAAATTTGTGGCCGAAGTCAACGCGGCCTTGTGCAAAGGGTGTGGCGCCTGTGCAGCAGTATGCCCTTCCGAAGCACCGACGCTGATGGGCTTCAACAATAATCAACTTTACGCTCAGATTAAAAGCGCATTAAGCGCTTAATCCATTGGAAAGGAGAAAAATGTGAACAAGGATAAATATGAGCCTAAAATCATCGCTTTTATGTGTAACTGGTGTGCATATGGGGCGGCTGATCTGGCAGGTGTAAGCCGACTGGCATACCCACCCAACATTCGTCCTATCCGGGTAATGTGTTCCGCCACGGTATCGCCGCACCACATTTTGCGTGCATTTCAGAGCGGGGCCGACGGCGTCCTGGTGGGCGGGTGACATGTCGGCGATTGCCATTACCTGTATGGTAATTACATGACCATTAAACGGATGACGTTTCTTCAGGAACTTTTGGCGTTTATGGGATTAGAAGGTCGGTTACATTTAGACTGGATATCTTCGGCCGAAGCCCAGAAATTTGTACAAGTGGTCACCAGTTTTACGAATAAAATACAATCATTGGGCCCCAGCCCTCTGTCCGGCGACGTTGACTTGTCCGCTATTGTAAGTTCATGCGAAGCGATGCAGGATGCTGCGAGTGTGGAGGGAGGATAATATGCAAGAACAAATCAGAGAGTGGCTGGAACAAGAAAAAGTGGACATCTTCTTGGGATATAAAAAAATTCAGGGACACCCCTTGCCCCATTGCTTTACCAAGGACAATCTGGATGAAACTGACGATTTGATCGTCGGCAACGCCCGGTATTCTTTGGAAAAGATGGCCACAAAGATCGCTGCTGAACATCCGGAGCTGAAAATAGGACTTTTGGTACGAGATTGCAATCAGAGAGCTTTGAATGTTCTTTATGTTTGGAATCAGTTGAGACCGGACAATATAGAGACAATAAGCGTCAATTGCTGTCCCTCCAAACTCAAGGAGCATGGGGATTGTTCCTACCTCGAGCCTGAAAAGGCAGCGCCTTTGAAAATGATGATCGGTATAGACAATAACATGGATGTTGAAGCGGCTGAGGAATTCGGCCAGGAAGATCGATATAAACGGTGGATGTATGAGTTCCAGAAATGCCTCAAATGTTACGGATGCCGTGATATCTGTCCGGTTTGTTTTTGCAAGGAATGTAGTCTTGAGCATACGGACTTGATTGCCACCGGTAGTGTTCCGCCCGAAATACCGATTTTCCATCTGGTCAGAGCAGTTCATATGGGGGGGCGTTGTATCGACTGCGGTCTGTGCGAGGACGCCTGCCCGGTGGATATCTCCTTACGCCTGCTTTACCGAAAAGTTAACGATATCGTATCAGATGTATTTGATTATAAAACTGGAACCAGCGCAGACCAGTCACCGTTTAATATGCTGGGAGAAGAAGTCACGCTGGAACTAAAACCAATCTAAAAATTAATAAAGACAGTTTTAAATATTTAATGGAAAATTTCCAATAATATAAGGAGCGATAAACATGGATTTTAAAATCATTCCTTCAGTATGTTCCTATTGCGGTACCGGTTGCGGTGTCCTTTTCCAGGTGATGGACGGCCGGCTTGTGGACACCCTGCCCATGAAAACCCACCCGGTCAATGAGGGCAAATTGTGCATCAAGGGCTGGAATCTCCACGAACATGTGGTCAGCGACAAGCGCTTGACGTCACCCATGCTGAAGAAAAACGGCCATTTGCAGGAAGCCTCCTGGGATGACGCCATCCAGACCACCGTCGAAAAACTAAAGGCCATTATTGAGGCCCACGGCCCGGACAGCGTCGGTGTACTTGCTTCTGCTAAAATTACCAATGAAGAAAATTACCTGGTTCAAAAATTTGCCAGAGCAGTGATCGGGACCAATAATGTGGATCACTGCGCCCGGCTCTGACATTCTTCCACTGTGGTCGGTCTGGCCGCAGCATTTGGAAGTGGAGCCATGACCAATTCCATCGCCGAAATTGAGGATTCGGCCTGTATCTTTATCACCGGTTCGAACACATCTGCGTGTCATCCGCTGATTGCCCGGCGTGTCTTCAGGGCCAAGGAAAAAGGGGCCAAGTTGATTGTGGCGGATCCCAGAAATATCCAGCTGTCCCGTTTTGCAGATGTTGCCGTTACTCAGAGACTCGGGAGTGATGTCGCAATGCTCAACGGGATGATGCATATTATTCTCAAGAACGGTTGGCAAGCTCAAAGTTATATCGAAGAGCGGACCGAAGAATTTGAGGAATTCAAAGCTGCCGTAGAGTCTTATACTCCTGATAAGGTTGAACAAATTGCCGGGATTGCACAAAACGACCTTGAAAAAATGGCTGAACTATATGCCACAAATTCACCGGCATCCATTCTTTATGCCATGGGAATTACCCAGCACACCACAGGCGTGGACAATGTTAAATCCATCTGTAATCTGGCCATGCTCTGCGGGAATGTGGGTGTAAAAAGCGGCGGTGTGAATCCCCTAAGAGGTCAGAACAATGTTCAGGGTGCCTGTGACATGGGGGGATTGCCCAATGTATTTCCCGCCTATCAGCCGGTAACGGTTGAGGCCAACAATGAAAAATTTGCCAAAGCCTGGGGCAAAGCGCTGCCCGGCAAGATTGGCTACACTATCACCGATATGGTGCGGGCCATGATCGACGGCAAACTCAAAGCGCTGTATGTGGTCGGCGAGAACCCGATGCTGAGCGATCCCGATCAACACCACCTTGTCAAGGCTCTGGAAAAACTTGACCTGCTGATTTGTCAGGACATTTTTTTCACCGAAACCGCAGAAAAAGCGGATGTGGTTTTTGCTGCGGTGTCGGTGGCCGAAAAGGACGGGACATATACCAATACCGAACGACGCTGTATGAAGGTGAATAAAGCCATTGATCCCATCGAAAATACGCTTAACGACTGGGAAATCATCTCCAAATTATCGACAGCCATGGGCTATGAGATGAATTATGAAAGTCCTGAACAGATCTTTGACGAACTGACTACCGTGACGCCAAGTTACGGGGGCATGACATACGAAAGGTTAGGTCTTGACGGACTTCAGTGGCCCTGTCCGAACGCTGATCATCCAGGAACGCAGTTTTTACATAAAGATCAGTTCACCCGAGGAAAAGGACTATTCCATGCCGTCGAGTATCTCGATCCTGCTGAGATGCCGGATGAAGAATATCCCTATTGGCTCACCACCGGCAGAATGTTCGCCCATTATCACACCGGCACCATGACGCGTGTCTCTCCGCATCTGGATACGGAGCAGAAAACCGGATATGTAGAGATTAACCCTGAAGACGCCAAAACGCTGGGCGTCAATGACGGTGAAACGGTGCGTCTTTCGACTCGAAGGGGTGAAACGGAAATTCCTGCCAGGGTCAGCAATAAGGTGGTGCCCGGTCTGCTTTTCGTGCCGTTTCACTTCGCAGAAAGCCCGGCCAATATACTCACCAATTCCGCCTTTGACCCGATTGCCAAAATTCCGGAATATAAGGTCTGTGCGGTAAAAATCGAAAAAGCCGCCTAATTTCAGCGGACAGTCCGTTTTTAAAAAAAGGCCTTTGAAAAATTAACCATTTTTCAAAGGCCTTTTAAATTTGAAGGCGGGTATTATGTGTCGAACTTGTCTCCGGCCTTTAATCCCTTTTCAGCGGCAAATTCAGCAGCCGCCATTTTTCCGCCTTTTACCGGTCTGACCTTGCCCACAATGAGCCTTCCTCCTGAAAGGGCGATATGAATCCCTTTGTCGTCAACATTCAATATGGTTCCCGGAGCATCGGTCACGGTTTCCTCGATTCGTTTCGCGCCGTAAAAACGAACCTTTTCACCTCTTAATAATGCAAAAGCACCGGGTTGAGGATCACAGCCTCGAACCAGGTTGTAAAGCTCATCTGCCGATGTGTTCCAAACAATACCCGCTACCCTATCATCACATGGGGGTTCGTATGTTGCACCGGCTTCGTCCTGAGTCATTTGGGGCGCATTTCCCGCCTTGATAAGATCGATGGATTCTAATATGGCATCAACGCCCATGGGGAAGAGGTGGTTGAAATAGAGCGAACCGGTGGTATCATCCGGACCGATGGCGATCTCCTTTTGAAGAAGAAGGAGCCCTGTATCGATACCGCCATCCGGCCAGAAAATGCTCAGCCCGGTTTTAGTATCGCCCATGATCACAGCCCAGTTAATGGCGCTGGCACCACGATGGCGCGGCAAAAGGGATGGGTGATAATTGATAGTACCATGGGCGGGGACATCAAAAAATCGTTCCGGGATAATATCCGTGACAAACGCCATAACGGTAAGGTCGGGGTTCATGGTCTTGTACTCGGTAAAAACCGCGTCATCTTTATACGTTTTGGGTTGAAAAACGTCGATGTTCTTAGACATAGCCGCATCTTTAAGTGGATCGGTCCGGCCGCCCGGTCTGTCCGGCGGCGCATAAACCGCCACGATGTTTTCGTTCCGCTCCAGCAGATTTTCCAATACCTTAGCTCCAAATGCCGCTTGACCAATCAGTATGATACGCATATTTCACCTCCTGGGATTATTGAGTCATAAGTTATAAAGATGCCACAATTATGGTTAAACTTACAAACAAGTGATGTCAACTTTGAGTTAACATGTATTTTTCCGCCATTCTTGTTTACCACAGGATTTGCATAATAGATATTTTTCGAATTATTTAAGAGCAGCAATAACGGCCTTCATGAAATCCGGGAGATCGTCCGGTGTTCGGCTGGTGATGAGATTGCCATCCACCACCACGGATTCATCCATCCACAAAGCTCCGGCGTGAACCATATCGTCCTTTATGGCAAAAAATGACGTTGCCTTTCGGCCATCAAGTATATTGGCCGAAGCCAGCATCCAACCGGCGTGGCAAATGGCGGCAACGACTTTTCCGGCATCGAACAGGTCTTTAACGATTTGAACCATGGCCGGATAGCGGCGCATCATATCCGGCGCATATCCTCCGGGAATAATGACCCCGTCATAGTCTTCGGCAGACACCTGGTCCGCATTGATATCCGCTCGAACTTGTGTGCCGGGTTTGCCGGTAAATTCCTCGGTTCTTCCGGAGCCGACTACAGTTACCTGGGCGCCAGCCTCTTTCAGTCGATAAAAAGGATACCAGAATTCAAAAACATTAAACAAGTCTTCCACCAAGATAATGACCTTTTTTTCTTTAAGTTCCATGGCATCCTCCTTATTTAGTACCTTAATTGTGAATTTTATGAAAAAAATATTTTTTAGCGAATGTTGAATAATGAATGTAGAATATCGAATGTAGAAGGAAGATGTTTGACCATTTTGCTTAAAATAAAAAACCGGAGCAAAGCGATTCCACCCTTCGTCATTCATTATTCGTTATTCGATATTTAAAAACGTTATTACTGCAACTGTGCCATTCAAGAGCATTCGCCAGTTTGGTTCCCCGTTAAATCGGGATTTCCGCCGCACGGAACAGGCGGACAAGTCCGCTTCGCTACAACCGGCTTATCCGGGTTATGGTATTCTCTCCACCTTGAGCGTATTGGTGCGACCGCTTTGTCCATGAGGCGGTGTGCCGGCAATAATGACAATCGTGTCTCCGGATGCGGCTAGACCAAAACGCTGCACCTCGCTGACGGCAACTTCAACCATATTGTCTGTTTCTTTTATTGCTTCAATTAAAGCGCTCTCCACACCCCATGTTAAAGCCATCCGACGCTGAACCTGAGGCGTTGCCGACAACGACAGTACGGGCCGATGGGGTCGATGGCAGGCCACCCGACAGGCGGTCAAGCCGGAGGCGGTGTAAGCCACAATCGCTGTGGCTGATAAAGATTCAGCCACTAAATTGCCGGCATATGCAACCGTTGGTTCAATTTCTTGAGGCGGGGTAAACGAAAAAGGGCCGGACAACTTTCCCTGAAACCACGCATTCTCTGTGGAAACGGTAATCTTTGACATGATGGTAACGGTTTCAATGGGATGCCGACCGATGGCTGTTTCGGCAGACAGCATCAGTGCATCTGTGCCGTCTAAGATCGCATTGGCCACATCGGTAACCTCAGCGCGGGTGGGCTTGTGCATGTCAATCATGGATTCGAGCATTTGGGTGGCGGTTATCACCGGAATCGCTGCTTTTCGGCAAACGTCAATAATTCGCTTTTGTGCAATGGGAACTTCCTGCAAACTCATTTCCAGAGCCAGATCGCCCCGGGCCACCATAATGCTCTGTGCTTCGTGTGAAATGGCCTCAATATCATCCAAAGCGTTTTGCCGCTCAATTTTGGCAATGACAGAGATAGTTGATCTTTTTTGGTTCAGATAATCCTTTAACTGACGGACATCCTCAGAAGATTGAACAAAAGAAAGCGCTAGAAAATCAAAATCTTGGGAAATGGCGAAATCGATATCTGCATAGTCTTTTTGAGTAATTGACGGGAGGTTGACCCGTAATCCCGGCAGGTTTATGCCCCGGTGGTCTGATAGCACACCACCTTTTAGTATTCGGCACCATACATCTCCACTGGCGTCAATTTTAATCACTTCAAGTTCAATGTTGCCGTCATCAACCAGAATCAGACTGCCCATGTGTACGTCATCGGCCATACCGGGATAATTTACCGATACAATTTCCTTGTTTCCGGTTAGCTGTCTGGAGGTTAGACAAATATCACGGCCTGTTTTCAAGGCAGCAGTATCTTTCGCAATTTCTCCAATGCGTATTCGGGGTCCTTGCAAATCGCCGATAATAGCAATGGGAACTCCCATCTTATCGCCCAATTCCCGAATCCGTTTGATCAAAGGAATGAGATAATCATGGGTACTGTGAGAGAAGTTAACGCGGACCACATCCAATCCGGCCAGAATCATCCTGTGTAGCGTTTCTTCCTTATCACTTGCCGGTCCTAAGGTGGCAACAATTTTTGTCCTTTTTAAAGGACGTATGTTACGGAGTTTATTTGGCATGAGTGAACCTGTTAAATTCACGCCAGAAAATTGAACGGACGGCATCTGTTTCTTTAAAGATTTCGTGGCGGGCATCTGATATTTCTTTTAACCTGCAGTTTGGAAGCATTGTGCAGATCTTTTTTTGGGCTTTAATAGAAACAATTTTGTCATTGCCGGCGATGATCATTAGAATGGGTGTCGCAATTTTTGCTGCAAACCCGGGTTGAGTGAGAATATCTGTTGATTTTAACGTTGCGGATAACCATCCATATGTCGCACCGCCTAGAGCAAGGTTGGGATTTTTTGTTATGGCTTTTTTTGCATCCGTAAATCTCACAGGATCTGAAGTCAGCTCATTGCCCTTAAATTTTTCATCCGTGTAGTCTCCGGAACCCATGGTATAAGAACGACTGAAATCTGTTTTGATTGCAATTCGGGTAATGAGTTTGACGAACCCCCTGGACAGGCTGGATTTAAAAATATCGATCATCGGCGATGTCAGGACCGCCATGTCTGCCACGTCGGGGTGATCGTGCATAAAACGGAGCGAAATGTGGCCGCCCATGGAGTGAGCGACGATGATCAACGGATGAACGGATTCAGGCTTTACGACTTTTGTGACAAACATATCCAAATCCCTTAAATACACATCGTAATCATCAATAAATCCTTTATGCCTGTTCGCCAGCATCCGACTTGAAAGGCCTTGACCGCGCCAGTCAAAACTGTACACATTAAACCCTTCGTGATTCAGTTCTTCGATGGTTTCTGAATATTTCTCCATAAATTCTTTTCTGCCGTTCAGCAAAAGGATCGATCCGTTTTGTTTTTCTTTTGGGCTGAACCATATACCATAGCGAAGAGATTGCTGATCGGGTGTGGTCATAAAATCATATGGCGAAGACGTGTGTTCTTTGGCAATACCGTTGGTTTGAATCATAAATAACAACCCTGAAATTAAAAAAATCAGTTTCACAATAACATCATTTGCCCGGAAGGTTCGGTATTTTTCGAGGATGTGCATACACGTACCGTTTCGCGAGAATTTATTAGCATTCTATCTCGTTTTTACTTGATGCATACATTCGTCAATATTTTTGAAATTCCTTGGTTGTCATATAATAGCTTCATTCACCATGTCTTTCAAGTTTTAATGCCCAAATATATAATTCAAAGACATATTGACCTATTTCCATATTTCGGTGTATCCTTACTGTCGGCCAAATCATTCGGCATAATTAAGAAAACCTTTCAATCAGAGACCTTTGAGAAATAGGCTGCGCATTTCACCCCAGTACGATAGTTCCTACCTACGGGGCAGGCAGGGCAGACACAGAAATTGGTCAAAAAGGGGGAGAGCAGGGGTCACAATTAAAGAGTGCCGTTATGGACGACTACATTGAAAAATTACCTGGATTCGTCGATACGATTAAATCCATCGAAGAGACTATCATTACGAACATCGTGTTGATCGGCCAGATACCCGCTCCCACATTCAAAGAAAAAAGACGCACAAGCGTCTTCATGGAAAGGCTGGCCGAATTTCAGGTTGATGAATGCACCACTGATGGCTACCGAAATCCCATCGGCATCATCAAAGGGACCTCAGAATCAAAACCGCCTATTTTTGTGGTCGCCCATCTGGATACCATTTTCGGTAAAGACATCGACCATTATTATTCCATTCAGGAAAAATCCATCACCGGGACGGGTATCATGGATAATTCCGTGGGAGTTGGCGTTTTGGTCTCATTGCCGGAAATCTTTCGAAAGTTAGGTCTACGTTTTGAATCCGACATTGTTTTGGCTGGTGTTATACAGTCTCTGGGAAGGGGGAACCTGAGAGGCATCCGGCATCTTTTGAAAACATGGGCAACGCCCATCAGAGGTGCTGTTTGTATTGAGGGCGCCGAACTCGGCAGGCTGAATTATTATGCCGACGGCATGATTCGATGTGAAGTGGATTGCAATATCTCACCCGTCAATGGATGGGAGCATAAATTCAAACCCAATGCAATACTGGTATTAAACGAAGTTATCAATCAGATAATGAAACTCCGTTTGCCCCAAAAGCCTCGATCGAGGGTTATTATCGGCAAAACCTCAGGGGGTTTCAAACATGGAATGATTGCATATGATGCCACTTTGGGATTTGAAATTCAAAGTAATTCCGACAAAATGGTAAAGTCGATTTTTAATTCTATCAAAGATATTGTCGAAGGTACGAGTCATGAATATGAAGTCGACTTGAGGTTAAAAACGTTGAGTAATATCCATGCCGCAAGATTAAAATTCAATCATCCCCTGGTAAAGAGTTCTGTAGCTGTGATGAAGAAACTCAATTTAACCCCGGTAAGTGGACCCAGTGAGTCCGAGCTTTCAATTTTCCTTTCTCGCAAGATACCGGCGGTTACTCTTGGAATAACACGGGGAGAAAACTATCACCAGCAAAATGCCAGCGTTGAAATTGAGCCCATCTCTAAAGGGATTGCTCAGATCATTGGTGTGATCATGGCCATTGACAGCGGAGTGTGTGATGAACATCAGCTGGATTAAAAAAAATACATTTCATTATTCAGAATTCAGCGACCTCACTCAACTTGTAGATGAGAAACAACGAAAAAATCTGAAAATTTCGTTGTGTCTACCGACGTTGAATGAAGAAAAGACCATCGCAAAAGAGATTCTGATAATGAAATCAGAGTTGATGACTCGCTATCCCATACTCGACGAGATCGTGGTCGTCGACTCCGGTTCAACAGATAACACCAGAAAAATCGCAAGAGGATACGGCGCAGATGTGTATAAGGCCACAGAAATTTTACCTGACCTGGCAAAATTTAAGGGCAAAGGCGAAAATCTCTGGAAAGCTCTGTTTGTGACTCAAGGGGATATTATTGTTTACCTGGACGCAGATATTAAAAACATTCACCATAGGTTTGCCTATGGGCTCTTGGGCCCGCTCATTCTTTTCGACAATATAAAATATGTCAAAGCTTTTTATGACCGGCCCATTGCCATCGGAAAAAGCAAAATCAGACCCACCGGCGGCGGCAGAGTTACCGAGCTTGTGATCAGACCTCTTTTTTCCCTTTATTTTCCGGAACTCACCCAGATATTACAGCCATTATCCGGAGAATATGCCGGTCACAGAGAAATATTTGAAAAAATACCTTTCCCCATAGGCTATGGGGTTGAAACCAGCATGATCCTAGATATTTATGAGAAATGGGGTCTTGACGTATTTGCTCAAGTTGATCTTGACAGGCGTATTCACAGAAACCAGGATACCAGGGCACTCGGGAGAATGTCTTTTGCAATTCTGCAGACCTTTATTAAACGTAAAATTAAATTAGGTTTGGTGGATTATAAAGAGAAACTTTACAATGAGATGATTCAATATAATCTTATAAAAAATGAATTCAAGCCGGATATTTATGAAATTGAAGGGCATGAAAGACCCCCCATTATAGAAATTCCAGAGTATCGTGAAAAATTCAATAGGATATCATAACGTTGTCGAACTTAACACTCATTGACCGATACGATCGTAATCTGAACTACCTTCGTGTTTCCATCACCGACCGCTGCAATCTAAAATGCCTGTACTGTATGCCCAGAGAGCTCATTCCAAAGCTCTCGCATAGAGAAATATTAAGCTATGAAGAAATCCTCCGTGTTATCAGGGTTGGTACGGTCCTCGGAATTTCTAAAATCAGGATAACCGGAGGAGAACCGCTGGTTAGAAAAGGTGTTTATCATTTCCTGTCACAGTTGACAAAAATGGAAGGACTTCAAGATATATCTCTGACGACCAACGGTGTTTTGCTTAAAGACAACATCAGTAAAATCAAATCCGCCGATATCAAAAGAATCAATGTCAGCCTCGACACCTTAAATAAAACAAAATTTAAACGCATCACAGGATATGATTTTTTCGATCAAATATGGAAAGGCATTCACCTGGCTCGAAAAATGGGGTTTTATCCCATTAAAATCAATGTGGTGCCCCTAAAAGGAATTAATGATGATGAACTAATGGATATTGCCAGATTGTCCATTAAATATCCATTTCACATCCGTTTCATTGAATATATGCCCATGGGATCTAATCAGGTCAGCAATGACTGCTATTTACTAACGCCTGAAATAAAAGAACGCATCCATGGATTGGGAAAACTGATTCCGGTTGACAGAAGCTTAAACGATGGCCCTGCGGAACGATTTAAATTGGAATCGGCCCAAGGAGAAATTGGTTTCATTCGCCCCATAAGCCGGCATTTCTGTAGCACCTGCAATCGGCTTAGATTAACAGCCAGCGGTCAGCTAAGGCCATGTTTGATGAGCGAGGATCAGGAAGATCTGAAATCATTACTTCGGCAAGGGTGTTCTGATGCTGAAATCGCAAAGGGTTTTCTTAATGCTGTTCGTCACAAGCCATCGGAACACAAGCTCACCGATGATGATCATGCCAGGATATCGGCCCAGATGTGTACCATCGGCGGATAAAAGAAGGGATGTGTTATAAGTTAAAAAAAAGCCTGGGCCGTATCAGTGGGAGGCTACATTTTCTCGCACAATTCATCGGTTTACGACCCAGGCGAATGAGATGACTTCATCCTGAAGTTTTTGTTGTATTTGGTGGTTTGCTAACAGAATTTAAAAAACGAATCAAGAATTATTTTTAATTTCGAATGATATTTTATAAAATATTTAGGTGTTCATCTCTTTTTATAAGCTTTCTAGCTTTTCTCCTTAAGAAGAAATTGTAAAATCCCACCAAAATTCCTTCCGGAAGAAATACAAGTACCAGGCATAAAAAAACACCGTATGCAATGACGTGATATTGTTTGGCAACATGGAGTGCTTCGGAAATAAAGGTGAGAACTCCGGCTCCGAAGAGAGAACCCCAGAGACTTCCCATCCCGCCGACGATGACCATGGTCACCACCTGGATAGAATAATAGAAATCGTATGAGCTGGGACTGATAAAGGTAATATAATGGGCATAAAGACTGCCGGATATGGATGCGAACATGGCACTTAAAACAAAAACCTTTACTTTATAATCTGCAGTGTTGATACCCAGGGAGTTTGCAGCCGTTTCACTTCCGTGGACAGCGCGTAGTGCTCTGCCCACTCTGGAATTGATGAGATTTCTGGCAGCCAGCATGGAGAGAAAAACAAAACCCCAGATCAGATAAAAATTTTTAAGGTCGTTATCAAATGTCAGTCCCCCGATGGCCAGCTGAGGAATGCCGATTAGACCGTCATGGCCGCCGGTGAAATGTTCCAGTTCACCCATAAGGATATTAACAATAATGCCAAACCCCAATGTAGCCATGACCAGATAGTGCCCCCGAAGCCTTAAAGACGGGTATCCGATCAAATATGCAATTATCCCCGTTGCCAGCATGCCAACAAGCATCGCAGGCCATAAAGGAAATCCGTAATTAACGGTCAGAATTCCTGAAAAGTATGAGCCAAGGCCATAGAAGGCGGCGTGCCCCAATGAAATCTGCCCGGCAAACCCAATGAGCAGATTCAAGCCCACCACCACAATGGTGTTAAGACCAATCACATTCAGGACGATAAAGTAGTATTTGCTCTCCACAAACACCGGCAGGATAACGATGATAATGGCCAATACGGCGAAGCCGTAGATGTCTTTATGTTTAAAAAATACGTCCATCGTTTTTATGTTTTATTTAACCCTAATTAATTAGGGTTAAACTCTTTCCGACTCTCCATACCCCATAATCCCTGTGGGCTTTAAAAATAAAACCAGAAGAAGAACGAAAAAGGCAATGGCATCCTTATATTGAGACGATATCAGACCTGCTCCCAGAGATTCCAAAATACCCAAAAGAATTCCGCCTAAAATCGCGCCGACAAAGTTCCCGTATCCACCAAGAATCGCTGCAGCAAACCCTTTCAATCCCAGCATGATTCCCGTATCATAGGATGTTGTGGAAATGGGTGCGATGATCATTCCGGCCACAGCTCCCAATGCGCCGCTGAAGGCAAAGGATAAAAGGATCATACGATTCACACAAATGCCTGCCAGAGCCGCTGCCCTTCGATCGACGGCTGTCGCCCGCATGGCTTTGCCCATCAATGTGTTTTTGAAAAAATAACGCAGCATTAGCATGACCAGCACAGTGATTCCAACGACCCAAATGTGCTGGGGAACGATGGTCGCTCCGCCCAGAAGATGAATCGGGTTTTCACCGGAAAATGAAGGAACGCCGACATTATCGGTGCCCCAGACCTCTTGAGCGGCTCCCCTGATAATTTCCGAAAGGCCAATGGTTAAAAAAATAAGAATAATAATTTCTTTTGACCGGGCATGTCGTATGGGGCCGATTTCTATCAAGGCTCCGATGAGGGCGACACCGACCATAGATATGAAAAAAGAGATGACCAGGTTGACCTTGAAAAGAACCACCAGAGAGTACATAAACATCCCGCCAAGGGATATAAATTCACACTGGGCAAAATTAACGATTCCGGTGGCATTATGGATGATGTTAAACCCCATAGCCACAATGGCGTAAATAGCCCCAATGGTCAACCCGGTGATAATATACTGAGCAATTTGCTGGGTAAAATCCATGACCGTAATAAAAAGCCTGGCCCAGAGCACCAGGCTTTGATTTGCCCCTGAAAGGAACTGTTTTAGTTAAAAACGTAAAAGTTAAAAGTGTCTAAAGTGATCTAAAATGCCTATTACAAGTGCCTAAAGTTTGAAGTGATCTAAAGTACCTAAAGTTGAGGTAGCGCTAACGCGCTGTCATTAAAATGTAATTGACAGAATTCCTGAACCCTGGCCTATACCGATCACTAATACTTAATACTAATAAAGTTATGTTTGTATTGATATATAAGTCATATCAATATATTAACGATTTGCACTCTCCGAGGCGTAGGCTCTACGAGCCGGAGGCCAGGGCGGGCTTTAGCTCACTTCAAACTTTTTTAGCGATTCTTCAGGTAGAGTCGGAGAACTCTGACCTATCCCAAAAGACCATGTTTTTCAGGACAAAATAAACTGTATGCTCCCCTTCCCTTAATTTTTCATCAGGGAAGGGGAGTTGCAAATATTGATAATAACCTTCTATTGCAGCAGTTTCCATCCCCCTTTGGTCGCTTTTATCATAACAATATCTTCCATGGAAAGACCGTTATGATCCTTTGGACTGATATTATAAATGCCGCTAAGTCCAACATAACCTTTCGTGTTTTCAATGGCATCCCGGATCTTGGCTCTGTCGGGCCCAACTTTTTTAATGGCATTCACAACAATAAATGCTGCATCAGCCCCATAGGCAACCATGGTACCGGGTTCATGATTGAATTTTTTCTGATATGCTTTCACATAGTTTATTATTTTCTTTTTCTGAACGTCGCTATCTGGTAGCTGATCTCCCACAACGATTTTGGTAGACGGCATCATGACACCCTCTCCAGCCTCTCCGGCAACTTTCCAGAAAATGGGATCTCCTGCACCATGACATTCAAATAACGGCGCTTTAATGCCCAACTGTTTTACATTTTTGGCAATGATTCCCATTGCAGGCCCCACAGTCCAGGCGATAATCCCGTCAACGCCTTTTGCATTAATTCGGGTCAACTGAGCCGTCATATCAACATCTTTAGGCTGAAAGGCCTCTTGGGCAACAATCTTTACCCCGTACTTGGGCGCCTGGACCTTTACGTTTCTGAGCCCGTCTTTACCGAATCCTTCGTTTGAATAGATAAATCCAATTTTTTTAATGCCATGCTTGCTCATATACTGACAGATCTTTCCCATGGCATCTGCGGCCTTATATGGAGATTTAAACGTCCATTTGGGTAAGGATTTTGGGTCTTTTTTATCGAGCGGTGCAAAGAGAATGACATCCCCGCCTGAGTGCATGAAAGTGGGGATTTTTTCCTTTTCAATAAATCCTCTCATGGCCATGGCCGTCCCGGTGAGTGTCGGTCCAATAATAGCCACCACGTCTTCGGACTCTAACACCTTTTTTAGAGCCATAACGGCCTTGGTAGGATTGCTTTCCGTATCTTCCATCACCATTTCCAGCATGCGTCCGTTAATGCCGCCTTGCTGGTTCACTTCGTCTATGGTAAGCATAACGGCGTCTCTCTGCGAGGTTCCAATATGTGCAGCACGCCCGGTTAAAGCAAATATTCCTGCAATTTTAATGGGTCCTGCACTATAGCAAAGTGATGATCCCAACATAAAACTTATGGTCAGCGCCACAGCAACGATTATCAGAGATCTTTTTTTCATTTTTTCCTCCTCCTAATTCATTTGCATATACATTGTTCGGTCATGACAAATATAAGTGCTTTCACCCCCTTTCTTTTTCATGACTTTGATCCGAATCCCTATCCCAAATAGGCCTTTTTAACGGCCTCGTTCTCCATAAGCTCAGACGATTTTCCCTGGATCCGTACCTTGCCGGTTTCCAGTACATACGCTCGATCGGAAATCTTAAGGGCAGCTCTTGCATTTTGTTCCACCAACAAAATAGTAGTTCCTTCATTCCTGAGCTTTTCAATGATAGAAATGATTTCTTGCACCACAAGCGGTGCAAGCCCAAGAGAAGGTTCATCTAAAAGTAAAAGAATGGGCCGCCCCATCAAAGCCCTGCCGATGGCGAGCATTTGCTGCTCTCCTCCGCTGAGGGTTTCTGCACGTTGTTTAAGCCTCTTTTCAAGAACAGGAAAAAGCGCCAGGATATACTCAAAGTCGTCCAGTATTTTTTTCTTGTTCTTTTTGCCCCGCCTTCTATAGGCACCCAGCTCAAGATTTTCTTTTACCGTTAAAGGGCCGAAAACATGCCGGCCTTCCGGAACCTGGATGATACCCAGTTCAACGATCTTTTCGGGAGATAAAGATAAAATACTTTTTCCTTTAAAAATGATGTTCCCTCGAGATGGCTTGATAATAGCTGAAATCAGGTTGAGCAGTGTTGTTTTGCCGGCGCCATTACCGCCGATGAGCGCCAAAATCTCTTTGTCATCCAGCTTAAAGGAAACATCGTCGAGTGCCCGTACACCGCCATAATGGGCACTGATGCCATGGATTTCAAGCACGACCGGTTATAACTCCTTCCCCAGATAGGCCTCTATGACTTTTGGATTGTTCCGAACCGCTTTGGAATTCCCTTCAGCGATTTTTTCTCCATAATTCAAAACAGTAATCATGTCGGAAATACCCATAATAAAATTCATGTCATGTTCCACCAAAATAATCGTGACTCCCATTTTCCTGATCTTGAGAACCGTCTGAGCTATTTCTTCGGTTTCCTGTAAATTAAGGCCAGCCACCGGTTCATCAAGAAGAAGAAGTTTGGGCTCCATGGCCAACGATCGAGCAATCTCTACACGTTTTTGATCTCCATAGGGAAGCTCGTCAACACGAACGTCGGCCTTTGGTTCAAGGTCCAAGAACTTTAAAACAGCATCTGTTTTTTCATAAATGCGCTTTTCTTCGTCCCACACCATGGGGGTATGGAAGAGGCATTTCAAAAATCCGCAGCTACTTTTAGTATGAAGCCCCACCATGACATTTTCTCGAACCGTCATATGATGAAAGACCTGGATGTTCTGGAACGTTCGACCGATTCCCATATACGCCAATTGATACGGCCGTTTTCTATAAAGATTCTGGCCGTCAAAAAAGATGTCGCCGGATGTGAGAGGGTATACGCCGGTAATCAGATTAATCGCTGTTGTTTTTCCTGCTCCGTTGGGACCAATAATAGAAAAAATTAAACCGGTTTCTACTTTAAAGGATAACCGGTTGATGGCCCGCAATCCTCCAAAATTTTTTGAGGCATTTGTCATTTCGAGGATGTACCTTGAATTGCTCACAATAATTGATGCTCTTTTTTCATCTTATTAAATTTGGCATGAAAAACTCAGGAATTATTTCTATGGTCAAACACCCGTTTGCTTTTTCTTTCGGTACGCGGCAGGGAGCCATAGTCAATAATTTCCACCTGGCTCCTCACCAGTATTTTACGCCGGATTTCTGTTGCGACCTGTTCGGCCAGATGCTCATCATCCGTTTTTTGGGAATGTGCAGCACGTTCCACCTTGATCAACATCATGTCACGGCCGCTTTCACGCTGTTTAAGATGGATCTGAAATTCACTGCCGATGCCTTTCACACGGCTTAAAACATGATCGATCTGGCTGGGATAGATATTAACAGCCCTGTAGATAAACATATCGTCCGTGCGACCGAGGATTCGGTCATGCATGGGAAACGGTGCACCGCAGGGGCACATGGAACCCATGATCCGTGTAACGTCATGGGTTCGATAGCGAACCAGCGGACTGCCCTCTTTGCTCAGCGTCGTCACTACGAGTTCGCCCGGCTCCCCTGGAGGAACCGGCTTTAATGACACTGGGTCTATAACTTCGAAAATAAAATGGTCGGCCCAATAGTGGATTCCATTGTGAAGACTACAGTCGAGTCCCGTACCCGGACCGTAAAGTTCGGTTAATCCGTAAATATCAAAAATATTTTCAACGCCCATGAGTTCAATGATTCGATCTCTCATGGCGTCACTGTGACGTTCCGCACCCAGGATAATCTTTTTGACCTTTATCTTGGACAACAAATTTCGTTTATGAATTTCTTCCGCCATGAGCAATGCCATGGATGCCGTGGAACAAAAAACGGTGGTTTCCATGTCTACCAGCATTTCACAGTGCATATCCGCATTGGCAGGGCCAAGGGGAACCGCCATGGCGCCGAATCTTTCACAGCCGGCCTGAAATCCAACACCTGCAGTCCAAAGGCCGTAGCCCACGGCAATCTGTACGCGATCATGACGGGTTAGACCGGCCATTTGATAACATCGGGCAAAAAAGTTCGCCCACACGTCAAGATCTTTTTGTGTGTAGCAAAGCACCTTGCGTTTTCCCGTGGTTCCCGAAGACGCATGAATCCGTACAATATCCTCATACGGCACCGAACGTAAGGGAAAAGGGTATTCTTGTTGTAAATCATTTTTATCGGTAAACGGCAGAAGTTCGATGTCATCCAGGGATTGGATGTCTTCAGGCTTAATACCTGCGGCGTCGAATTTTTTGCGATAGAACGATGAATGATCATAGACATGATTCATGGTCCATTGAAGGCCTTTTAGTTGGATCTGTTTTAATCCTTCTTCGTCCAGATCATAAGGGATGAAGGTCATGATAAACTCCTAACTCGTGTCCATCCATAAATGGCCTTTTTGTCCAATCTCTGCGCCTGCCCTGTGAAATGCGGAGCCTATTTCTCTGGGGTTATGCTCAAAAAATAATCCTCTGAATATCAATTATATGCACCCCAAGGGCATTTCCTGCGGGGCACCTGTGGTTATTTTTTTCGCACGTCTTGATCTTGAACAAAAATCCTAATTTATGGATGGACACTAATTCAGTTAAACCTAAAAAGTGGCTAAAGTTTGAAGTGAGCTAAAGTTGAGGAACGCGCTTTCAGCGCGATCAATTATAATCAAAATTGATAGAATACCTTAACTTCCCCTATGAATAAGGGATAAATAGGCACTTTAGTTCACTTTAGAGACTTTAAACTTTTACATACACAGAATGAAAGAACCAAGTTATAAATACGTAACCGTATTTACGAATACATTTACTAAGAGACTATTTTCGAAATCCGTTAAATCCTGTTTCAACTGCCTTTACGGCATCATTGAGCATTTGTTTCTTTTTTGCCAGACGATGTTGTAAAACCATTTTTATATCTTCCAATGTGCAAAAAAGACTGTTTTCAAGGGTCCCTGATATTGCTGCAAGGGCAAAACCGAGAAGAATCAGGTTAACCGACTTGGGGTTATGAATATGTTGTGCCAGATTGTCGGCATCGATGGTATATGCCGAGAACTCAGGTCCGACAATCACATCTTTACGGCTGTTCACCGCAGTCCATGCACCCGGTTTCAGAAAGTACCCGTGCCGGGCGAAACTGTCCGCTTTTAGCGCCAGCAAACCGTTTGCGTTGCCGGGTCGTATCAGCGGACTCGAAAAATTTCCCACCTTAAGGTGCGATAATACCGTTCCTCCCCGCTGGGCCATGCCGTGGGTTTCCGATGTAAAAACGGAAATTCCTTTTATAATAGCCGCTTCCGCCAGAATCCGCGTGACAAAAAGGACGCCCTGGCCCCCCACACCGCTGATGACTATCTGCTGCCTCATGGAACCTTCATCCTTTATCTTTTATCCTAATTGAGCGTAAACAAAACCGCAGGCAACCATAATATATCACTGATGTCCGATTTAATTTCACCGCCCGTTCGCTTCGCTCATTAGAGCCGCAGAGAACCCAGAGGTTATTTATTTTATTTTATTGTTTTCCGTTGAGAGGACGCAAAACAATAAGAAACATGCCCTACGGGCATTTAGAACCCAAAAATATCTTTTCTTTGCGCGCTCCGCGCCTTTGCGGTGAAAATGAAAAACGAAATCAATCAAATTACATAAATCTACACATTACATTGCTGATATTATATATATTTCAATTAGGGTTTTATCTCCTTTATCGACTTTTTGGGACAAACACTAATACATACGCCGCATCCATTGCACAGGATAGGGTCGATACTTACATGTTCTTCGGTTTCGTCTAAGATCAGGGCCGGACATTCGAAATGGTCGATGCAAAACGCACAGCCATCGCATGTATCTGCGACTTCAACCTTAAGCGGCTGCCATCCGGGTTTTTCTTTTCTGAACCGGTCAATGAGGCAGGGATGTCTTGAAATAACGACAGCTGGTCCGTTTTCCCGGCTGTACTTGACGGCTTCCTTCAACAGGGCGGTAAATTCTTTTAGTTGGTAAGGATCTCCTACACGACAAAATTTAACCCCGCATCCCTCAACCACCCCCTCGATATTTACGGAATTCAGCGACTCTCCGCAGGCACCCATACCCATGGCAGGTGTGGGTTGGTTCCCGGTCATGGCTGTGGTTCGGTTGTCCAGAATGACAAGCACAAACCGCACGTTCTGAACCACCGCATCGATGAGTGCCGGAACACCGGCATGAAAAAAGGTTGAATCCCCGATGGTGGCCACAATGTCCGGCTGTTTTTTTTCATGTTTATAGGCATGGTAAAAGCCGGCCGCCTGGCTGACGGCAGCTCCCATACAGAGTACCGTGTCCACCGCACCCAGATTTAATCCAAGTGTATAACATCCGATATCGCTGGGATATATTCCTTTTGGGGCTGCTTTTTTAACGGCAAAAAAAGCCGCTCGATGGGGGCAGCCTGCGCAGAGTGTCGGGCGTATGCCGGGTTCGGACGGTACATCGATGTGTTCTATGCCGATTCCGGCAAATTCGCCGATGATCTGTTGAATGGTTTCAGGGAGAAGCTCTCCAACTTCAGGCACAAAACGGGTCAGCTTTCCTTTGATGCGATGTCGATCCGCAAGCTGCATTTCAATGACGCCGGTGGTTTCTTCGACAACCAGAATTTCAGAATAGGTCTTGATCATGTGAGACACGAAATCCTTATGCAAAGGAAACGGCTGGAGCACCTGGTACATGGGAATGACATCCCAAAGTTTTAAATCTTTCAGGATTTCTTTGGCATGGGCTGCTGCAACACCGGATACGATCAACGCTTTTGAGGCCGTTGCCTCCGCATTGAGCCTGATTGGCGCTGTTTTGTTATATCTGGAAACAGCGTTTAGTTTTTTTTCCAGTTCACGATGCAAGTGAAGACGAAATTTGGGTGTGGCCGCCCATCGTGCCGGATCCTTTTGGAAGTCAACTTCCCGTTTATGCGAAAGAGCCTCTCCCGGGTGAACATCTTGTCTTGCATGACACACCCGTGTGGTGGGACGCAGCATAACCGGAATCTCAAAGGCCTCTGATAGTTCGAAAGCCGTGGCAATCATCTCTTTGGCCTGTCGGGGAGAATCAGGATCGAGTACCGGGATCTTTGCCATCATGGCCATGAGCCTGCTGTCCTGTTCTGTTTGTGAAGAATGGGGGCCTGGATCATCCGCACTGATCACAACAAATCCTCCCTTTACGCCAAGGTATGCGGCACTCATCAGCGGGTCGGATGCCACATTCAATCCCACCTGTTTCATGCTCACCGCCGAGCGTAATCCAGCCATGCTTCCCGTATAGGCGATTTCAAATGCAATCTTCTCATTAACCGCCCACTGGATATGCCGTTTTTCTGAGCCTTTTTTTTGAAGTGCGGCAAAAGCGGCAAGAATCTCGGAAGCCGGCGTTCCCGGATATGATGTTGCCATGACGCAACCACTTTCCATCAATCCTTGTGCAATCGCTTCATTTCCCAGCATTAATTTTCGTTTGCTCAATTACCTTCTCCAAAATAAAAACTAAAACAAAAAAAGCCAGTGCTTTTGAAGAAGCGCCGGCTTTTATAAAAGAGCCATGAGCCTCTTCAACGTTAATTGCCGAAGCCTCTCACGACTCTGAAATCAATTCATCCCTTATTTCAAAGGTGGTGAGCAAGCCTCATAGTTTTCGCCACCACCACCAAAGTCTTATTTCCATGATAGTCTCTATCTGTAAGAATTTTATATCCTTATCGGGCAAAAAGATATTTTCAATTACCCAAGTAAAATAAATTTGTCAAGTGCTTTCGCTATTTTCTTCTTCAAATCGATGCATATGATTTGTACGCTTTCCAAAATCATTTTTTAAACATATTGATCACAATGATACCGTGCACATTTTCTGATATTTCTATCCAGCACAAACATGTTTATCTGCTACGATTAATAAACAAATCAAAAAAAATGGATTTCTGAGGGGGGATGGACAACTGTTTTCTTATTGACACTTTCAAACATATCAGCAGAAATTAAAACCCAGTTGATAGTTGAAATCTAATAAATCGACATTAAAAAAAGCAGGGCCATAATAGTCCTGCGTTGTCCTTTTTCAGAGAATTAAGATTCTATTTATCTTTTATGGAGTCTTTTGTCTTATGTAACATTTGATCTCTTTTGTCCAAGACCGTTGGTTTTTCTAACGAAGGGAGCGTTATTACCCCATAATAATCGGCTATTAATGCTACTGAAATGGCAAAAGCTATTATTATAATCAATTTTCGTATCATTTTACCTCACAATGACGAGTCTTGATCAGAATAGATTCTTCCGATCAACTAACATAATAATCCACACCCCCTTATATTTTTTATCGATTTTTTTTAAAAAACCTTAAGTTATAGTTTTAAATCGTAATAAATCTTAAAGGCCAACAGGACAAATCCAGTGAAATGAATTTGCCCTGTTTAAAAACGATATCACAATAATTTTAAGATCTCAAAAACTTGCAATACATACTTTATCAATGGGAAAATCTATTACTTTATCTTGCTATTTAGAAAGCATAGCGCTCATCATATCGCCGGCGTTTTGAGCATGGTCTGCAATGGAGCCGATTATTTCAGCCAGCCTGACCAAATATATTATGTTGACGGCATCTATTTCCATGTTAAAAACTTTTCTCTTAATAATATCTTCGAGGTTATCGACTTCACGTTCTTGCTGGTGCAATGTGTGAATGATATTCTTGACTACGACTCGTTGTTTTTCGGAGTAACTTTTGAAGTATTCTCTTGCTTCGGCTACCATTGATGCCAGATTTTCGATGGGATCAATAACGGCATTAACCAGAAGAACAAAGTCCTTTTCAAGTTCTGCCGGAATCTTTGTTTCGCTTCTGTAGGAAATCCAGTCGAGTGTATCTTCCACAGCATCAAGAACAGCGTCCTGTTGTTTTAAATACCTGAATATTAGAAAAGTGGATACGGGTGTCATGGTTCTTTTTGGAATGTGCCCGCGAATACGACGTTTGATGGCATCTGCTTCGCTTTCCAGCTGGGTAATCTCATCTCTAAATTCTCCAAACGTTTTACATTTTGATGAGAAATAACATTCTATGGCCTGCTGAAAAACCCAGCTACATTCCTTTACTTTTTCGGCATGTTCCTGAAGGCCTTCAAAAGGTGATGTCATGAACATATCAAAAAATGGTATCCGCATAGTCATCTCCTTTTATAAAATGAATTGAAGTATTTTAAATATCACCATACTGGTAACAGCAGCAGCGGGCACAGTTAATATCCAGTATAACATAATTTTATAAACAATGCTAAGATTGACTGCTTCAACTCCGCGCGCAAGGCCTATTCCCATAACTCCGCCTACTGCAGCATGCGTAGTTGAGACCGGCAGCCCCATTTTTGAAGCTACAAGAACAGTTGTTGCTGTTGCAAAATTTACTGCAAAACCTCGTGTATTACTGAGAGCAGTATTTTTTTTGCCCATGGTGTCCATGACACGGTGACCGGCCATTGCAATTCCACACGCAATACCTATACCGCCAAAGATCAGGAGAAAAACAGGCACCGGTACTGTGGCGCCGACACTACCTGTTTTTACCAGAAAATAGATTACAGCAAGAGGGCCGATCGCATTGGCCACATCATTTGCCCCCTGTGCCAGAGCAACATAGCAGGCTGTCCCGATTTGGATAAACCGAAATATCTCTTCTGCACCATGAGGGTTACTTTCTTTAACAAAGCGCTTTAATATTTTCATCCCAGCGAATCCAAATAAAAATGCTATAATGAATGCTATCATCAGGGCATCCGGTGCCTTGACAGATAGATTTTTTCCCAAAGGCGTCTTAAACAGAAATGACAAAACAACTATGAAGACAGTAGAACCGATAAAAAAGGGCGATAATTTCAGGGACTAGATAAAAGCATTTTTTTTAGAAAGAATTAATTTTAAGATAATTTTGAACAAAAAATAGGAGATTACAAGGCTGAAGAGAGGGGAAATGATCCAGCTCAATACAACCGCAGCGAGTTTTATCCAATTAATGACTGAAAATCCGCCAGCTACGATTCCAAAACCGATCATAGCACCAACAATCGAATGGGTTGTAGAAACCGGTAAAGATTTCCAAGTGGCGAAATTGACCCAAAGGGAAGCAGCCAGCATTGCAGAAAGTGCGCCGATAAGAACCAGATGGGGATCGGTTAGAATATCGGTCGAAACAATACCTTTACGGATTGTATTGGTAACATGGGCGCCAATGAATACGGCACCAATGACATTCAATATCACGGCTATAAATATAGCCTGT
Source organism: uncultured Desulfobacterales bacterium (assembly GCA_937998305.1). GTDB lineage: Bacteria > Desulfobacterota > Desulfobacteria > Desulfobacterales > UBA11574 > UBA11574. The sequence continues at coordinate 9,625 of CALLDL010000065.1, read as the reverse complement.
CGAATTGTTACAGCCTTGGCGCCCACAACAGGAGCCATGGAGTTGGCAACATCATTGGCACCTATGTTTCAGGCCATATAAAAACCAACAATGTAACCAACGATCAGGACATAAATTTCTTGAGGCATTATTAATTTACAAAGATTTTAGAATTATAATCAAATTATAAACAATCCGAGAATGAGGAGATAACTTTATGCCTTATATGGTAGTAATTCTTTTCGGTATTGATGCTATTGTTATGCCTCAGAAAATGTCGATCCTTGAACTTCACGAATACTGCAAGGGATTTATTTTGCACCAAATACACGCTTTAGCAAATCAGTCGTTCGCTTGGCGGGATTCTGGCGAATAGCAGCCTCTTCCTTGGCCATGTAATAGAAGATTCCGTCCATCCCTTTCTCAACGACATAATCAGTCAAGTCGGCTTTCACGTTCGGAACAAAAGGAACGGATCGATATTCTTTCATAACGTTATCATAAGCCTGAACAGCTCCCACTTCTGAAAGGCTGTTATTAACAACGGGTTCCATTTCTTTTGCAAGAGAGGGAGACATTTTACTTCGAAAATATTGGGTAGCAGCATCTTCGGGGCCTTCATATATCTTCTTTACATCATCAAAACTCATTTCAGTGATAGCCTGTGAGAAAATTTTCTTTGCCTTTGGAGTGGCTACTTCTGCAGCCCGGTTGAGTTTCAGCTCAAGGTCTTTGAGCAGACTGGACATTCCCACTTTTCCCAGCACTGATTTTACGGTGTCTAATTGTTTCGGCAACGGTATATGAACGGCGGGGTCTGTATTGAATCCGTCCACACGGCCTAACTGGGCAACCACATTCTCCGAGCCGACACGAAGCGCATCTTTAAGCCCAGCCCCGATTTCCTCAACCGTGATACCAGATTGTTCGCTGTTTCCCCCATAAGTCTTAAGGAGATTTGTGCCTTTCTCTAACCAATTATTATCGGCTTCTGCTGCGCTGAATATTAAAGAAATCGTGATAAAAAACATCCCCATTATTATAAATCGATGCTTTAAAAGTTTTAGGAAATTTGTATCCATGATAATCACCTCCACAATCATAAAAAGTGCAGATCGCCTGCCAAAACCACAGGTCCAAGCATTTCACTTTCCAGTACATATATCCTATTTCTTACAAAAATGCAAAAAAGAAAACCCCCGAAAAAGGATCTGCCCTCATTATGGGAATCAGCATATTATGTTCATCAAAAATGTCATTATCGCCAAGTGAATTCAATCATTCCACCAAATGGAAATCTTTAAAAGGATGTACCTGCAAGCTGTCTTTGTTACCGCAGGGAACCCCAAAGCAACAGTTGGAAAATATGTCAAAAGAGTTATTGGTGGCACTTTTATTGGAACAGGTATTGGCTTTTCTACGAGTAACAAATAAATAATGGAAATCACATAACCAGTCAGTTCAGGTAACAGCCAGGGCCGAGCCGCTTTGGCAGAGTGTTGAAAAATTGAATATCTTTCGATATTAGTGAAGGCCTTAGAAACCTTGGCTATCCCTGACTTCTTCGTTTCAAAGCCGGATCTTTGACCGCTTCTATTGTATCCGGCTGCCAGCGGGGATTGTCGTCTTTGTCCACCAAACGCGCCCTTACACCCTCAACATAATCGGGATGATTCAGAATGAAACGCGCTGCCGAGAGTTCCGTCTGAAAGACGTCTTCAAGAGAAAGATGCTCGTTGTGCCGTAAAAGTTTCAGGGTTACCACCAGTGCCGTGGGAGATCTTTCCGCCAGCCGATCAAAGACCTGGTCGCAAAGGCGGGCTTGTATACTGCATTGTCTGAGCGATTCTATGAGTTTTACAAGAGAGCTTTTTCCTTCAAAATAGGCTGCCACCCATTGGTCCATATCGGTGTTGGCGGCAATGTCCTTATTAAAAAATGGATCAAGTGCCGAGGCCAACCGCTTTGCAGCCTCAATTCTTGAACTTGGCAGGTTTGCCTCATATCCTTCCAGAATATTTATCAGTTCCGGCAGCCGATCCGATGGGGACAAATGGGTTGCAAACCCTACACGCACGGTTTCGGCGCCATTCATTTCATAGCCTGTCAGCCCCAGATATTCGGGGTAACCCGCAGGGCATTTGTCAAACATCCAACCGGTTGATCCCACATCCGGAAAAAAACCGATTCTGGTCTCCGGCATGGCCATACGGGTGCGCTCTGTGGCCACTGCCATGTCGGCCGAAGCGGCCAGCCCCAGTCCTGCTCCCATGGTGATGCCGTCGGCGAGGACGATCACCGGTTTGGGAAACCGATGGAGCCGCAAGAGCATATCGTACTCTTGTTCCAGAATCATATCTGCACCCAAGGCGCTCTTCTGCTGTATGGCCTGGGCCAGTGCCTTAACATCTCCACCGGCGCAGAATCCTCTCTCACCGGCACCATAAAAGAGGACAAACCGGCAGCGTTCGTCGGTCTCTATTTCGTCCAGGGCTTTCCGGATTGAACGGATCATTTCAAGGTTAAGACTATTCAGCGCGCGAGGACGGTTGAGTACGATGCTTGTCATCCGATGCTGCCGTCGAACCAAAACTTTAGATTCTGGCTGAACGTTTATGTCATTCAATTTTCTTTAGCTCCATTAATCAGACAGATAGTACTCTACAGTTGAAACAACTCTGATTTTTTTAATGTGGGGATTATTTTTGTCCCTGTTGTTAATAGAAAATTGTCCTTGTCTTGCCCTTTTTATTTTTCCTAACTTGCTGTTAGAATCCTTTGCGAATTTCTCGGCAACTTCTCTTGCTTTGGTTGTGGCTTCCTCCACCATGATGGGTTTAATTTCATTCAATCTCGTGAATAAGTATTCAGTGGAATTTCGATAGTTGTGAGCTGTAAAGGCAATTCCTTTTTTTCCAAGCCCTGCCAATTTATTCATTGTAGTTCTGACATCTTTAATCTTTTTCGAATAAACCGTAATGGTTTGTGTGGCGGTATATCTAAATTCAATCTTTGATTTTTCATAGCCTTGGGAAAGTTTATCGATAATGCCCGGAGGAGATACGGTTATTTCTTGTTTTTCAAATCCATTGTCTTTTAAAAAATCAATGATTTCATTGGTGTCTTTTTCAATGGATACGTACAATTTTGCTAAATCATTGTTTGCGGATGAAAAGTTGATCGGCCATAGAGCAACATCAGCAGGATATTCTTTTTCTGAAAGCCCTTTTACGGTGACTGTACGTTCATACTCTTTAAACTTAATGGCACTAGACCCTAAAAAAAAACCCAAAAAGGCCAAGCCCAATAAAATACAGCTACCTAATATTAATGCACTTTTATGATTTCCTCCTTGCATATATTTCTCCTTTTGGTTATCAACGTCCTGCATTAACCTTTATAAACTCTAAGAGTGCATGGTTAAAAATGTTTGACTGTTCCATATGAACAAAGTGAGCTGCATCGGAAATAATCGTCAACGCCGAAGAAGTTATTCCCTGGTGGATGTATTCCGCCGCCGAAACAGGAGTACCGGAATCGTGCTCGCCGACCATCACCAACGTTGGAGTAAAAACGGCGCGTATGGTTTCTCGCTGGTCCATATCTCGAATCGCGGCACAGCACCCACAAAATCCTTCGACAGGTGTATTCAAAATAACGCGTCGGACCTTTTCAACCGAAGATGCCAGGTTCGTTTGATCCGCTTTTGTGAACCATCGGTCAAGGGTTGCGTCGACGACGACAGCCATACCGCTCTCTCGAACGGTTTCGATGCGTTCATCCCAGATTTCCCGAGGTGTCATGTAGGCTGCCGTAGAACAGAGCGCCAAAGAGATTAACCGGTCACCATATTGCGAGCCCAACACCTGGCCGATCATTCCGCCTTTGGAAAGACCACAAAAGTGGACCTTTTCCAAACCTAGCGCATCCATTAAACCCACGGCGTCGGCCGTCAGCATCTCGATGGAATAGGGACCTTCGGGCACCGACGAATGACCGTGACCACGGCTGTCATATCGGAGTACCCGATAGCCTGCCTTGACAAGCGCGGGAACCTGAAATTCCCACATGGTGAGGTCCGAGGCCAAAGCGTTGGAAAGCATCGCGACAGGTCCTTGCTCGGGACCATCGAAACGGTAGTGGAGTGTCGTTCCATTTACTTCAGCAAATGGCATGGTATTTTCCTTTTAATTATTTCAGATAAGAAATCATTGTTTCACTTCGTAAGTTGGTGCATTTGGAGGCGATTTTCCCCTGAGCACCTGATGATAATACTGATATGTAAGGGGTGCGCCTTTCTTCAGGATTTCGCTGCTAACCACGTTACCGACAAAGATCGTGTGGGTTCCCAGATCGATCTGATCCATAACTTCAGCTTCTAATACGGACAGAGCATGTTCGGTGATCAGTGGGCAACCGGTAACGCCTTCTTTGAAAGCCACTTTGGATAATTTGTCGATATCTCTTCCTGACCTAAAGCCGAAGGGACCCAAAAAAGTCATGGGAGTAGATTCTTCTATCACCGAAGCGGAAAACACCTTGCTTTTCAAAATAAATTCGTGGGTGAGATTCTTTTTGTTTATAATTACCGCAACCCGTGGCGGATCAGAAGTGACTTGTATTACCGTGTTTACCACTTGACCATTCAACCGGCCTTCACTGCTGGATGTCACAATATACAAGCCGTAACTCAGGTCACGAAAAACGGCGCGCTCTATTTTTGGTTCCATAACGAAATACCTCCTCAAATATAAGTGCTTTCTTAAAAGATTTTCCCGGCCTGCACCATCAAAGGCTTTTTAGCAATATTGGGGTGCGAAACTTGAATTATACAATTAAAATAGGTTATTCTGTCCTAAAAATAAATCAAAAACTTTTCAATTAAAGAAAAATTGATAAAAAGATATATCCAATGGAAGGTTTTCTATGGAAATATTTGAAGATTTCGCCCACATATGCTAACTCTCTGAAAGTGAAGAATATCAATGTTTTGTTTATCATCATTTATTGTAACCTAGGTTGAGCGATTGTTGAGTTTGCCGAAGATGTAAGGCATGAGACATGCAGCCGTAGTCTGCTACTGCAAATGTCTCATAACGCAGCAGATTCGGTAAACTCGGCAAGCTCGAAGGGTTTCAAATGGTGACAATTTTTTACTTAAATAAATCCACCCATTAGATGAGACCCATGAGCGACTTTAGAATTTATATATATTTAGAATTATTAATTTTTTTATATCCCTGTCACTATTTGAAACGCTCAGCTTAGGTGGAAGGATGTTGTAATTATGTCCAGTACTTTCGGAACTCTTTTAAAAGTGACGACGTTTGGCGAATCCCACGGCAAAGGAGTCGGGGCGGTTCTTGACGGTTGCCCTGCCAAAATAAATCTTTCCGAAAAAGATATTCAGAAACAGCTTGACCGTCGACGTCCCGGACAGAGCAAATTGACGACAAAACGGGAAGAAGCCGATCGAGTGACGATCTTATCCGGTGTTGAAAGCGGTAAAACCCTGGGCGTGCCCATTGGTCTGTATGTCGCCAACAAAGATCAGCGACCGGGCGACTATAAAACCATGCAATCGGTTCCGCGTCCGTCACATGCGGATTACACTTATCAGATGAAATACGGCATTCGGGCAGCCAGCGGCGGCGGCAGATCCAGTGCCCGTGAGACTGTCGGTCGTGTTGCGGCAGGTGCTATAGCCGACAAATTTTTGTATGAAACATTCGGAATAGAAATCGTTGCATGGGTGCATACTGTCGGAGAAGTTGAGGCGCCTCTTATTGATGAGGGCGTAACTTCAAGAGAAGATGTTGATCAAACCATCGTTCGCTGTCCTGACCGGCTTACGGCAGATAAAATGGTTCAGCTCATTGATAACGCAAGGGAAAGAGACGACTCCATTGGTGGAATAATTACATGTGTATGCCGGAATGTGCCACCGGGTTGGGGTGAGCCTGTATTTGATAAAGTGGAAGCCAAACTCGCCCAGGCGATGCTTTCCATACCCTCAACCAAAGGTTTCGAAATCGGTTCCGGTTTTGCCGGTACTCGCATGTTCGGATCACAGCATAATGATCCCTTTGTTTTAAAAGAGGGCAGGCTGGGTACAACGACAAATTTCAGTGGCGGTGTTCAAGGGGGCATTACCAACGGCGAATCGATTGTCTTCCGGACAGCATTTAAACCCCCGGCTACAATCAGTCTGCCGCAGACAACAGTAGATTTCGAAGGCAGGAAAACGGTGTTAGAAGCCAAAGGACGCCACGATCCCTGTGTGGTTCCGCGGGCTGTTCCCATCGTCGAGTGTATGGCGGCACTTGTCATGGGAGATCTTGCTCTCCAGCAACAATTCCGACAACTGTAGCTTCGGACAGGTTTATCGTGGCATCAAAAGCCCAGCCCTCTGAGTCAGGAAGATAGCCTTAAGCGGTGAACTCAGAACCTCTGAACGCTATTTTTTATTTTTCTACATCCTTACCTTTTGAAGGTTAGACTTTAATTCATCAAGGGAATAATATGTGCCTCGCCAAACAATTCCTCTGTTTATCGTAGTGGTTATAGCAGCTTTTAATGCGATGTATATGTAGACGTAAGAAGTGACAAGCGCCCAGACCGAATACCAGGGGTTGATACCTGTATTTGAAAATCCATTGGCAAAAGATAAAATGCGGACCATAACCGCAGCTCCGAAAAGGCCACGGGTAATTCCGGAAGTAAAAAAGAAGGCCAAGACCGGCAGGATATTAATGATCACAACAGCAAGGACACCAAACAACACATTGACCATCTTGTAATTATAAAATGCAAAAGTATTCTTCATTAAACCGCTAATAAACTCACGTACAGTAGCGTACCATTCAACCTGTATAAAGTTGTGGCCAAGAAGGCAATCCTGTGAAAAACTGCTGTCTTTAATCACCTTCCCAAGCATCACATCATCGATTGGATGCATGGCAATGGTTCTGTGGCCGTCTATTGCTTTGTAGACATCGGACTTGACGAGATTGAACGCACCGACCCCCATATATCGCTTACTTTTTGGATCTTTTGCCTTCCAAGGTTTGAGCCACAGCATGAGTCCGCCGCCGGCGTCCAGGATAAGCGCATTCAAGAGTCCGCCAGGGGCGATGCTTTTGAAAAACATACTCATGTGGTCCAGTCCGTTCTCAAGCATATGGCGCATGGCTCTGGCAAGGGAAGACTTTTCCATGATGATATCGGCATCGGTAAAAAGAAGATATTCTCCTCGGGCCCGTTCGGCACCATACTGCAGGGCATGATTCTTTCCCAGCCATCCTTCAGGAAGCTCGGAGATGGCATAGATCTGCAAACCGGGATATTTTTTTTGCATTTGCTCGAGTACGGCGCCGGTCCGGTCTACAGAACGATCGTTGACAGCGATGACTTCCAGATCCGAATAATCCATTGCCAGTATGGACTTCAAAGCCGGCTCAATGGTTTCCGCCTCATTGCATGCAGGAATGATGACAGAGACTTTCGGAACATTTTCCTGTTGCAGGGGCGGAACATCATCAAGGGTGATCATTCGCCGTATTCCCAAGGCAGCTTCCAGTGTACAAACAACCGTCAAAAAAAGAGAAATTATCGCAAGCCAGAAAAAAACAAGCATCTTCGAATCCTCGATCTAAGAGACGAGATTTATGTAAGGTCTTCATGTTTGAGACGACTATAATGCAACTGATATCGATTTATGCCTCAATCAGGCAATACCAGTTACTTGTCGGTCGTTATCGGTTTTTGAATGTCAATTATTGTTTCTGATAAACATAAAAAAACAGTAACGTGTCCATCTTTCACCTAAACCGAGCGTTCCAAATAGTAACAGGGCTATAAAATAGTTGTAATTATAAATAATACCCCATTGTGCGTTTTCGTTCAATTGGAGTTTCGAGATGTTAATAAATAAGGAGAAAAACTATGAATACCAAAAACATAATAATATTGGCGGTGATCTTTGGTATGCTGACTTTCGGCACCTTTTCTTTGGCAACAGTGAATCTGACGTTAATGACTGCCAAGGCTCATCCAAATGCAAGCGGAACAGCCTCTTTTAGTGAGGATGGCTTGAGCATAAAGGCCAAAGGCCTTCAATCCGACAAAGTTTATACGGTCTGGTTTGTAAATATGAAACCTAAAAAACATGAGACAGGAGCAGGCAAGCCGCCGTATATGTTTAAAACGGATTCCAATGGAAATGGGATATATGAAACTCACCTTTCCGAATTACCGTTCGGCAAGTGGGCAGTGCTTATGGTTGTGCTTCATCCCAACGGAGATCCGACAGACATGAAAAATATGGTGGGCGCCCTGTCTGCCAAGATTCCGGAAAACAGGTAATCCGGATCAGCTTTTTCGACGTAGTTAGTATCGAAAGATGATCTAATCTACTCGTTAGTCGATTATGACAAAAGCCCGGTACGGATAGGTACCGGGCTTTAAACTTAAAATATGAATAAAAATATCCAAATCCGCAAAGGACCTCTAAGGGCTTTGTAAAAAAATCACCTTATGTCCTTATGTGCGCCTCAAACTTCCCTTGTCTTCGACAGCCATTCAATTGCACTTTCATAATCAGTGAAAATTTCGTATTCAAACCCCTGAATATCCATACAGGCTTTAAAACGATTGGCAATTATCATTCGTTTTGGATCATCAGGTATAATGTTGGCTATTTTATTTTTGAAAGAGGAAATATAGGTGCCAAACTCGAGGGCGATTTTCATTATATCTTCCATACTTGCAGCAGAGACTGTCGTTTCTCTCAGATCAATCAGAATATTGTGATCAGCATGAGCTTCGGCAGCGATAGCAAGCTCTCTGACAATCTTTTTTGATCGTTCGAGATCAATCTTTCCGGTTTCCGTTTTACGAATAAAATCCTTAACTTTATAAATTTTTATCCCTGATAACATTTTTCTTCCCCCATCATGCTATTACTACCTGTATCTTCCCCTGCTCTGTTAGCTTGTAAATTACATTAGATATTGCCGTCCTTTATATCCTGCTTTTTTATAATGGCTGCGGTATTAATGTCAATGTATATAAGATCTTAAACCGAGTGTTTCAAATTTTTTTTATTTTAAGAATTTGAAACCTTTCGAGATTGCGATCTTACCGCATCTACTGCGTCAGATGCAGTACCGCATAGTAAAACTATAGCGGAACGACATCTTCTCCCTAAATATCCCTTAAAATGGGTAATATCCAATATTCACATAACTAGTATTATACGATCTAAATATTTTTATCGGCGCCTGGATGATCGTCAGCATCAGCTTGAGTAATTGCGGTGAATAGATATCTGATAGAATAGGAAGTGTTTGAATTGCTTGATAAACAGATACACCTATATCCACAGACAATCAATCTTTAAATTTATGGTGGAAAATGGGTGCGATAAATGGCATAGAGGAAAGAGGAAATAGAATCAAGGAAATAGGATATAAGAGCCAAGATCAGAAAACAGGAATCAGGATCAAGGTTCAAGGATGGACATGAACTAATCTATGGTCTTTTTTCGTTTTAGATCATGAAATCGGTAATATATAATCTGCAAGTCTAGAGGATGTCTGACGCAGATTTTGACTCAGTATCCTTGAGATTCCTTTGAGAATTGTTA
>CALLDL010000064.1 GCA_937998305.1 uncultured Desulfobacterales bacterium | reverse complement strand
TTTATTTCGTCATAAAAAACCTGGTCCTCTGGGCCAGGTCAGAGTTCTCTGGCTCTGCCAAAAGAATTGATGCAAGAGTTTGAAGTGAACTAAAGTTTAAAGTGAGCTAAAGTTAAGGAATTCTATCAATTATATAAAATCAGCGGAGCGACCTGCCCGCTCGTGCCTTGCAATGGCAGGCGGGAGCGACTCCATAACTTTAGGCACTTTTAACTTGTCTGGCTTTCAGGGAAACAGCCCCTTTTAGGGGTAAACCAAAGCCTGGTCCTTTGGGCCAGGATTCTTTACTTATTCGTCAATTAAAAGGAATGAAATTATGAAAGAGAACAATACCATAAGTCTTTGTTTGATATTTTTTCAAATTATATGCCCTTGATACCCTGCTGAACCTGTCGCCTGGAGCAACAAAAAAGCAGGTTCTAAATGAAACTTGGCGTATTGGGGTGTCAGTAAAAACGTGGTTCTCCACTCCAACACTTCACCTCTCAATTGCCAGATATTAGTCAAAATTTTGACATCATATCATTCTCTCCTTAAATTAAAATAAAGAATTGCGGTCGAAATGATCTCAATCCTATGATAATTTTAGACATTTTATCTTTTGGGGGTATTGGCATAAATCCTGCAAAAGATTCAATTTGGTCAACCTGGCGTTAACGCTTATTGGATTTTTCAAATGAATGAACAACAAAGAAGCAACCCCAAAGTCAAAATAAATTATAAAACCATGATAAACTTAATGGTTGCATAAAAAAAAAATATCGGCTAGAAATATTTAAAAATAAATGATAAAGGAATGAATTATGAGAAGCTTATGTTATACGGTTCTCATTTTGTTTATTACGGTACAAGCCGGCTTGGCGAGTGATGGAAACGAAGCGCAAGCGTTATTGAAAAATAGGCTTGATGCAACGATTGCCGTTTTGCAGAAAAAAGATTTGGACCAACAGAAAAAGAACGAGCAACTGGTGGAAATTGTAACACCGATGTTTGATTTTCACCTCATGGCCAAGCTATCTCTGGGGCGAAAATACTGGCCCGGCCTTTCAGAAGAAAAAAAAGATGAATTCACCGATCTTTTTATTAAACGCTTGCGAGCGTCGTATCTCGAGAAAATATCCCTTTATACGGATGAAAAAGTTTTCTTTAAAACACCTGTTCAAAACAAGAGGAAAGTTAGAATTCCAACTGAAATTATATCGAATAACAACAGGATATCCATGATCTATAAAATGTATAAATCCAAAAAAGACTGGAAAATTTATGATGTAGAGATTGAAGGCATCAGTATTATTTCGACATACCGGTCCCAGTTTGACCAGGTCCTTAGCAAAGGTACCATTGATGAACTCCTCCAAAAACTTGAAAAACCGGAGAATAAATAGTTGATTTTTTAACTTTCTCAGTGCGAATAATTCTGTTTCAGCGATCGATATGGCTATATTTTCTTCCTTGATAACGCGGTTTTTCGATAAGGTCATCATTGAGCGGCCGAAGCTCATCATTCTCTTAATTGTAGCGGCAGTTGCTTTTTTAGGCTATCAAGCAAAAAACTTCAGGCTTGACGCATCATCGGAAACGCTGGTGCTCGAGAATGACAAAGACCTACGATACTCCCGGCTTATTAACTCCCGCTACGGGCTGCAAGACTTTTTGGTAATGACCTTTGCACCTAAGGATGATTTGTTTTCAGACAAAGCACTGGCAAACTTGTCCCATCTGTGTGATGAAATAAGGGCCTTAAAGGGAATATCGTCTGTGCTATCAATACTGGATGTCCCTTTGCTGGAAAGCCCACCGGTTCCAATCAAAGAACTGGCCGTAAATATTCAGACACTTAAATCCCCAACGGTTGACAAAGCACTGGCAAGAGCCGAATTTGAAAACAGTCCGCTCTATCGAAACCTTCTGGTAAGTTCCGATCTTAAGACCACTTCCCTGCTGATTTACTTTCCAGTTGATGAAGTGTATAAAGATTTGCTGATCCGACGTAACCAATTTAGAGAAAAAAAGGCAACAAAAGGACTGTCTGCCAAAGAGGCTGTTGAATTTAAGAAAGTTGTCAAACAGTTTGATCTCCATCGAGACAGGATGAGGAAGAAAAGGCATCAAGACATCGTCGAAATTCGTGCGATTATGGATAACTTTCGCCAAGATGCAGAACTCTTTCTTGGCGGTGTCAGCATGATCGCAGACGATTTGATCAGTTTTATTAAAAACGATCTGAAAGTGTTTGGTCTCGGGGTGCTGTTTTTTCTGATCCTCACCCTGGGCATTATTTTTAAAAAGATACGATGGGTCTTTTTGCCGATGCTTTGCTGTGCTTTTTCTGCGATCTCCATGATAGGACTGCTGGGATTATTTGGATGGGAAGTCACCGTGATTTCGTCTAATTTTATATCCCTGCAACTCATCATTACCATGGCTATAACGATCCATTTGATTGTGCGCTACCGTGAACTTTGTATTAAAAATCCTGAGGCTGAACAACGTGAACTTGTCCTCGATACCGTTAAGTTAATGGGCAAACCCTGCCTGTATGCCGCGTTGACGACCATTGCCGGGTTCGGTTCTTTGCTTCTATGTGATATCCTACCCGTTATAAACTTTGGATGGATGATGAGCGCCGGTATCCTGGTTTCTCTTGTCATGACATTTCTTCTGTTCCCTTCGGTGTCGATGCTGATGCCAAAAGTCACAATGTCAAACAACAAAAAATCACATTTTTCGCTGGTTCCATTATTGGCTCGATTTACCGAAGCACACGGTACCATGATCCTGGTAGCCAGCGGCATCGCCTTGATACTCAGTGCAGTTGGAATAACCCGGTTAACGGTTGAGAACAGCTTTATTGATTACTTTAAACATACCACTGAAATTTATCAGGGAATGAGGCTTGTCGACCAGGATTTGGGAGGAACCACCCCTTTGGACGTTATTGTCGATTTAGAAAAAACTGAAGTGACAGAGCCTGTCTCGACATCTGAATCCAGTATGAAAATGAATGATGAATTCGAAGAGTTCGATGAATTTGATGAAGCCCAAAGCCAAGACAAATACTGGTTTACTTCCGACAAGATGGCCCGTGTTATAAAGATTCATGATTATCTTGATTCCCTTCCGGAAACCGGCAAAGTTCTGTCATTGGGAACCATGGTGAAAATTGCCGAAAAGCTCAATGGCGGCAAACCTCTGGATGATTTCCAGCTGGCACTTTTGTATACCAAAATTCCCCTTAAGTTCAGGGACATGGCTCTATCACCTTATCTATCTTTAGCGAACGATCAGGTCCGTTTTTCAATCCGTGTCAGGGATTCCGAAAAGTCATTGAAGCGGAATCAGCTGCTGAAAAAAATCAACTATGAATTGGTGAACAAACTCGGATTAAAACAAGATCGTGTCCATTTGAGCGGAATGCTGGTATTGTATAACAATATGCTGCAGAGTCTGTTTCGATCTCAAATCCTTACACTGGGGGTTGTTATACTGGCTTTAATTGTCATGTTTACGATTTTGTTCAAGTCGATAAAAATTGCTTTTATCGCCATTTTCCCCAACCTGCTTTCCATCGGGATCGTTCTGGGTGTTATGGGATGGCTGAATATCCCGCTGGATATGATGACCATCACCATTGCCTCCATCAGTGTAGGGATAGCTGTGGATGATACCATTCACTATATTCACAGGTTTGCTCAGGAGATTAAAATCGATCAGAATTATATTCGGGCGTTGCATCGGTGTCATGGGAGCATCGGCCATGCAATGTACTATACGTCGGTGACCATCATCATCGGTTTTTCGATTTTGATTTTATCCAACTTTATTCCGAGTATATATTTCGGGTTGTTGACAGGATTGGCCATGTTTATTGCCTTAATCGCCGCGCTGACGCTGTTGCCCCAACTCATAACCGTTTTTAAACCTCTTGGACCCGAGACTAAAGGGCATTCAAAAGGCATTTTGTAACATGAGCAGAAAACTGTTCAGCCACTTGCTACTGATTCTTTTGTTTTCTGTATTTTTATCCACCGGTTGTGCTCACAAACCCCTGAACTCCCTAAATGAAACAGCCAACGATGCCGCACTCGATCAAAATAGAACGGCAACAGCAGACAAGACAGAAGAGATATCTGAAAATCCGGATGTTGAAGAAAATTTTGAAGACGAGTTTTTTGAAAAAGAGTTTGACACGAATCAATTGGAGGTGGCAGATCCTTTGTATATCTTAAACAAGGGAATGTACCATTTCAATGACAAGCTTTATTTCTGGGTGCTCAAGCCGCTGGCAAAAGGGTACACTGCGATTACTCCGGAAATTTTCAGGATCGGAGTGAGAAATTTTTTCTATAACTTGATGATGCCGATGCGACTTGTCAACTGCATTCTTCAGGGGAAAGCGAATGCTGCGGCATCTGAATTTACCAGGTTTGTTATAAACACCACAATGGGTGTCCTTGGATTAGGAGATCCGGCAAGTCAATATCCTTTACTTAATCTTTCCGATGATGAGGACCTTGGCCAGACATTCGCTAAATATGGCATCGGTAATGGATTTTTCCTTGTATGGCCGATTTTGGGACCTTCAACACTGCGTGATTCTATAGGATGGATAGGTGACGCATATTTAAATCCACTCACTTATATTGAACCTTTTGAGGCGGCGCTGGCTGTCAGGGGTTTTAACCTAACCAATCGAACGTCTTTTCATATCGGTGAGTATGAGGCATTAAAAGAAGCGTCCGTAGATCCTTACGTTGCAATGCGTAATTCTTATCTCCAGTACAGAGCGAAAAAAATCAAGCAATGAAATATTTAAACCGAACTTCATTAAGATTAGCACATTTTGTGCGTATTCTTTTATTTTTTATGGACGAAATGGATCAAATTTAATATAAACACTTTTAAAAATGGAAATGAAAATATTTTTATGAGAAGTCATACACTTTTAAATATGTCTGTAGATCGACGCCGTTTTTTTAAAATCGGGGCGCAAGCGGCTTTATGCAGCGCATTCCCGGTATCAACCATTGCTTCCATTGATCGTTTGTTGATGCCAAAACGAAGCTTGTTTTTGTTCAATACGCACACCGGCCAGGAGCTTGATGTGTGTTATTACGCCCAGGGTCAGTATCAGCCCGAAGCCCTGAAAAAAATCAACAGCATTCTCCGTGATCATCGCACAGAAGAAATTAAACCCATCCATAAAGGCCTCCTGAATCTACTTCACTCCATTTCTATGACTCTTGATCGGCCGACCCGGCTCCATATTATTTCCGGATACCGTTCTCCTGAAACAAACGCAGAGCTAAGTAAAAAAAGCAAATGTGTCGTCAAGAACAGTTTGCACATGAAAGGTGAAGCTGCCGACATCCGGATTCCGGGTTACGATACGAGACGGTTGCGAAACGTCTGTATGAAATTAAAAGCCGGCGGGGTAGGATATTACCGGAGATCCGATTTTGTACATGTGGACATCGGTCTTGTTCGGCACTGGTGATCTTAAATTAACTGCTCTAAGCCTTGGGGCGTCCCTCTTTCAAGGCACGATCCAGCGGCCTGTCACGGTCGTAAATATCATGGCGAAAATTCAGTCTGCCAGTTTCGTCCACCCATGCCGTCCAGTATTGTAAATGAACGGAAATGGGTCTTTTGAGCCAGACAACCTGAGGTGTTCCTTTTTCAATGGCTTCCATTAATATTTCCCGTGTCCAACTCGGATCATCCTGCAAAAGATAGACGGCAAGGCTGATGGGTTCTTCCACTCGAATACACCCCGAACTAAAATCACGATTATTTTCTTTAAAGAGTGAACGTTTGGGCGTATCATGAAGATATACTGCGAACTTGTTGGGAAAGATAAATTTCATTCGACCCAGTACATTTCTTGGCCCTGGACTCTGGCGAAGTTTGTACGTGAAGTTTCTGGGCTCGATCTTATTCCAGTCGATGGTTTCCGGATCTATTTCTACCGCATTTTCGCTCCAATCTTTGAAAATCTTAATTTTCTGTTGTTCCAGATAGTGAATGTTTTTCTTAAATTTAGGGAGAACATCTTTGATGGCAAGACGTTGCGGAATGTTCCAGTATGGATTGATCACCATGAATGTCATTTTCGCGCTGAAAACCGGTGTCCGACGATAAGGTCTTCCCACAACAACACGCATGTCAAGCACACGGCGGTGGTTTTCAGTTACCCAAAATTTAAAGTCAGCAATGTTCACAATAAGGTATCGATTCCCAATATCACGGGGGAACCAACGCCAACGTTCCATGTTAAGTTCTATCTGACGAATTCTTTTTGGAAGGGATGTGTTTAACATTTCCAGTGTACGGGGTCCAACGATACCGTCTTGTTTTAATCCGTGCCGTTTCTGGAATCTTAGAACGGCTTCTTCAATGGTTTCATCAAAAATATCAGTTTGGTCTTTATTGTCAGCGTAAAGATCTCCAAGAATGATCAATCGTTCACGCAGAATTTCAACAGATGTACCTTTATCACCTTTTTGCAAAGGAGTTCCAACCAACAGGGGTGAATCGTGAACCTCTTTTGCAATGTTCCTGTAATGCGCCAAATATGTTTTGAGCTCTGAATATCCGGGATGATTAGGACGAAAATCTATTAACGCTTTTTTTATTTGATTATTATTGAGTGCGGATTGGAGAATATTTGTCAGGTCGGCCGTTGGGGTCGATACCGTCCAATCGCTATGGATAGTTTCAGGATTTACACGGCCGGCAAGTAAATGCGACGCATATAGCATAAAGGCATCGGTTAAAAGCAAATCAAGATCCGCCCACAGTTCAGGACTGACCGTTTTTTCCAGGGCCTGTTGGTTTTTGATCTTTTCTATTAATGATAGAATGTTGGCAAGATGATAGTCATCAGGTTCCAGGCCTTCGTCATGAGCCCCTTTGATCTCTGTGATCAGAGATTCAGCTTGAGGTAAGATACCCTTGTCTGAACACCAAGCAGGGAAAAACCCTCGGCGTTGGTAGAAAATAGGGATTTGTGAAAGCCCGCAGATCAACTCTCCTCGGCAGCGAAGCCTTTCCTTGGTTGTTTCAACTTCGATTTTCTTTTTCAGGTAGTTTTTGATGGGGATGGAAGCGGTACTACCAGCAAAGATTTGGGTGTTTGACATTGATTGAAAAGCGATCAGCAAAAGAACGATTAAAACAATGTATCGAGATGTATTTTTAGTTGGTTTCAGCATTTTATCAAGAGGTATTAATCATCCAGAATCATCTTATCAAAACGGTTTAAAGTAACATAAAAGAATATTAACGTCAAAGTCTGATGACCATATTAATCTTAAAGGTGGGGTTGTTATAGCCGGTTATAAAAAAACAGACATTTGCGTTAAGTAAATGTTTACATATATTTTAAGATATTTACTTCATAATTCTAAACATTTAGCCAAAGATTCGCACTGTTGATCGGTTGTGGTTGTTGTATAAGTATATGATATTATTGTTGTTGTAAATAGAAAGCTGTTTTTTGCATGGTTTTTGCAAGACACAAGACAATAGCCCATAATGATACTATTCAAGGGGAATTAATACGGTCACAGGAAAGGCCTACAGCGTTCATCAGGCCGGCCAAACATAATAATATCAAACCAACGGCACAGGATTCAAGAAATGAGTAAGAATAACCTAAAGGAAATTAGAGAATCTCTTATGATAAGCAAGGCCGAGCTTTCCAGAAATGCCAACATTTCACCCCTCACCATCACACGAATAGAGCGGGGCGAGCCATGCAGAATGGAAACAAAACGAAAGATTGTTTTAGCTTTGGGGTTGAAAATTTCAGATAAGGACATGATTTTTGGTGAGATCATGGCGGTGTCTGTTAAGGATGGTGAGGATAGGCGTTCAGGCATTGATCGACGTGAATTTTCATATGCTATTCACAGTCCGGAACACAGATCTGGCAGAGATCGGAGAAAAGACTTCCTAAATAACTGAAAAAAGCGTACAGCAAGGTAAATATTTTAACGGACGAGGTCAATGTTAATCGGCCTATAATTAAAACGTCTCGAAAATTCTATAACTTGTTGAAAAAATAAAATATATTTTGATGTCTTAACGCTTGCCTCGAATATGGAACAATGGACTAGTGGAATACTGGAAGGTTGGTTTTTAAAAGGATATTATCCATTTTTAATTTTATCTTCAACACAAATTTTATCATTAACCCCAAATTGCATTATCCTATAATCCATTATTCCATTATTCCAGCATTCCATCATTCCAATTGGGGCGAAGCCCCTAACTTGAAGCTCAGCCATTTAGTTTTATGCATATATCGTTAATTGGCATTCCTGCCCCCTCCGAGTTCTTCCGCACAAAGCATGCGGGAGCCGTGGTCTCTCTTACTATTAAGTCATTTAAATAACGAACCCACTCCGCCAACCCGCCTGCCATGCAAGGCACGAGCGGGCAGGTATCGTTACTCGGGGAAACAAACCCCGTGAACACGTACTTAAAGTTTGACTAACACCCAATTCCTTTGATAGTCATAATGTTATCCATAATCTTTAAAATGGCAAAAGAAAAAAGAATCAGAGACATCGCCTTTCAAGATGATGTTGATTCTAATCTCGATTAGCGCACGAAGTATTTACCCTATCGTTGCATAAATACAATGATGGAATTAATCGAATAATGAACTTGAAATCGATAGTGATACAGATCCTGTGCATGGTACAATTTTGTCTTGCAGGGATTGCATCAGCCGGCCAAATCGATGACGTTCGTGCCAACGTATATGCTTGGCATAAGTCTTGGCATAACCGTGATATAAGCAGTTACATGTCTTTCTATAGTCCGGACTTTCGATCAGAAGGGCTTGATTACAAGGGTTGGATGCAAAAAAAAACCAAGCTTTTTAAAACCTCGGGTGATATCCAGGTGGAGATAACCGATCTTGGGGTATTTATCGAAGGGGAATATGCCACGGCAAGGTTCGTTCAGCGGTATCACGGTTCGAAGCTTTCGGATGTTGGGGAAAAAACCCTGACCATGGTCAACTCAAACGGCAAATGGAAGATCGTCTCGGAAGCCTGGAAACCACTGGTAATGTCTGCACGCATCCCCGAGAAAATGGCGCCGCGGTCAAACCCGAAGGAATTGGGCTCAGTTTCTCCTCCAGCCGATAAAGCCGGACAAGATCAAAAGATTAAGCTCATTTTACAAAATGGTATCATTATTAAAAGTATCAAATTTGAACCTAAAAAGGATCGAGAAAATGTATTTATTGTTTCAAACACATTTTTTGTTCCCGAGATCCTGACGCTTGAAGGTGATAAGCCAAGGATTGTTATTGATATTAAGCCAGTTTCTTCTTGGAGCGGACGTAATAGAACCCCGGTTAAGGGAAATCTGATCAGGCAGATCCGAACACATCTACACCCTGACACTAAAAAATTGCGGATTGTATTGGACCTTAATCCTTCGGAGAATTACTTCATTAATCAAGTCTATTACGAGAAAAAACACATCTACCGCATTGAAGTCAGATAAACCTTCAAGCCACCTTCCAGTTTTCATCCCCGAAAAACAGCGGAAGTTCGGCGGCGCAAACCGGGCCTATCCTGACATGCCGTCCGCTTTGTTCAGTTAGGTTGTCTTGAATCGCTGCTGCAAAGCCGGGGAGAAAAAGGGTTGACTCGGGAGCGATTTGATCTATATTTTCACGGCTGATTTCTTGAATCACCCGTTCGGCGGTCATAACCTTATAGACAATTGCCATGTCTACAGTATGCCCATCCGTATTCACTGCCAGATACCAGAACGGGCTCAATGTGGTGGAAAGTACCGCAGTGAGAACTTCACCGGTGATCTTTGAGTTGCCAGACACCAGAATCGGTGAATCCTTTCCCGGCTGGTTGATGGGAAACAGACCCGTGGGCCCGGGAGTGGGGAGCTGCAAAACCTCGACTTCGGGCAGGATCTCATCCGGTTTGACTGCCCAGAGCAGGGAGAAAAAACGCATCCTTGCCATCTTGCAATGTGAGGGTTTTAGTCTCCCGGAGCGAAGTTTTTTTAAAAACTCTTCCCGGCTGTGAAATCCACAGGCCCTGCAGTCATTGGAAGAGATGTAAGATTCGACGTTTATTTTGTTCTCATAAAGATCTGCCCGGAGCATCACATCCTCCTGCTTTCTTGTTGAATCTGTTTTGCCATCGCATATATCTTATTTTCCCTTACAAAATGTTTCCGGCCCTCTATGCTATGCAAAAGTTGCCGGAAAACCGGGAAGTTTTTTTTGAAAAAGTCGTAACACTTTAGCCTTTTAAAAACATTACCGCTTCAGGTATAATTAAATTTTTGCTGAAAGAACTCGTGAATAAGGGCTCGTAATGAAAGAACCCGCCCAGGCTACTAATAAAAGCCTCAGCTTAACAAGGAGTTTCATACATAAAGTTAAATTGCCGATGGTTCTTTCAAAACGATCCCTAATCCACCCTGCCCGCTCGTGCCTTACGTGGCAGGCGGGTCAGACAGCTTCCAGAAAAAATTTAATTATACCTGAAGCTCCTTTGAAATCGATTTGTTTCAAAGGACTAAACTATTGTAAAAATCAAATATTAAGAAGACGCTCGATTTCGGTGGTTAAGGTTTTCAGAACTTCTCCGGCCTTTCCCAGGATGATATAATCACTGCTTTCTTTTGAAAGGGGTGTTCTTTCAAGGTTTATTTCTATGACCTTCGCACCGGCCTGCTTTGCAATCAGGGGTATAGTGGCGGCAGGTTGAACACCTGCCGACGTTCCAATGACCAGTATGGTATCACACGCCAAAGCGGCCATTTCAGATCGCCGCAGATACTGTGGCGGGATCATCTCACCGAAAAAGATACATTCGGGTTTATAAATTCCGCCGCATTCACAGCGGGGAGGAATTTGTCCGATGTCGATTTTTTTTGTTTCACATCTATTGTTGCATTCCATGCATCGCTGCCATGCAAAATTTCCGTGAAACTCGATAACATCCGTATTACCGGCCATCTGGTGCAGCCCGTCGACATTCTGGGTAATTATCGTTTTTAAGATTCCCAGCTTTTCGAGTTTGGCCAGTCCTTTATGTGCGTTATTGGGTCTGGCATTGTCAATGATTCCTTTCATTTCTTTAATCAAAACATCCCAGACCTTGGCCGGATTTTTCATAAAGGCGTCAATGTGGGCATATTCCATGGGATCGAATCTTTCCCACAACCCACCTTTCCCCCTGAAAGGGGGGATTCCGCTCTCAACGGATATCCCGGCGCCGGTTAAGGCGACAGCGTTTGTTGACCGGACAAGATCTCCGGCAGCTCGATGAATAAGATCTTTCATCTGTTTTTAAGTTTTTGGAATAAATTGAAAAATTCTACAGGTAAGCACTTATTTATAGCGTGAATGTCATATCGCAGCCCACGGCAAAGCATTCAAGATTGTGGCTTCTGGCAGCGATGGTCCGCCTGCAAGATTCGACCATTTCATCAACCTGCTGATCGGTTCGCTCCTGGTTTAAATGAAACAGACCGAACTGTTTGACTCCGGCCTCAATGGCAAGATCAAGGGTTTCTGTAAATACCGAATGTCCCCATTCTATTTTGGAGGGATACTCTTCAGGGATGTACTCAGCATCATGAATCAAAAGATCAGCACCCGCGGAAAAATCCATATAATCTTTATAGGACAGACCGCCGGGGTGTATAAAACCCAGTTCATTGTCTGTCAAAAAGACAAATGATTTGCCGTTTTCCGTAAATTTATATCCGCTGCCTCTATCAGGGTGGCTGATCGGGATCGGTGTTATGGTAACAGAGCCGATCTCAAACCCCGAGGTAAATGCCTCAACATATTCCATTTTCGCGCTAATTTCAGAATATTTGACAGGAAAGCTCGGCGGGGTCATGATTCTGGAGAGAATGGTTTCCACGAATTCGCTGTGAAAGGGACATCTGTACATCTTTAATTCAGCCTGTTTTTCATACAAGGGTTTGAAAAAAAGGAATCCCATTAAATGATCCCAGTGGAAATGGGTGAAAATAAGGTTGTACTTGTAGCGGTTTTCATCGATCAGTTTGCTGCCAAGCCTTCGTATGCCGGTTCCGGCATCGACAATGATAATGTCGTCACTTTTTGTTCTAATTTCTAAACAGGTGGTATCACCGCCATATTTGATATGTTTTTCCCCTGAAACCGGGATAGAGCCTCGCGACCCCCAGCATTTGATAATCATTGTCAATCCTTCTTTCCCAAAAAGGTATGCCAGATACCGTCACATTCCCAAGTCTTAATGATGTTTATCCGATTCTGGGATAAATTAAAGCTCACATCCCTTGCCTGGCTTCTCAGCAGACCGGAGAGAATGAACCACTTTTTATTATAAAAACCCTGGGAAGCGGTTAGATGTTTCATAACATCATAGTGGATGTTTGCTATCACAAGATCTGAAGGTGAGTCAATAAAATCCTCTGCTCGCCCCTGGATGACCGAAACTCTATTTTCCAAACTGTTTCGGCGTACATTTCGCAATGCCGTATTTGCGGCTAAAAAATTAAAGTCAACGGCAAGCGTACTTCTGCATCCAAGGAGGGAGGCAGCCAATGCAAGAATTCCCGTCCCTGTCCCGATATCTATAGCAAACTCTATGCGATCACGCAAGAATACCATTTCTAGTGCTTCGAGGCAGTCTCGTGTTGTGGTATGTAAACCATTGCCGAATACAACACCGGGATCAAGCAAAATGGTAAGTTCTTTATGACATAAGTTCATTTTCTTCCCATTGTTTCTCCATGGTGGTACAATACAAAATCGACCGATTTTTTCAGGAGCTGTTTTACCTCCCTGCCATTGGTCATATGTCATATGAAATTCATCGAGAAGGGCCAACCCGGGATTGGAGCTGAGTATTTTTGAGACTTCGTCCGGGGAAGGTTTGGAAAAAAAGAGAAAAGAAAAATCATCTTCCTGCCAGTTGCCGATAAAATCACTTCCGCATATTTTATTGCCCGGTTTCAATCGGCCATGGAGATAGTATATATAGAGTTCTTTGTAAGGGTTGTCTGTAAATTCTTTCCGATCTTTGAAACTGTGTACTGTCTTAGTCATTTTCCAGCGAACAATCCATCTACCAGTCCATGGGGTCGAGCAATGTAAACCCCATTTTTTTTAGTTTTATTTTTAACGGCCCGATATTTTGAGTCAAGAGATACGGAAAAACAGCCCGCTTTTCTTCTTCCCAGTATCTTGAAACCAGAATACTCCCGAATGAAATGTTCTCTTCGGAAATGGCATCAATAATTTTTTTCATTTGTCCGATTTTATCCTCTACGATCATGCACAAAAGCGTTCCGGGCTCTTCTAAGCCCAGAACATTGATAAACTCACGTAAAAGATCACGGACGGAAATAATACCAATAAGTTTTTGTTGTTCGACAACGACGGGAAGTGCTCCGAAATGTTTTTTGTGTAATAAAAAAAGCGCGTCTTGAATAGTGTCTATAGGAGAAATGGTAACAGGATTTTTTGTCATGATATCTTTTATTTTACACTTTGAAAAACTTTTCCATTCTTCCCGGCTATTTTCTTGGGCCAAATGAGAAGAAGGCAATACGCTTCTAATATCGCGATCCGTGACGATTCCAATGAGGTGATTATTCTCATCGACCACAGGAAGATGGCGAAAGAGATGTTTTGACATTTTTTCCTGTGCTTGTGAGATATCAGCAT
>CALLDL010000063.1 GCA_937998305.1 uncultured Desulfobacterales bacterium | reverse complement strand
GTCTTTACGCTGGATCAGTTGAATAGTATGCCGAAAGAATATTAATCCAATTGAGCGATTGCCGATTTTACCGAATCTGCGGCGTTATGAGACATTTGCAGTAGCAGACTACGGCTGCATGTCTCATGCCTTGCATCTCCCCGCCGGTGCGGGATTTTGCAACCGGCAAACTCGACAATCGCTCAATAGGATTGATCAAAATATTTTCGATACCCAACCCAATTTCATTTTGAGATCGTGACTTTTTTAAAACATGTGTTATGTTGTGGCGTAGAAGGCGTTAAATCATGAAGATGTATTTGATTTCATTTGCTCTGAAGCAACGTTGTCTGCAATTTTTAACAAATTTCGCAGTGAAGGAAACATCATGGCCACTGAACAAGGCGTTGTAATAAAAATCGAATCCACAACCACCGCATGGGTAAAAACGACGAAAACCGAATCCTGCAAGGCATGTGCTGCCAGAAGCACCTGTCACAGCGTGGGAGGGGGTAAGGAAATGGAAGTGGAAGCGATTAATAACGCGGGGGCACAGGTGGGGCAAAAGGTGGTGTTGAGTTTTGAAACATCTCCGTTATTAAAAGCCACTTTTTTGCTTTACGTGTTTCCAATTATCGCCATGATTGCCGGTGCGCTTGTCGGTCAGCAGCTGGCGCCTAATTTTAATTTTGACGCATCCTTTTTGCCCGCAATTTTTGGGTTTTCGTTTTTCGGGTTTACCATTTTTTTTGTACGGTCAAGAGGGAATAAAATGGCCAAAAAGGATGAATACCGACCCAAAATCATCAGAGTCATCGGCCAATCCTAACTGTTGTCCATCCATGAATTCAAAGTGAACACAATGGGTGTCCAATTCAGAAATGAGCAATTTTTGTTCTGATCAAGGCCGCACAAGGGTTTGCGGTGAGGCGTACGTCTGTACGCCGCAGCCGGAGACCCGCGGAGAACGCCGAGCAGGACAAAAAGGGCCATTTATGGATGGACACTAACTGGATTCTTTCACCGCCAAAGCGCCCACCGGACAAGCTTTGACACAGGTATCACAGTCCCCGCATGTAAGCGATGACTCATCTGTTGCACTATAGGTGCTGATAATCGTGTCAAACCCCCTTCTAGCAAAGGTTAAAACAGATTCACCATGTTTTCCCCTGCAAATATGCACGCATTTTCCACACAAAACGCATCGGTTCGGATAGTGGATTAAGAAAGGATGGGTTTCGTCGATCAGTGTCTCTTTAAGATATCGCTCCAGGCGCTTTGGCTTTAAGCCGACTTTTAGGAATTTGGCAATATTCTGAAGTTCGCATTTTTTATTGGCGTGACAATTCTTGCAATCCACATCGTGAACCGACAAAAGAAGTCGAAGGGCGGTTCGTTGCAGTTGTCTAACCGCAGGCGTATCGGTTTTAACAACCATATCATTCTTGACTTGAACGGTACATGATGGGACCGGTTGTGGTGTACCCTCAATTTCAACAAAGCACATTCTACAGGAAGCCGAAGGACTCTCCATATCTTCCAGATAGCACAGGTTCGGAACATAAATCTGGTTGTCAAGGCATGCCTGAAGCAAAGTCTTTCCTTCTCTGGCTTCAATCTCTTGGTTGTCCACCCGGAGTTTTAACATCATTTAACGTCCTTCTTCTCTTTTTCCGGCGGCTTTTCGATATAAGGAACCAAATCCGGGGGAGATACTTTCCGAACCGCATCATACTCCGGCGGACAGGCGACCAAGCACTCACCACACTTTACACAAAGTTCCTGGTCAACCCCTTTCTTTCGATTGCTGGTGGTAAACACCGCATCAACCGGACAGCAGGTGGCACAGGCATCACAGCCGCGTGCACAGAGCTCCAAATCGAAATAAAAAGCGGTCAGTGGTCGGCACATCAGGGCAGGGCAACGCTTTTCTTTGATATGAGCCTCATATTCATCCCTGAAATATTTAAGGGAAGTGAGCACGGGATTCGGTGCAGTTTTACCCAAGCCGCAAAGTGATCCGGCTTTTATATCCTGACTCAATGTTTCCAGGAGTTCCAGATCACCTTCCAGTCCTTCTCCTTTGGTCAATCGCTCGAGTATCTTAAGCAGATGATAGGTTCCGATTCTGCAAAATGTACACTTGCCGCAAGACTCCTTCTGAGTAAAATCGAGGAAATACCGGGCGACTTCCACCATGCAGGTGTCTTCATCCATGACCACCATGCCTCCGGACCCCATCATTGCACCGGCTTCTGTAAGAGAATCAAAATCAATCGGTGTGTCCAGAAAATCTTCGTTAAGGCATCCACCCGAAGGCCCGCCGATCTGAACCGCTTTGAATTTTTTGTTGTTCTGAATACCACCGCATATATCAAAAATCAGGGTTCGTAACGACACCCCCATGGGAATTTCCACCAAACCCGCATGAACAACATTTCCCACGATGGAAAAAATTGCGGTTCCGGGACTGTTTTGTGTACCAATGCTTCTGTACCAGGTCGCGCCATGATCCAGTATGGGAGGAACAGACGCCAGGGTTTTTACATTATTAATCACCGTCGGCTTGTTCCACAGACCTTTTTGGACCGGATACGGCGGCCGATGCTGGGGCATACCGCGATACCCTTCAATGGATCGAATCAGGGCTGTTTCTTCGCCGCAAACAAAGGCCCCCGATCCTTGAAACACATCAATTTTTAAATCAAAGGTGCTGTCCAAAATTCCTTTTCCCAAAAGTCCGAGTTTTTCTGCCTGTTGGATGGCATCTGTGACAAGTTTGACAGCCAAAGGATATTCCGACCTGACATATACCATGGCTTTATGAGCACCGACAGCATAGGCACAGATGGCTATGCCTTCTAAGACCTGATGCGGGTTGCTCTCCAGGATGGTTCGGTCCATGTATGCGCCGGGGTCTCCTTCATCCGCATTGCAGATCACTATCTTTTCCTGGTCCGTGACACTTTTTGCCAGATTCCATTTTCTTCCAGTGGGAAATCCGGCGCCGCCTCTACCCCTTAAACCAGAGTGCGTCACTTCTTTGATCACTTCTTCAGGATCGAGTTTTAAAGCCTTTACAAGGGTTGAATATCCGTCTGCAGCAATGTAGTCATATATATCTTCGGGATCAATGCGTCCGCATTTTTCCATAACGATTCGTTTTTCCTGGTTGAATCTGGAAAAGTCAGTCACTGAAGGAATCATATCGTTTTCCTCGGTGGCCCCGTAAACGTGTTCAAACCGCGGATCGCCGCCTCCCAAAAAGAGTTTTACGAGCATTTTGGCTTTACCCGGGGTGACCTCGTGGTAAAATATCGGTGGAAATCCGGAATCAGGGTGATCGATAATAACCACCGGTTCTGCATAGCAATGGCCGAAACATCCGACAGTATGGATGCGGGCTTCAATATCGTTTTCAACAAGGGCTTCTTTAAACGCTTTTTGGGTCTCCAGGGCTCCGGAAGCAATGCCGCAGGTGGCCATGCCGATGTGGATTTTGGGGACCGGGGCATCCCGGAATTCATTCCGGTGTTTCTCGGCCTCTTTACGGATGGCGTTGAATTTTATATCGATGTTTTTACGATTGTCCGGGCTCATTTTTTTTCTTTTCTCTTTCTTCTATCTCTTCTTGTAGTTTTATCCGCAAAATAAGCCCTTCGACCTTGCTGGGAGCCATATGTCCGTGTACGGTTTCATCAATAATGGCTACAGGCGCCAGAGCACAGCAACCGACACAGGCCACCCTCTCTATGCTGAATTCCCTGTCAGGTGTGGTTTCACCGTCGGAAATTTCAAGTTTACGTTCAAAATTTTCAAGGATGATATCACCCGCTTTGACGTGGCATGCGGTACCCAGGCAAACTTTAACCGGGTATTTGCCAGGTGGATGAAATCGGAACTGGTTATAAAACGTTGCAACTCCGTAGACTTCGCTTTCGATGATTCCGAGGTGCTGTGCCACTATTTTTAAGGCTTCAGAAGGGAGATAGGCCAGGTTGTTCTGGACCATCTGTAGGATGGGGATTAGATTTCCTCTATGCTTTTCAAAGGTTTCAAGTTTTAAGGCTATATGCTTAAGAGCTTCTTTTTCTTCCTCTGTCAACTCTTCATTCATAGAGCAACCCTTTATGCAAATATGTAAACTCAGCCAATCCTGATGATTACCGATTTCATGCATATCGCCAATTCTAAAACAAAACCGATTTTTTTTACATCGCGAAAAAGAAAATGTCAATCTAAGTATATAAAGAATTTGAAATGGGTTTATTTAAAAGTATAAAATTATTACAAATTTTCAATGGATGGGAAAAAATATTGGGTTTCTTTTACTGAATGGAAACTACCTGATGTCCATCCAGAAATTTGTATTGGGCATAAATTACGTTTCCAATGCAGAAATGAGCAATTTTTCGCAAGGTCAAGGAAATCAAGGAATTACGCGGAGGTGTACGAATGGTACACCGCACAAGTGATTCCGCGGATTGACGCAGAGATTGCGGAAAAGGGCCATTTCTGGATGGAAACTACCTGGTGGCCCTGCGATCCATCATTTGGGAGCATTTCAAGAGCAGCCCCCCGCCAAGGGCAATGAAACTGCTGATCATAAAAAGTGTAAATGTTCCCAGTGTTTCAAAAAGATACCCGTTTATGAAAAATCCGACCATTAACCCAAGTCCATAGGTCACAGCGTTATTTACCGCCTGTCCCAGGGTCTTGGCTTCATTCGGCGTTATTGAATCAATATAGAGAATGCTGGATACATGAAACGTACCGTATGTGACGGCATGTAAAATCTGCAAAGACAGAATGAACGCGGGAGATGTCGCAAAAAAGAGGCCCAGCCATCTAAGTACCGCCACCATAAAAGAAAAAAACAGAATATTGTCAATGGAAAAGTGCTTAAAGATGACATCGGATTTTATCATCACGATAATCTCTGCAATGGATGCCAGTGCCCATGAAATGCCGATAAATGTCTTGCCGTAACCCAGGTTTTCAAGATGGATGGAATAAAAACCGTAGTATGCTCCATGGCTTACCAGCATTAAAAAGGCACAGAACAGAAAAACAATCACACGTCTTTTTAAAAGCACTTTGGCATTTGAAGAAAAAGAGGTTTGCTTTTTGATCTGAATGTCAGGGATCTTGATGGAAATGAGTGCTTGGGCCAGAGAACCGAAAAAAATGAGTATAATGATTATTTCGATGGAGTAAATATCTATGACTTTGCCCAGCAAAAGAACCGTCATAATAAATGCAATCGTTCCCCATCCCCTTATCCTTCCATAGCTTTTCTTTTCTGTGCCCAATACATCCATGGTAAAGGCTTCCAGGAAGGAAATGATCGGAGAGTAAAATATCCCGTAAAAAACGGTGATGAACAGCATCGTCCAAAAATCGGTTGTATAGAGATAAAATGCCCATATTCCGGTACTGATAAAACTGCATAATATATATATGGGTCTTCTGATGTGAAACCGATCGGCCAGCCCGCCCCATACCAGCGGAAATAATACCAGTGCAATGGATCTGATGGCCGACAGAACACCGATTTGGAACCCGCTGAATTTGAGATGGTAGCAATATAAATTGAAATAGGGCAAAAATACGCCCATGACGGCGAAGTATAAAAAATACTGGGAACCGATTACCAGTTTGAACGAATTTTTGGGATAATTGTCCATAGAGCATCAATATTTCATTTATGGTTAAAACACAATTTTTATGTTACCATTTATGTCGTTACAACTTTTCTTTACAAACGCTGACTGAAATGTTAAATAATTACATTTAAATTAAACACAGCCAAACTTTTTTATAGCCCTGTCACTATTTGAAACGCTCGGTTTAGGTAATTGAAAGCTTTAACGATTAGGAGCTTTAAAATGGACTATATCAAAATAAGATTCACCAAAGATTTCGACCAGCTCGA
>CALLDL010000062.1 GCA_937998305.1 uncultured Desulfobacterales bacterium | reverse complement strand
AGCTCACTTTAAACTTTAGTTCACTTCAAACTCTTGCAGCGATTCTTCAGGCAGAGCCATAGAACTCTGACCTGGCCCAGAGGACCAGGTTTTTCAGGGCAAAATAAATAGATCCTTTGTGGCAAATATTTTTGGTTCCCCGACAAATCGGGATCCTCCAAAGGCGGATAAATCTCCGCCACACGGCATAGGCGGCAAGTCCGCTCCGCTACAACCGGGTCGTCCGGTAGGGCATAAATTTATTGACATTGCATTTTTTTTATCTTAATCTGTTTAATTTTTATTACCTCGTAAAAAGTCAAAAAAGTGACCTTTTTACGAGAGTATTTTGTATTTAGTGTTTAGTGTTTGACAACTTAACAATTTGGTATTACAGTATATTTTTAATCCAAACACAAAATACTAAACACTAAAAACTTGATGGATTCGACTTTTTACGAATTCATCAAGTTTATTACATCACCCCTTGCTCTGTTTTTGCAGGGCTTTATATCCAAAAGGAGATTATATGAGAAGATACGAAACAATTTTTATTGCCGACAACGACCTTTCCGAAGAAGACCGCTCCCCCATATTTGAGAAAATAAAAGATCTCATCCAGCAATACAGTGGATTGATGGTTATGGTTGACGAATGGGGGGGCAAAAAACTTGCCTATGAAATCAAGAAAAAGGCGCGCGGCTATTATGTTCGTTTGGATTACTGCGGTTCAGGTGTTCTCGTTAATGAAATTGAACGCTTTTTCCGAATCGACGATCGGATTCTAAAGTACATGACCGTCCTGCTTGATAAGGATGTTGACATTGAAGCCGTCAAAGAAGAAATAGCCACGGCTGAAGGAACCCGGGCCGATGAAACAGAATCATCTGAAGCTGAACCTAAGCCTGAAGCTGAACCTGAGACTGATGCAAAACCTGAGCCTGATGCTGAACCTGAGCCTGAATCCAATGCTGATGATGAATCGAAACCTGAAACATTAGAAAATAAATAACACATAGGAGTTATTAAATGGCTGCAAATTTTGTTTCCCGAAAAAAAAGACCCGGCACCAGAAGAAAAAAAAGAGTATTTCATCGCCGTAAAGTATGTCGTTTCTGTGCCGACGCCAGTCTTGTTATAGATTATAAAGATACCAAATCTCTCCGGTATTTTACAACTGAACGCGGGAAGATTATTCCAAGACGAATATCCGGAACATGTGCAAAACATCAGCGTTCCCTGACACATGCAATTAAACGTGCCCGTACGATTGCCCTTCTGCCGTTTGTAGGTACAACAGAATATAATTAATCGCCTCGGGAATTCTATAAACTATTGAAATTATTTGAATTTTCAGTTTTGACTATTTAACTCGGACATAGCCCCAGTGAAATAGAAAAAAAGTTTCACGGGGTAAAAATGTTGGAATTATGGGATATTGACCCCGATGAAATTTAATTTTTTCACAGGGTAAAAATGAAAGGATAACAATTCTGTACCGGGGAGAAAAGGGTAGTGCTTCAAACCATTTCAAGAGATATCTCAAAGGATATCATTAGCGGTATTGCTGTCACAAGTTTTATATTTGTAATATCGGTTTATATCCCGATTATCGGGTTTTTCTGTGCACTGTTTATCCCGTTACCAACGCTTATCTACCGTTCAAAACTGGGCAGAACACCAGGAACGATAATTCCGGTCATCGCCACCATAATCATGGCCGTTATTCTCGGCGGCATATCCATCGACATTCTGTTTTTTTTTGAGCTGCTTTTACTTGGCTTTGTCTTGAGTGAACTTTTAGAGCTGAATCTTTCCATCGAAAAAACAATATTATATGCGTGCGGGTCCGTAATCATTACGGGGATTATCTGCTTGCTCTTTTACAGCAATATAGCCAACAAAGAAATATTTACTCTTGTTTCGGAATATGTGAGTAAAAATCTAGAACTTACTTTATCTCTTTATGAAAACATGGGAATGAAACAAGAAAGCATTCAAATGATATCAACTTCATTAGAAAATATTAAGTATGTTTTTATCAGGATCATTCCCGCGCTTGTGGTGGCTTCGACTTTGTTTATATCCTGGACAAATCTGCTTCTCTCAAAATCCATATTTAAAAACTGGAACCTTTTTTATCCTGATTTTGGATCTCTTAAGCTTTGGAAAGCGCCTGAACTTCTTGTCTGGATTATTATAGGATGCGGCATTTTACTTCTTTTCCCAAACAAAACGTTTAAGATTTTAGGCTTAAACGGCCTGTTAATTTTAATAACCGTATATTTTTTCCAGGGTATTGCCATCGTATCATTTTATTTTGAGAAAAAAAAATTGCCTCGATTCCTAAGATTTTTTTTATATAGTCTTATCGCTTTGCAACAGATCATTCTTCTTGTCGTTATCGGTCTTGGTTTTTTTGATATGTGGCTAAATTTTAGAAAATTGGAACATAGCCCGGACAAACTGGAAAAGTGAGCTAATCCGCCAAACTGAATCGGCAGGCAAGAGTTTGAAGTGCCTGACCCGGACAAGCCGGTTGTAGCGAAGCGTAAATCCCGATTTATCGGGGAACCAAGAAATATTTGCCACCAAGACACAAAGACACGAAGGATTTTATCTTGTTATTCTTTCTTAGTGTCTTGGTGCCTTTGTGGAGAAAAGAAAAAAGTTTTGCCACAAAAGCACAAAATTCACAATCAAGAAATGGAGCAATTAACCCATTTGAGTGGAGGTTTATAATGAAAATAATTTTAAAAGAAACCATTGAGTCATTAGGAATAATTGGTAGTGAGGTAACTGTAGCGGACGGCTATGCACGAAACTATCTTTTACCCCAAAACAAAGCTGTTCGTGCAACTCCTCAAAATCGAAAGATGATGGAGCAGGAAAGAGCAAAATTTGATATCCAGATCGCCAAGGAAACGGGATTGGCAGAAGAGATGGCCAAAAGGCTAGAAGGTGTGGTATGTAAGATTTCAGCAAAGGTCAGCGAAGAGGATCGCCTGTATGGTTCGGTTTCAACTCGAGATATCGAAGATGCTCTTGCAAGTCAGGACATTGAGGTCGAGAAAAAGATGATTTTACTCAATGAACCCATTAAAAATATCGGTACTTACAAGATCCCTATTCGCGTTTACAAGGATGTTGAACCTGAAATTATCGTCGAAGTCATGCCGGAATAAGTGAACGTATCGGAATTTATACAATTTACTGAAAGAAATGCAATCTGTTGAGGTTTGGTTTTTTGCCTCATATATGGAATAATGGAATAGTGGAATGTTGGTTTCTAAAGGAATTTTGTTGTCTATAGCTTTTTAACTGCCCTGTCAGGATAGATTTTATCAACAACCCATTTTTCCATTTTTCCAAAACCCACTACTCCATAATTCCAGTATTCCAGTTGTTAGAGAAGAGAACTTATTTCCAGGTATCATTGATTCTCAACTCTCTCACTGATAAACCTTTAATTGAAGTGAATTCTTATGGCCCAAAACCCTCATAAAATAGGAAAAGACCCCTCCCTTTATCATGTTCCGCCCCAGAGTCTTGAAGCGGAAGAGTCTATTTTAAGTGCAATTCTGGTGGACAACGATAAATTGCCTGAAATCCTTGAGATACTATCTCCTCAGGACTTTTACAGATCTTCGCATCAAAAAATGTTCACCGCGATAACTGAACTCTTTGTAAAAGATGAGCCTGTAGATCTGGTAACGTTGAGCAATATTTTAAGGGAACGAGGCTGGCTGGAAGGTATCGGAGGGGCTGCATATCTTGCCAACCTCGTCGATACGGTTCCACTTGCTGTAAATGCCCAATACTATGCCAAGATCATTCATGAAAAGGCCTGTTTAAGACAGCTTATTGAAAAAACAAATGCCATCGCCAGACGATGCTTCGAGGATCAAGGTGATGTTGAAAATATCATCGATTTTGCTGAAAGTTCCATTTTTGAGATATCAGAGAATAAGATCAAGCCGGCATTTTACCCGATTGGTAAAATAATTGAGGTCAACATTGATGCCCTTGAAGAGCGTCAGGGGAACAAGGCTCTTGTAACCGGTGTTCCCACAGGATTTACCAAACTTGACGAGTTAACCGCCGGTTTACAAAAATCTGATCTTGTTATTCTCGCCGGTCGTCCTGGAATGGGAAAAACAGCTTGCGCTTTGAATATTGCAAAAAATTCGGCAGTCGATGCCAATATCCCTGTCGCCATATTCTCCCTTGAAATGTCCAAGGAACAGCTGTCATTTCGAATGCTCAGCAGTGAGGCAAGAGTTGATTCATCACGTTTGAGAAGGGGATTCATAACCCAAGATGATTGGATAAAGATTACTGACGCTGCCGGATTTTTATCTCAGGCGCCGATTTATATTGATGACTCTCCAAATATTTCCGTACTGGAAATCAGGGCAAAATCACGTCGATTAAAAATGGAGAACGATATCGGGCTTATTATCATCGATTATATCCAACTCATGAAAGGTCGTGCATCAGCCGAGCGCCGAGACCTTGAAATTTCGGAAATCTCACGATCCCTAAAAGCCCTTGCCAAAGAGCTTGATGTTCCCGTTTTGGCACTCTCTCAGTTGAACAGAAAATTGGAAGAACGGAGTGACAAACGACCACAGCTTGCAGATTTGAGAGAATCCGGAGCCCTTGAACAGGATGCTGATGTAGTCGCTTTTATTTATAGAGACGAATTATATAACAAGGATGAAAACAATCCCAATAAGGGAAAAGCAGAAATAATACTCGCCAAACAGCGAAACGGACCTACCGGGACCGCCATGCTGACATTCTTGAATACGTATACCCGATTTGAAAATTATAGCCCGAGAGAATAGTCTAGTCCAATTGCCCACAACAAGAGGTGGTGGCTTGTTTTATTGGTCCGAAAAGATACTCTAATTAAAGTGACTAAAGTTTGAAGTGATCTAAAATGCCCATTTATCCCGTATTCATCAGGGAAGTTAATGAATGCGCTTTCAGCGCATGCCAGTTCTGATCTCAATTGGCTTTTCCATACCATACACATGGACTTTAGTTTGCTTCTAATCCGGCCTTTTTAAATTGTCGGAGCTTAGCGACTCCTAAACTTTAGCCACTTGTAAGCATAATTACTATACTTTAAAACATTTTTATTGTACCATTAATATAGTTAATTGAGCCCTCGGGG
The DNA here is from genome assembly GCA_937998305.1 of uncultured Desulfobacterales bacterium. Classification (GTDB taxonomy): domain Bacteria; phylum Desulfobacterota; class Desulfobacteria; order Desulfobacterales; family UBA11574; genus UBA11574. The sequence goes on along the minus strand of CALLDL010000062.1, from coordinate 11,230 downwards.
AGTTTTTCTTCTAAATCCTTGATTCTCAGCGGAATGGATGATCTTTTTTTAAAGCGGGTGCTGTTTGAGTGGCTTAGGGATCGTTGGAAAGAACAGGCGCAGGACGAAATCGCATATTTAAAAGAAATTAAAGATTGTATGACAAACCTATGGATTTTTCAAAGATTGATTCCTGTTCTTTTTTTACGAACCCTTGCCACGAGTTCACGCGGTTTAAAAAAAGATTATTCATGGAGCGACTATTTAGAAAACTCCCCGACCCCTCAGTTAATTTTTTAAATTGATCAATTAATATGAAAAAACTTTTCGGGAATATCGGCGGGCTTAAAGCCAGCCATATCCGTAAGCTTGGAAATCTTTACCGCCGCCGCCTTCAACCCCAATTCCTTATTACATTCGAACTTGCTCGTGATATCAGCAGGCTTTCCCATGAAATTCGTCGTCAAATAGGCCTTCTCATAAATCGCCAAGGTAAGATAGCCTACGTCATTGTGGGAGATCGTCAAAAAATAGTGATTCCCGATATCAGCGATTATCGCGTCGCTCCCGGCCGTCTGAGAGGGCTCAGATGCATACACACCCATCTCAACAATGAACCTCTCACAACAGACGACCTCACGGACCTTGCTCTTTTGAGGCTCGACATAATGGCTGCAATTACAATGACCGAAACAGGCTATTTTCATAAAGCTCATGTTGGATATATCTTGCCAAAAAGTTCTTATGGGAAACCGTTCCAGATCTTAAATCCTCTGAACCCCAGGGATCTCAATATCGAATGCCTTGAACTGATCCAGTCCCTTGAGGCGGAACTTGCCCAAATAACGTCTTTACACAAAGGAGATACAGACAAAGAAAAGGCTCTTCTTGTCAGTGTCACGACAGCATACCGACAAACTGCCATGTCTTCTCTGGAAGAGCTGGAAGATCTCGCAATATCCTGTGGCATTGTAGTCGGGGAAAAGATTCTCCAACTTCGCCGGAAGGTAAATTCAAAATTTCTGATGGGTCCCGGGAAGCTTCAGGAGTTGATTATTCTGGCGCTTCAGAAAGGCGCAACTTTAATCATTTTTGATCAGGAATTAAATCCTTCACAAATACGTTCAATTACCGATCAGATAGATTTGAAAGTTATCGACAGAACACAATTAATACTCGATATTTTTGCCCAGCGGGCTCAAACAAAGGAAGGTAAGCTCCAAGTCGAGCATGCACAGCTTAAGTATCTGCTTCCGCGTCTTATTGCCAAAAATACAGCCATGTCGCGTTTGACCGGCGGTATCGGCGGTCGTGGGCCAGGAGAAACCAAACTGGAAATAAATCGAAGGCGCGTACGCGATCGAATAAAACGCCTGGAAAATGATCTATGGCTGGTACGCAAACAGCGGAGACAGCAGAAATCGAAACGCAATAAAAAGGACATTCCTGTGATATCCATTATCGGGTATACAAATGCCGGGAAATCAACCCTGTTGAATACCCTCACTAAGAGTCGTGTTCGGGTTGAAAACAGACTCTTTGCAACACTGGACCCATCGAGCAGAAGGCTTAAGTTCCCAAAAGACATTGAAGTCATTATTACAGATACCGTTGGATTTATAAAAAATCTTCCCAAAGATCTCATGGTTGCTTTTCGTGCAACCCTGGAAGAACTCGAGGGTGCGGACCTTTTGCTGCATATCATTGACATCAGCAATCCTCGATTTAAAGACCAGATTAAATCTGTTGAAAAAATATTGCTCGATCTTAATTTAGATGATATCCCCCTGATTCGAGTTCTGAACAAAAAGGATCTAGTGGATAAAGCAACGACTGAAACATTGAGCCGGAATTTTGATGCAACAGCTATCTCAGCTAAGAAAAAATCGACATTGATGCCGCTAATTGAAAAAATGAAGGGCTCAATACATCACCATCTTCAATAATTTGTGGTTGACATATAAATAAAAATAAATATAAAGGTTCGTTCGTATCTGTTCACGAAGTAATTGAGTTAGCGGAAATTTCAAACAACAAATCCCAATAAATAAATAAATTCCAATGACCGAAATTCAAAATCCCAAACAAAAAAACAATCATTTTTGAACCGGTTTGGAATTTGGAGTTTGAGATTTGTTTGAAATTTTGTGCTTGAAATTTGGGGTTTAGTTGTAAGTTGGTAACCGGAATCTGGAATTTTAAAAATCCGTGACCCGTTTAATTCATTTTCTATGGATTTGGAACATGTAAAAAGAATTGGCATCGCGGCCGCTTATAAAGGCGGCAGGGTGCTTATGTCTCACTACGGCAAAATATCTAAGATTGACAAAAAAGGTGTCATCGATATAGTCACAGAGGCCGATACCGAATCTGAAAGCGTCATAATCGAAACCATCCAGAAAGTGTTCACCGACCATACGATCCTGGCTGAAGAAAGCGGATTGATAACAGGCGATGCGGATCAGCAGTGGATCATCGACCCTTTAGACGGCACAACAAATTTTGCGCATCAGATCGGTTTGTTCTCGATTTCTATCGCTTTTACACTAAAAGGTGAAACCGTTTTTGGCCTTGTCTTAAATCCGCTGACAAGAGAACTTTTTACCGCTGTTAAAGGGAAAGGAGCATCACTCAATGGCCGGCAAATTGCGATTTCAACAGCGATGACAGTCTCTGAAAGTTTTCTTGTCACCGGATTTCCTTATAATTTAAGGGACTGCTTTGACCCGTTGCTGACGCGTTTTTCAAAGTGCCTGAAAGCTTCCCAAGGCGTTCGAAGGCTCGGTTCAGCGGCAATTGATCTTTGTTTTATCGCCTGTGGACGCTTCGATGGATTTTGGGAGCAGAACCTAAATCCATGGGATACCGCAGCAGGAGAGCTGATTGCCAGGGAGGCAGGTGCAATTGTAACCGACTTTTCAAACAAACCATTTACAATTTATAAAAAGGAAATTCTAGCGACCAACGGAAGAATTCATAAAGAAATGCTCTCATTACTTAAAATAGAGGATACGGTATGAAAAAGGAGTTAATGAATCAAATATCTATAGATGATCATCTTGGCTGTCTCGGTAACTTTAATATTGAAGATCCATTATGCAAAAAGCTTTGTGCCTTAAACCTGCGCTGTGCCATAGACCGCGATACGAATGTCCGGCTGGAGCTTTTGGAAGATTTGATGTCCTATAACGACGTGTTTATCAAAATGCAGTGATTGAACGTTTTTAAAATTCTACAATTTGCTGAACGTAAAAGATAATTTAGGCTTATTTGTTAACTTGGATATGAATTAATGGAATGACAGAAGGTTGTTTTTGAGATAGGTTCTAATAACCCAATATTTTATTTGAGGCGAAGCCCTCGTCAGTTCGGAAAGATTTTGCCGGGATTCAATACCCCATTTGGATCAAAAATTTTCTTTATTTTTTTCATAAGGTTTAGTTCCACGGAACCGATCTCCTTGGCAATATAGGGCGCTTTAGTAATACCAATACCATGCTCACCCGAAATTGTCCCCCCCAATTCAAGGGTATGATCAAATAAAGCATCTATCGCTGCTTCGGCCTTTTTGAGTTCATCCCGATTTCTCTTGTCGAGCATGATATTAAAATGGATATTTCCGTCACCGGCATGGCCAAAACTCACCATGGTCAGTCCGGTTTTTTCTTTTAAAGCCTCTATCCTTCTTACCATATCCGGAATTTTACTTCTTGGAACAACAATATCCTCGTTAATCTTATCAGGACCATATTGGAAAAGCGCTGGAGAAATAGCCTTACGGGCTCTCCAGAGCTCTGCAATTTCTTCCTTTTTTCCGGCTATTTTCGTATTTTTGGCCCCTTGAGACACGCACAAAGTTCTTAACTGTTCTATAAGCGAGCCGACCTCTTCGGTTTTTCCATCCACCTCTATGAGCAGTAAAGCTCCGGCATCAACTGGCAGGTTCATTTTGAGATGACGTTCCACACAACGGATCGAAGCATTATCCATAAATTCTATGGTTCGTGGAATGATGCCGCGTCTAATAATTTCTGAGACAGTTTCCGCTGCTGTTTCTATATGATCAAAAATGGCGGTCATGGCGCTTACTGCTTCGGGAAGGGGTAACAGTTTTAATGTTATGCTGGTAATTACACCGAGGGTTCCTTCGGATCCGATGAGGAGTCTGGTCAGATCATATCCCACAACGCCCTTAGCGGTCTTTACACCGGAATGTATGATTTCACCCGTTGGGAGAACAGCCTCCAATCCCAATACATAATCCCTGGTAACACCATATTTCACCGCTCTGGGACCTCCTGCACATTCTGCCAGATTCCCACCCAGCGTTGAAAAGTCGGAACTCGAAGGATCGGGAGGATAAAAAAGTCCTTCTGATTCAACCGCCCGGTGAAAATGGCCGGTCACAACACCAGGTTCAGCATGGGCGATAAGGTTGTCTTTGTCTATTTCAAGGATACGGTTAAGTCGACCCATCGCCAGGACGATGCCGCCTTCTATAGGAAGAGATCCACCGGTCATTCCTGTACCGGAGCCCCTTGGGATCACGGAGAAACGATCTGAGTTGGCGAGATGCAATATGTCGGATATTTCTCTGGCATCCCGTGGGAACAGGACAGCACTGGGGAGATAGCTGCGAGCTGTTGCATCGTATGCATAGCAGAGCAGATCCTCTTTTTTTCTGCTGCAATAAGAGATTCCTACTATGTTTTGAAGTTTTTTAAACGTTGTGTCCTTAAGCACCATTTTATCACATCCTTTTTTACAAGATTATCACATCTATTAGTTATTTAAAATTGAATTTTGTGCTTTTTTTGACAAAACTTTTTCCATTCTGCCACTAAGGCACTAAGACACGAAGAAAATAATAAATATATCCTTTGTGTCTTAGTGGCTTTGTGGCGAATATTTTTGGTTCCCCGATAAATCGGGATTGCCGCTTCGCTACAACCGGCTTGTCCGGGTTAGATAAATCAATACATATAAATGTACTCAAATAGGTGAGTGGGAGAATATAGGAGGGTTAGAACTTACCGGATTCGAGCTTTTGACAAAAAAGTTCCACCTGCTTTTGAATCGGGCCATTTTCTTTTAATGCCCGCTCAACAGTGTTGATGGAATGAAGGGCAGTGGCATGATATCTGTTGAAACTTTTCCCTATTGCCTGGAGGGGGGCATCGGTATATCTGCGCGATAGATATATTGCGATCTGTCGCGGTCGAACGATGGATTGTTTGCGAGAACTTGAAACAATTTCTTTGACGGAAATAGAATAATATTTACAAACGAGCTTTTTGATAGCGTCTATGGTGATATCCTTCCTACTGCGTGCGATGTTCTTAACAACACTTTCAGCCAGTCCAAGGTCAACAGGCATTCCCAACAAAGATGACTTTGCGGTAACCCCGATAATGCCGCTTTCGAGCTGCCTCACATCCTCTGTGAGTTCACCGGCTAAGTAATGGATGATGTCTTCGGGTATGTTACATTTGTTAAGATTCGCTTTTTTCTGCAGTATCCTGACCCTCGTCTTGAATTCTGGTGGCTCAATGTTTGAAATAAGTGAACATGAGAGACGTGACCTCAATTTATCATTGAGTTTCGGAATATCCGCCGGCAGATAACAACTTGAGAAAATTATTTTCTTGTTGGATTCAAACAACGTATCAAGCGTTAACGCAAGCTCGATCTGAGTTCTTTCTTTACCGCTCAGGTGATGAACATCCTCGATGAGTAATACGTCACATTGATTTCTATATTTTTCCTTAAAAGAATTGATTGCATCATTGCGATACGCATGAACCATTTCATTGCTAAAATCCTCTGCAGTCGTATAATATACACGATCCGTGGGATGTTCAGACAGTATGTAATTCCCGATAGCCTGTGAAAGATGGCTTTTCCCCATTCCGGTCCTTGACAATAAAAACAACGTATTCTGAAGACTATTTTTTCTCGAAGCCAAAGAAAGGGAAGCCGAGTATGCAAAGTCATTGCTACCACCAACCACGAAATGATCAAAGGTAAAATCCTTTCGCAAAAATCTGCCGGTGTGCGGACGTACATTCATATTGGGTAGCGAGAGCTGAAAATCTTCGTTTGTTTTATTTCTTGGAAGGGCTTTTGTTGCAGAAGCCTCGATTAAACATCGACAAGATTTTCCCGCAACCTTACTGAGTTCAGTCGCTATCAGATCTCCATATTGATCCAGAACCCGTTTTTTGGAAAAAAAGTTGGGAGAAGCGAGAGTAAGACAGTTATTATCGAACTTTGATAGTCTCAGCGGCTCAATCCACATCCTGAAACTGTGACTGGGAACACGTAATTTAATTGCAGCTTTTGCCTCTTTCCAGATCGCCTTCATATGTATCAATAATCTTATTTATGTAATTAGAGCAGACTTGTTGTTTCAGGTAAAACCACCGATAAAATACCGATATCAATCTTTTTGGGAGTGTTATGTTAGATTATAAAGAAGTTACTGTGTAAGTTGTGGCTGACTGTAAAGCATCATCTCTTATATGTCAATCCCGATAAATCCGGTTTAGCGCCTATTTGTCAACAAGTTATTAACAGCACATATCTCTTTGTTATTAATGATATTATTCTTGTTGAAAATTTAACTGCTTTTAAATACAAACTTTTTTAAATGGCCATTTTTCCATAAGCATTTTAAGCATATCCATGGTTATCAACAGAATATCTACAATAGTGTTTTTTGTCAATATCTCCATATTTCTTTTATTTTCTCCTATTTTTATAATTTTTTCTACACTCTTTTTTTTTCAAAATCCAGTCGCTGTAATGACCATAATAATAATTTTTTGGAATTTATTTGAAAAATACTTATATTTTCTATAGTATAATTAATCTTTTTTCATATCATTGTTTAATAACTATTTAAGGGGTACGCAAGATGTCTGATTACCGCCCGATCATTGGAATTACTATGGGGGACCCTGTTGGAATCGGTCCGGAAATTATTCTCTTATCACTTTGCAAACCCTCAATTTATAATGTTTGCAGACCACTTGTGATTGGAGATTTCCAAATTTTGGACGCCGTGAAAAAATGTGTTCAAAGCAAACTTCACATTAAGTCTGTCAAAGACCCTGATGAGGGCATTTATAAAATTGGATCTATCGACTTGCTTAATCTTTCAGGAATCGTTCCGGATAAAGTGTTATGGGGCAACCCCACAGTTGAAACAGGGAGAGCAATGATACGTTATATCGAGGCTGCCTCTGATCTGGCAACCAAAGGGCGTATCGCAGCAATGGTCACTTGCCCCATAAACAAAGTAGCGATGCAAATTGCCGGATCTCACTATAACGGACACACCGAACTCTTGGCTGAGCGAACAAGGTCTGAAAATTTTGCAATGATGCTTTCCGGGAACAGGCTTCGTGTCGTCCTTGTAACCATCCATGTTCCGTTAAAGGAAGTTCCCTCATTACTTTCAGAACAAAAAGTGTTGCTGACTATAAAATTAGCATGGCAAACGCTCCATGAACGGTTTGGTATAAAAACACCCCGTATTGCTGTAGCCGGGCTGAATCCTCATGCAGGGGAAGGTGGCATGTTTGGAAACGAGGAAAAAACTATTATCACCCCGGCAATTCATGATGCCAGAAACCAAGGGTTTGATGTTACCGGAGTACTCCCGCCCGATACTGTTTTTTATCAAGCAGCAAATGGGCATTATGATGCTGTCGTCTCCATGTATCACGACCAGGGACTGATCCCGTTTAAGCTCATACACTTCAACGATGGTGTAAATATTACTTTAGGGCTTCCAATCATCAGAACATCCGTTGACCACGGTACAGCCTATGATATTGCCGGAACAGGTACTGCTGATCCGGGAAGTTTGATCGCGGCAATAACCATGGCGGCGCAACAGGCGGCTTACGCTAAAAATAAGTAATGAGTAATGAGTTTAAAAGACCCGGTTTTAATTTGTCATAGAGGGGATTTGCTTTGTTGAACTTTCATTTTAGAAAATAGGAAATAGGAAATAGATAACCGCAAATGGACCTGCCCGCCATCGCGAGCCTTGGGCTCGTTCAGGCGAGGCGGGCGGGGTGGTTTTCCTTGTCCTCTTTCCTCTTTCTGTCTTAAAGGTTTTGGCCATTGAATAGCGGGACAAACAAGGCCCAAAGGAACAGGTTTTAAAGCTCAAATGAAGACTGAGAAAATAATTATACGCGGTGCAAGATGTCATAACTTAAAAAACATTGATGTTGAATTGCCCCGGAACCAACTCATCGTGGTTACCGGCCTTTCAGGGTCTGGCAAGTCAACACTTGCTTTTGACACCCTGTATGCTGAAGGTCAGCGAAGGTACGTTGAATCCCTGTCCGCTTACGCTCGTCAGTTCCTCGAACGTATGGAGAAACCCGATGTGGACACCATCGAAGGACTGTCACCGGCAATTGCAATTGAACAAAAAACCGCCAGTCACAATCCTCGATCAACCGTAGGAACGGTGACGGAAATTTATGATTATCTTCGCCTCCTCTTTGCAAGAATCGGCACGCCTCATTGTTATCTATGTGGAAAACCGATTACCGCTCAAACACTCGATCAGATTGTCGACCAGGTTATGTCACTGAACGAAGGCACCAAGATTATGATTCTGGCGCCCCTTGTTTCAGGTCAGAAAGGCTCACATGATAAGCTTTTTAAACGGCTTAAAAAAGAAGGCTTCGCCCGGGTCCGTGTCAATGGGAAAACTCTGGAAATCGAAGCGGTCGGCAAGCTGGATAAGAACAAAAAGCATACCATCGACGTGGTTGTGGACCGCTTGATAGTAAAAGAAAAAATCCGTAATCGGCTTGCGGATTCCATAGAACTTGCCATGTCCCTTTCAAACGGCCTCATTACGGTGGACATTACTGATGAAGAGTCGATTTTATTTAGCGAAAGATCAGCGTGTATCACCTGTGGAATAAGCTATCCGGATTTCACACCGGCAAGTTTTTCTTTCAACTCTCCCCAGGGCGCCTGTCCAAAATGTGACGGCTTGGGTTCAATAACTGAATTTGACCCTGGCCTAATCATTCCAAATCAAGAACTCTCTTTGAGACAAGGGGCAGTCGCTTTGTGGGCCAACAGAAACACCGTCCATTTTATTGAATTTTTAGATGCACTAACTTCACACTATGGTGTCGATATTTATACCCCTTACAAAGATCTTCCTGAGCCATATAAAAGGGTTCTTTTATATGGCTCAGGAACCGAACGAATTACATTCTATTTTGAAAGAAACAATCGTCGGTTTACCTATAAAAAACCATTTGAAGGTATTATTCCGAAGCTTAAACGGCGATACCTGGAGACAGAATCCTACCAGTCCAGAGAAGAAATTAAGCAGTACATGAATTTTCGTTCCTGCCCTGAATGCCATGGCGCCAAACTAAACAAGGCCAGCAGGTCTGTTCGGGTGGGAGATCTCAATATTTTCGAAATAACTCAATTTTCAGTAATAACAGCCCGTGCTTTTTTTCAAAAACTAAAACTGACCGGCAAAAAAAAGATTATTGCAGAAAGAATTCTAAAAGAAATCAATGAACGGCTCGGTTTTTTAGAAAATGTCGGCCTTGGCTACCTTACCATCGACAGATCAGCATCCACGCTTTCCGGTGGGGAAAGTCAGCGAATACGGCTTGCGACACAGATTGGCTCGAAGCTGACCGGCGTTCTTTATGTTCTTGATGAACCGAGCATCGGTCTTCACCAGAGAGACAACCAACGTCTTCGCAAAACTCTTTTTCAAATGCGCGATCTCGGCAATACCGTTCTTGTGGTCGAGCATGATGAAGAAACCATACGTGCTTCGGATCATGTTGTCGATATGGGACCCGGAGCAGGAATAAACGGTGGACATGTTGTTTTTTCCGGCCAACCGAATGAGCTCTTAAAAGAGGAAAAATCATTGACAGGACAGTATCTTTCAGGCCGAAAAAGTGTCCCGGTACCCCTTAAACGACGATCCGGTCACCATAAAAAAATAATTGTCCGAGACGCATCTCAAAATAACCTTAAAAATATCAATGTAGAATTCCCTTTGGGGTGCTTTATCTGCGTCACCGGCGTATCCGGCTCCGGAAAATCGACACTTGTTCTGGAGACCCTCTATCGTGCCATGGCCCAAAGACTTTATCATGCCAGGATGCCGGCAGGTAAATTCGACAGCATATTGGGCATTGAGTATATTGATAAAGTCATCCATATCGACCAGTCACCCATTGGCAGAACGCCCCGTTCCAATCCTGGAACATACACCGGTGTTTTTACGTATATCAGAGAACTTTTTTCCAGGACACCTGAAGCACGATTGAGAGGTTATAAACCCGGAAGATTCAGTTTTAACGTTAAGGGAGGAAGATGTGAAGCCTGTCGCGGGGATGGTATTATCAAAATAGAAATGCATTTTCTACCGGATGTTTATGTGACCTGTGATGTTTGCCACGGGAAAAGATACAACCGAGAGACTCTTGAAATTAAATATAAAGGGAAAAACATTGCAGACATACTTGGCATGACCGTTAATCAATCCTTCAGGTTTTTTAATAGAATAAGCAACATCAAAAACAAATTACAGACTCTGATCGATGTGGGCCTGGGATATATTCATATCGGTCAACCGGCGACAACGCTATCCGGCGGGGAAGCCCAACGGATCAAACTGTCTAGAGAACTTGGGAAAAAAGCGACGGGAAGAACCGTTTATATCCTTGATGAACCGACGACAGGACTCCATACGGATGACATTCGCAAACTACTTGATGTGTTATCAAGACTTGTGGACGGAGGGAATACGGTCATTGTGATCGAACACAATCTGGATGTCATTAAAACCTCGGATCATATCATCGACCTCGGGCCCGAAGGTGGCGATGAAGGAGGAAGTGTTGTCGGAATCGGGACACCGGAAGAGATCGTAAAGGTAAATGGTTCTTACACCGGGGAGTTTTTAAAAAAGATTTTAGCACCTAAACTCTAACTTCATTTGTTTTTTTGACAAAACTTATTCCATTTTGTCACAAAGGCACCAAGACACGAAGAAAGAATAGTAAAGAATCCTGGCTCAAAGGACCAGGCTTTGGTTTGCCCCTGAAAGGGGCTCAAAGCCGTACAAGTTAAAAGTGTCTAAAGTGATCTAAAGTGCCTAAAGTTATGGTGTCGCTTCGCTCCGATGTTTTTATATAATTGATAGAATTCCTTAACTTTAGCTCACTTTAAACTT
>CALLDL010000061.1 GCA_937998305.1 uncultured Desulfobacterales bacterium | reverse complement strand
ATGCTTTTCGCGGGAGAACGCGGAGGGGGCAGGAATGCCACCGCTGCTAAGTCATTGAAATGACCAGACACGTAGACACCAGAGGGAAGCGGGGGAGCACACCCCGTGAACACGTGCCTTACAAGGAGCACCACCATTATGTCTGAAAAAGGAATTGTGTTCTTTCCGGAAAGCTATCTCGAAGCCACCCCCAAAGATTACCGCCTGGATGACTATGAAGATGTGTTTTTCTCAGCCAAAGACGGTACTCGGCTGCACGGCTGGTTTGTCCACGGGCCGGATGACCGGGCGGTATTGCTCTGGTTCCACGGCAATGCCGGCAATATCAGCCATCGCCTTCACAATCTAAAAAAATTGCACGATGCCCTTCAGATTCCCATCTTCATTTTTGATTACCGTGAATACGGTATGAGTCAAGGGGAAATCTCAAAAGCCGGTACTTTTTCTGACGCCCATGGTGCTTTCCGGTATCTCATTGATGAAAAGGGGTTCAAAGCATCTTCCGTGTTATTGTTCGGACGGTCTTTAGGAACTGCGTTGGCCGTTGATATTGCCAGTAAAGAACAATGTCTGGGAGTCATTTTGGAAGCGGCATTTACATCCACGGATGACATGATGCAGCGCTATTTTCCTTTCTTTACCCCGCCCCCAACGTCAAGCGTAAAATATGACAGCCTGTCTTTGATCGATGATATACAATCACCCATCCTGTTCGTCCACGGACAGTTTGACCAGACTATCCCTGTCTCCATGGCCCGTCGTCTTTTCGAAAAAGCCCGCTCTTTAAAAGAATTCTATGAAATTCCAGGCGCCGATCACAACGACACCTATCTGGTTGGGGGTCATGAATATTTTGCCGTATGGCAAAAATTTTTGATCGACTGTCTGAATCGTTAAACCCTAATTGATCGTAAACAAAACGGGAAAATATATTATTTAATTGAAATATTTTTTCAGTGTGTCCACATTTTCTTCATGCTGCAACTCAATCGCTTTAAGAAAAAAGTAAGAAGATCCAGCCGGCAATTGGTAGTGAAACTCTCGTATTTTGCGTGCCACCCATTCCTGACCTCGGATCAGAAGCTGGACTTTATCTTCAAGATTATTTAGCGCATGAACTTTGTCCACGAAGGCTCCGGTTTTGTTGGTGGGTTTGGCGCCGAGATCATGAATAAGGGTCATCAGAATGCGGCAGTTGACGCCTTCATCCCGCAAAAACTTCTTTAAGAGAGTTTTCAATTGATAGTCCTCAACTTGTCGGACCAGTTCATCAAGGACCAATACACCTGCACGTTCCGCTTCAAGCAGCATGTTGTAAAAATCCAAAAGTGTCGGCGCACCGATTCCAATCATATCGGATCTCCTTTCCGGTTGAATAGAAAGCCGGAGATTCTATTATTAAGCGATTAAAATCTTTGCCTTTTATGGCATTATTACTTGATTTTGGCAAACTCATAAGGCGGCTATTTATCTCTTTTTTCGATGCCACCCCCAGTTTTCATAATATTCCCAACTGGCGATCTTATTCAAACTTTTAATTTGACGGTCCTGTTCTATAAGGCTGGCCCTGAGGACGTCGCCAATGGAAAGAAGGCCGATATGATCACCATTTTTTTCGATGAGAATGTGACGAATAAATAGTCCTAAAAACATTTCATTGATTTTGAGAATAGGTGTGTCGTGCGCTGTGGTATGAATCGGCGTGGTCATATATTCACCGATCAGAGACGTGTCTGGATCAAATTCCGGGAAGATAATATCGTGCAACAGATCACGCTCTGTCCATATCCCGACAATTTTATCTTCTTTTGTGACAAGAATCGCCCCGATTTTATTTGCCGTCATTAACCGTAAGGCCTCACGTACTGTGCTGTCAAAAGAGATACAAACCATCTCTCTGTTTTTTTCTTTTACAATGTCTTCTGCGGTTTTCATTTTCGCCTCCTGTAATGGAGAAGTTCTATGGCGTTTTAAAACTGGATTCTAGCGCTAAAACACAATAAGCACCATAAGGGATTATGGCAACATCATTAATAATGAGGGATCATCTCCAATTGAGTAAGTGTGATCCCAAAGGGTACCCCGGTTAAATTCGCCCTGCTCCTTTTCTTTGAAAAATTTAACTGGGCCCCGATAGCGGGATCTACGTTTCACTCCGACAGGCAAGGGGTAAAGGATTCAAGGCCCGCCCTGTCGCGACGCGGTGATTACTTAAAATATAGGCTAAGCTTCATAATGATGATAGTTTATTGATAATATAGTAAGGTTAATCGGTCTGGGCCAGGGGTTCGATTGAAATGCTTTAAAAACCACTGAAGGATACAAGGGGTCGAGGAGCCAAGGATTCAAGTGAAAAGCAAAAAAATATTCAAAGAGAGCAACCTATATATTGTTAGCTAAGATTTAGATTTAATTGAAAAAGGTGAATTGGGTACACTAAATAAAAGCATCGCAGAAATCGAAAGAATGTTAAAGGCGCTGATAAAGTCTTTAGAAAATAAACCCTTGAATCCTTGACCCCTGGAATCCTTGGACCCTGGAATCCTTGGACCCTCTTCTCCAACTAAATTGGAGAAGAACCTTATTGTTTTTGCCTATATTTTTATGACACGATGGGGTTTAGTGTCATTTCATTACCGATCATCTGAAGATAAAAAGCCGGGGATTCTGTCCAGGCTCCGGTGTTCATGTATCTGATGCCATTGTAAACCCTGTCTTCCGGATAATGCGTATGGCCGCAGATGACCGCCTCATATCCATTTTCCAGGGCACACTTTACTGCATTCTTCATCACATTATCTCTTAAGACCTTATATAATAACTCAAAATTTTTGGCATAATTGGCCACATGAATAGGGCTTGATCCGAACTTAATCATTAAATCGTGAATCAATTTAAAAGATTTGATAAAAATTTGACTTCGGGGCATGATTTCATCGAAGTCGTATCCATGGGCAATCAACAATCTGTTTTCGATGGTGTAATATGTCTTAAAATGTATGTGCTTGAACCCATTTTGATCATAGCTATCGTCATGATTTCCCCGCACCCAAATTACCCTCTGACGGTGTGAGACTTGCTCAATAAGATTCAGAATCCGTTTATGAGGCGGCTGTAATTTTTTATTGGGATCGTCTATGATATCGCCATTTAGGATCAGTTCACAATCTTCAGGAATATTTCCAAGAAAGTTCTCGAAGTTATGACGTAAAAAATATCGGGATCCTATATGTAAATCGCTAACAACGATGGCATTCATTTTATAAAGTTACAAGTGATCTAAAGTTTGAAGTGATCTAAAGTTTGAAGTGATCTAAAGTTTGAAGTGATCTAAAGTTAAGGAGTCGCTACGCTCCGGCTGTTTATATTAAATTGACAGAATTCCACAACTTTAGTCACTTTAGTTCACTTTAGTCACTTCACACTTGATAAGTTTAGATATTTTTTGCCATAAAATGCACAAAAATAATTATTAAGATACTAATTTACAAAAAACCGTAGCTACTTAGCGAATAAGCATTTAGAAACAATATTATTAGGAGATAAAATATGGAACAGATCGTACTTTATGACACGACCTTGCGGGATGGAACCCAAGGAGAAAACATCAGTTTTAGTGCTAAGGAAAAAATCCAGATCGCGAAAAGGCTGGATGATTTTGGCATACATTACGTCGAAGGTGGCTGGCCGGGATCCAATCCCAGGGATATGGAATTTTTCGATCTGGCCCAGAAGAAAAAATTCAATACCGCACGGATAACGGCTTTCGGATCAACGCGGAAACCCGGTATCGATCCGTCAGATGATCCAAACTTGCAGGCACTGTTAAAGTCCAAAACCCCCTCAGTGACCATATTTGGAAAGACATGGGATCTTCACGTCCAGCAGG
>CALLDL010000060.1 GCA_937998305.1 uncultured Desulfobacterales bacterium | reverse complement strand
GCCGGGTGTTCCAAAAACCTGGTCACCTTCTTTAAATCGTTTTACATCTTTGCCGACCGCCTCAATTTCTCCGGCCAGATCAAACCCCAGTATATTTATTCTTGGTCTGAAGATACCAAAAAAGAACAGTCGCGCGGGGAGCTGAAACACTTTAGGGACAAATGTGAAATTACGAGCGTTACAGTCCGTGCTTGTTACTGTTGTCGCATGTATTTTTATCAGTACTTCATTGTCCCTGGGAACAGGTTTATCTACCTCTTTGGACTGAAGTTCATCCGGTGGTCCGAATTTTGTGTGTAAAATCGCTTTCATGAGTTTATTTCACTTCATTACCAGCAATATAACGCCAAGCTTGAGCACGCCGTTAAAGTAACGAAAATGTTCGAAAATTGATGGAATGCCGAGAAACCAAATTGGTTTCAACCCGAGGGGGTTTTAGGCGTCTGCCTCCAAGCTTTTGTTGGATGCTGGATATAAGAGGATTGATTGATTTTCAGGCTGCTGGAACAAGAACTTTGACTTCTCTCTCTAATCGATTTCCCAAATTCATTTTGGCCATTTCAGTGTCATAATGGACTTGAATACCTGTCCAAAAATCAACAGACATCCCAAAATATCGGGCCAGCCTTAAAGCTGTGTCAGCACTAATACCTCTTTCACCGCGAACAATTTTGCTAATTCGCATAGCAGGAACGCCAATATCTTTTGCAAGCCGGTACTGGGTTATTCCCATTGGCTTTAAAAATTCCTCAAGCAATATTTCGCCAGGGTGTGTTGGCGGGAAATCTCTCATGTATTACCTCCTCAGTGATAATCAACTATCTCAACACCGCATACACCCTCTTCACGCCATTCGAAACAAATACGCCACTGGTCGTTTATTCGTATACTGTGCTGTCTTTCACGGTTGCCACTCAATTTCTCCAGCCGGTTTGCAGGTGGGACTCGAAGATCACTAAGATTGCCCGCTCTATGGATCATAATGAGTTTTCTTTCTGCAAGTCGCTGTATGTCATGGGGCAGTTTTTTAGAGAACTGACCTTGAAATATTTTCTCAGTCTCTTTGCATTTAAATATTTTGATCATTGCAAATATAATAACCCAAAAAGATACTATCGTCAAGGGTTATTGTTTTGTTCCTTTCAATCCTAAAGAACTATCGGGAGACATCCAACGCCGAGCTCAGCGGCAGCCAGGGTAACAAGGATTTACAATCTTGCAAAACCGCTCCGTCCTGGCTGTCAGTTGCAGTGACGGGCACCTATCTTCCTTGAGTACTTCTTGTGCAATCTCCTTTCTTCCAGATTTTAATTATTCTGTCTGCGACCTGCTCTGGTGTTAGTTGTTCTGTATCAATTTCGTATTGAGCGGCACTCGTGTATTTTGGAGTCCTTCGCTCCAAAACTTCTGTCACCTCTTCAGTGAAGCTTTTTTCACCAGTCAAAGAGGGTCTTTCAATGCCTCCTTGAATACGCGAGACGATCACGCCTACTGAAGCCTTGAGCCAAATAATACAGGAGTTCGCTTGCAGGACATCAATATTTTCCGGCCTTTCAATAACACCCCCACCCGTATCAATAATAATGTTGTCAAGCTTTGCCAACTCCCTGGTGACTTCAGATTCCATATCGCGGAATGTCGTCCAGCCATGATTTTCCACAATATCTGGAATTGACATTCCGGCCTCCTCAACTATTCTCGCATCCATAGCAATACACTTTATCTGGAGGCGCTCGGAGACAAGCTTTCCTACTACACTCTTTCCTGTACCACGATATCCGATCAGTACTATGTTCATGATTGTAGATGCTCCATTACTACTCGACGCATAACCTCGACAGGCGCGTCAACGCCGGTGAAATGTTCAAACTGCAGAGCCGCTTGGTTGATAAACATCTCAACTCCGGGAATCACCTTAAGGCCGCGAGACTTGGCCTCGGCCAGCAGTTTCGTTTCAAGGGGCGTATACACAATATCAAAGACAACCTGTTCAGGTCGAAATAACCCAGGAGATATTAGAGAGGCATCAACGTTTGGATGCATGCCGACCGGCGTACAATTGATGATTAAATCCGTTTTTTCCATCTCTACCGCCAGAGCGTTCTCACTTATCAACCCGGACTTGATGACGGCACCCGTACCGGTCTCCAGATCAGTCTTCAATTCCTGAAGCAGAGCTTCATCAATATCGAGAATTGAAAGTTCCCCCAGCTTGGTATTCTGGGCAAGAGTAAAGGAAATCGCCCTCGCTGCACCTCCAGCTCCCAACATCAAGATGTTCTTACCATCAATTGCTACACCGCTATCAATGAGAGCCTTTAGTGCACCAATTCCATCCGTGCCCAATCCGACCAACTTGTCCTGTTCATGAAGAACCGTATTTATTGAACCAATGTTACGGTCCACGGTCGCAATTTCATCCATATATTTCATTACTTCAATTTTGTGCGGAATAGTGACACTCATTCCTCGAAAGTTTTTTATCGCACGCATGCCTGCTAATGCACCTTTTACGTCCTCGACCGGACACGCCACATAGATGAAATTCAGGTCCAAAAACTCAAAGGCGGCATTGTGAATTGCCGGTGAAAGGCTGTGCGCAACTGGATTACCAATAACCGCGCAAACTTGGGTGCTGCAGTCAATTGATCTCATCTTTTCTGAAACCTCCTTTTGGTTTAGTCTTTTTTCCCGCATAACAAAGAGTTCACCGGCTGCGGGTATTACACAGAATAATTTTAAAAGTTACAGATAGATCTCAAGAAAAATATTTCAAAGAGGACGAGGATCTCCGCCGTCCGAGTGGAACGACTGGTTATATTTTATCTGTAGGCATCCCGCCTATGGCTAATCCTTAGAATAAGAGCCGTGTTTTTAATAATAGTGTAAATGACTCGATAGTCCCCGATTCTAAACTTCCGCAAACCTGCAAATTTGCCTGTTAATAGAGGAAAAGTATCCGCTTTTTCAGGTAGATCCTGCTCTATTTTATCCAGAATTCTTTCCGCATCATCTCTGCTTAATTTCTTCAGGTCTCGGGAGACGGACTTTTTGAACGCAATTTTATAGCTCAAGCTCTTTCCTCATATCTTCGATGGAAATAACAGGGTCAGATGTATCGTGTAATCGATCAATGGCTACCTGAATGTCGGCAAGTTCGGTTAAATAGGCCTCCAGAGCCTTTTGGATGTGAAAAGATTTTGGCCTTTCTGTTTCCTTTGAAATTTCGGTTAGTTTTGATGCGAGTTGGTCTGGTATTCTTACTGAAATTGCTGTGCTCATACGTCACCTCCAATGTATTTTGATGTAATACATTGTAAGCATTGTTAGAAACAAAATGCAAGATATATTTGGGACTATTAAATATAACGTCCCGTATAACCGTCTGTCAATGGAGCGCAGTAGAATTGCCAGTCCGAGTTGATGCGGTTGTCATGTTGGATTATTTTATAATGAACGTTCATTTCCAGTTTCAATTTTATAACCTGAATCTAAGAAATAGTAGAATCTATAATAAAAAAATAGAATTGAAAAAACAGCTACGATAATTAATGGAACAGTGCTAACAGCAACAACTTTCGGCATATGTTCAAGCCATTCAAATCTATCTGTTGCAAGGAAATTGAAAAGGACAATCAAATGAAGACAGATATAAATGGAAATTCCAATGATAATTGATAATATAGGCTTACTTAGCCTTGGCTGTTCGTCAAGCTCAAGTGATTTTTTGAAACTAACAAAAAAAATAAGATGAAAAGCAGAGCTTATTAATGGCACAACAGCTTCAAAATATGGAATCATAAGAAATAGTGGAAAATGAATGTTCATACCAAATACAAATGGGAGTTTTTTCATGTAATTAGCGGATACGGCGAAAGATCCAATTATGGCAAGTATGCAAGTCTTTTTTAGTGTGACTTTCTCAGTAGATATGTATTCCCAGTAAAAGACCAGCCAGAAAAGAAGATGGGACAATATGAATAAAGCATTAATCAGAATTGTTGCTTTAACTATAAGAATATTCTTAAATATCTGAGGAAAAATTGTACCGAACGTCCTAATAGAAAAGGAAGCGATAACGCTGATAATTACAATAAGTGTCATCCTTCTTGAATACAAATTAACCTTTAATAAATGTTGTGTTCCGAAACCTAAATAACGTCTGGGGCTTCAGCTGCGCCACCTGGACCGTTGCGTCACAAAACCGACCTTCTTGAACAATAGATTGAAAACGACCTTTCAGGTCGTGTCAATCCTTATGGGTTATGCTGCGCTTCATAGCCACGTAGGTCTTTACAGGAGACTTACGCCTCTGCTCTCGATCCATGAACATGTTGAACTCAAGAGACTTGACCGACTCAAAACCGCAGACCTGAAGATATTCGCTGATCTGTGCTGTGCTATGTCGGTATATCGTATCCGTAGAACCCGAGTCGGTAATTTCGGGCCCCAAAACCATTGCCGCGCTCTCGGAGGGGCTTCGGTCCAGAACGGTGAACACGAATATCCCACTTTCCCGAATGATTCGGGCCAACTCTTCGATTACTGGCTGGATATTCTCGAAGTACTGGAGTGCCCCAATGCATACGGCGTGATCAAGAGACTCCTCATCGTAGGGATACGGCAACTTGTTCATATCATGTAACTGAAGATCCGACGCGAACCCCTTCCTTCGACAAATATCCAGCATTGCATCGGAGTTATCCAGCCCATAGACAACCATACCTGCCCTTTGAAACAAAACGGATCCAAGCCCCGTCCCAATACCTACGTCGAGTATGGTTTGGCCAGGACTCGTATACTCATACGCTAGGCCGAACGCAACCTCTGGACCAACCCATCCGTATTCCTTGACCCGCTTATCGTATACATGTTCGGCAAGTGGTTCTTGTTGCCCTGATTCTTCGACCATGGTTCAGAACTTTCCCGTCTTGCGCAACATAACGACTAGAATTACCGGTGTGAGTGAAGCGCCAACAGCACTCACATCCGAGTGAATCCTATGGTTATGCTCTGATTTTTCATAACAGAAAAATACCGCTATTCCCCTGTCACTCAGATGATTTCCGTTTTACCGATGTTTCTTCAGAAGGGAAAACACCTCCATTCTTATACCGCAAATATTGCTGATCATTTAGTTGAGTTGGCGTCATGCCAACTGCCTTATATTCCCTTCTAAGCTCCTCTATGAATTGCCGAGTTTTTTCTTGTGAAACAATCACATACTCCATTTTCTTAAACGGCACCCGTGGATGCGTCCGGAGGTAACTTTTTCTTTTTTCTAATGATTTTCTTTTATAAGGAATGATCGGTTTGCCTTCTATCCATTTTACTTTACCGCTCAGCGGGTGGTCTTGCTTGAAATTTGCACCCAAGTCCTGCAAATGCAAAATGGAATAACCGGCCTTGAAAATCGCTATTTTCGGTGGGGGCATATCCCTAATGATATTCAAACCTTTTCCCGGTATTCTGAAATTACCTTCCTTGTTGGTTAGCGTTTCAAAATAATCGTAATATTTCATTTTAGGCTCAATGGATAAACTAACAGGCCAAGTAAACCACATAGCCGAGACGACGACACCGGCAATGGGTTTCCTCGTATCAAAATCTACAATTTTCCCAAGAATGTCATGATCATGCCTGAGGAAATCAGCACTGAAAGCAACATTTCCGGATATCCCAATAAGCAATATCAGTATTGACAGAAAGATTTTAAGGTATTTTAAGGGAAAAAATATTTGCACAACAATCACCTCCATGAAGCAGAACGGCTCAATTAACAGGCGCAAATGGAGCGCCAGCGGAATTTGCGTCCTCGTTGAATTGCTTTGTTAGATGTAGTCACGTCTACGACAACGCTTGACCGCAGCCTGGACATACTTTTGGATTTATTGATCGTCCAAGAACTACCCCACATGAAGGGCACCTCCAATTTTTATGGGTTAGAAACAAAATAGGGGGAATAAATAGGATGGCAAATACTATCGTTAAGACATATCCAATTGGTGTAGGAGCCAATCCCCCTTGCTCCTTAACTTGTATCCCTGACCAAATCACCAAGCTACAAAGAACCACAAACCATCCAAGCCCGAAAACTGTGATTAACCACTGCCGTATCTTTCTTTTTTTAAACTCTTGAGCAAGCTTATTCATCATTCACATTATTTTTCATTAACATCTAACTAGTATTATGCGACCTAAATATTTTGACAAACGCGTCTTTCAAAGACGCGTAAGACTAGAGACAGATTATATTCTTATATCATAAATTTAATTTAAATTCGAGATGTTATATTAAAAACCCAAAAAGTGCTAGAGCGTGTTATCCGTCTACGAAATGACGCATAACACTCGAAAGAGAAAATACAATTTTGTAATAAAATTCATAAATGTCCCGCAGGGCTTTTTACACCTCGGCCACCTCTATTTAAAACATGAGTTTAAAATATTGTCGTGCTAACCCAAATTTCTCATGAAGAATTTTAATAAATTTATAAAAACATTCTGTCATTTTTGTTAAACCTCAATACAAGTTAAAATTTTCACCCTTCGGACGAGCCTGATTCGCCCATTTTCTACGTTATAAGAGATTCGCGGTAGACATACTACAGCTTCATCTCTAATGCCTTGCAAATGAACGAATCAAGTCGTGAGAAATACGGGTTGTCGTCTTTGTGCCCAAAAGCTCCTGACCTCAAGACCCCTAACTCTTACTCTGTCCTTTACACCCAACCCCTAGCCCCAGATCCCTGCTTGTTGGAGTGAAACGTAAATCCCGTCATCGGGGCCAAGTTAAATTTTTCGAAGAAAAGGAGCGAAGCGGATTTAACCGGGGACCCTTAACCACTCTTATAAGTGCAACAGGCGTACCAAAACCTAACCCATTGATATTTTGCGTATTTGATTTTTAGAGGATTGTCATATGCACATTTTTCTGTGCATTGATGCACAGTTTTCTGTGCAAAAAAATGCGTCTGTCTGTCTCAGGAGTGATGATCAAGATTTTGGAAAAGAATCGGGATTTCCGCTGTGCTCCAACAAGCTTCGGGGTACTTTGGAATTTTTACCGCACTCTCGCTTTCGAAAGGATCTTATCATTTATTTGAATTCATCCAGCGCTGGAATCAGCGGGGAATTCAAATTTGAAGAAAAAGCTTGACAATGCACATAAGTACAGTTAGATAGAAGTTTCTTAATTATATATGCAGGACATTATGAAAAATATTTTAGTCATTAACATCCTTATTAGCCTTATTATTCTCCTCGTCGTAGATGTACGCATCTGCTGCGAGGCAAGGGGTTGATAATGGCCTGAATTTCTAACAAAGCCAAAAAAAACAAAAACCGTTATCAGCCCAAAAAAGCTGATAACGGTTTTTTTTTGAGGAGACAGAGCCTATGAAAAGCGACCTGGTAAAAAAAGGGGTGGAACGGGCACCCCACCGATCCCTCTTTAAAGCCATGGGATACACGGATGAAGAAATCAAACAACCGCTCATCGGCATTGCCAATTCCGTCAATGCCATCATCCCCGGGCACGTTCACCTGGACAAGATCGTGGAAGCGGTCAAGGCAGGTGTTTACATGGCGGGTGGGACACCCATTGAATTCGGCGTTATCGGGGTTTGCGACGGCATTGCCATGAATCATGTGGGCATGAAATATTCTTTGGCAAGCCGGGAGCTGATCGCCGACTCCATCGAAGTCATGGCAACAGCCCATGCATTTGATGCCATGGTTATGGTTCCCAACTGCGACAAAATTATTCCGGGAATGTTGATGGCCGCCGCCCGTCTCGATTTGCCGGCCATCGTCATCAGCGGCGGACCCATGCTGGCCGGTAAACATCCTGAAAAGACCGGCGATGACAAAATCGATCTGATTACGGTGTTTGAATCCGTGGGTGCCGTGCTTTCGGGCGATATGACCGAAGATCAGCTTTGCCAGATTGAAGATGCTGCCTGTCCCACCTGCGGATCCTGTGCCGGCATGTTCACTGCAAATTCCATGAACTGTCTGACCGAAGCCGTGGGCATGGGATTGCCCGGCAACGGCACCATCCCTGCTGTAATGTCAGCCCGTATCCGCCTGGCCAAAGAAGCGGGCATGAAAATCCTCGATCTTTTGGAAAAAGATATAACACCGTCAAAAATTATGACCGAACAGGCGTTTCACAATGCCTTGGTGGTGGATATGGCCCTTGGATGCTCCACCAATACCGTGCTTCACCTCCCTGCCCTGGCAAGGGAAGCCAACGTTACCATCGATCTCGATCAGATCAACGAGATCAGCAAAGCCACGCCGCATCTGTGCTCGTTGAGTCCCGGCGGATCGCACCACCTTGAAGACCTGAACCGGGCAGGCGGCATTCAGGCCCTTATGAAAGAACTGTCCGGCACCGGCCGCATTAAAACAGACTGTCTCACCGTCACCGGCAAAACCGTGGAAGAGAATATAAAAAACTCGAGCGTCATGGACAACACCGTCATCCGATCAACCACAAACCCTTACCATGAGGAGGGCGGACTTGCGGTTCTTTTCGGAAATCTTGCCCCTGAAGGCGGTGTTGTAAAGCAATCTGCTGTTTTGGATGAAATGCTGCGTCATGAAGGCCCGGCCCGTGTGTTTGATTCCGAGGAAGAAGCCGGCGAGGCCATTATGGGCGGGAAAATAAAAAAAGGCGATGTTATCGTGGTTCGGTATGAAGGGCCCATGGGCGGTCCTGGCATGCGGGAAATGCTGACACCGACATCGGCCATCGCCGGTATGAAACTGGACGCCCACGTGGCACTGCTCACGGACGGCCGTTTTTCAGGCGGAACCCGGGGCGCGGCCATCGGGCATATTTCACCGGAGGCCATGCAAAAAGGGCCCATTGCCATCGTTAAGGACGGTGATTTGATTGCCATCGATATTCCGGCCAAAACATTAACGCTCAAAGTGCCGGACAGCGAAATCCAGGACCGGTTGTCCAAATGGTCTCCCCCGCCGCCCAAAATCACCCACGGGTACATGGCCCGGTATGCAAAAATGGTCTCATCTGCCAGCAAAGGAGCGGTGGTCAGATAAATAAGTTCTTTAACTGAAAATTTTTCACCGCCCCAATGAAATTCGCTTCGCTCCTCATTGACATGAATTTCATAGGGCAGGCAGAGGCGAGGAGGACGCTAAGAAAAGATACTTTTCTTTTGCCGTTGAGAGGACGGCAAAAGAAAAAAATCAATCGCTACGCGATATTTTTTGGGTTCTAAAAGCCCGCAAGGCATGTTTCTTATTGTTTTCCGTCCTCTCAACGGAAAACAATAAAATAACTAACCTCTGTGTTCTCTTCGGCTCTAATGAGCGGAGCGAATGGGCGGTGAAGATATACTTTTACATACCTGCCTAACAAAGCTATAACGAACAGCATAGCTGATAGTTTATATATAAATAAACAACATAAGAAATAAGGAAGGAAGGAAGAAACATGAAGCTCACAGGCGCACAAATTATGATGAAGGTTTTAAAGGAGGAAGGTGTTGAGATTATTTTTGGATATCCGGGCGGTGTGGTCATCGACATCTATGATGAGATGGAAAGAACAGATATCCGGCATGTCTTGGTTCGCCAGGAGGCGTGTGCGGTTCATGCGGCTGACGGGTATGCCCGGGCCGGCAACCGTGTGGGCGTCTGTCTTGTCACATCCGGTCCCGGCGCGACCAACACCGTCACCGGTATTGCATCCGCCTATATGGATTCCATACCCGTTGTCATATTTACCGGGCAGGTTCCCACGCATCTTATCGGAAACGACGCGTTCCAGGAAGTCGACACCGTGGGGATAACCCGACCCATCACGAAACACAACTACCTGGTTAAACGCACCGAGGATCTTGCCAAGATTATCAAGGAAGCGTTTTACCTCGCCAGCTCCGGCCGGCCGGGACCTGTTTTGGTGGATATCCCAAAAGATGTTTCGGTCAACCAAATCGACTACAAACCACTGGAAAAAGTGAAGCTCAAGTCTTACAGCCCGACCTACAGCCCCAACGTAAAACAATTGCATCAGGTTGTTAAGATGATTAAAAAAGCCAAAAAACCGATTATTTTTGCCGGCGGCGGCGTGATACTGTCAAGGGCTGCAAATGAGCTTACGGAGCTTGCGCGAAAAACCCAAATTCCGTTAACCACGTCCCTGATGGGTCTCGGTGGGTTTCCGGGCTCAGATCCATTGTGGCTGGGCATGGTGGGCATGCACGGCACCTATCGGTCCAACATGTCCATTGGTGAATGCGACCTCTTGTTCGGCATCGGTGTTCGTTTTGATGACCGTGTTACCGGCCGGATCGATGCCTTTGCGCCCAATGCCAAGATCATACATATTGATATTGATCCAACGTCCATCCGAAAGAATATTCCTGTCACGGTGCCGATTGTGGGGGATTGCAAAGTCACCCTCGCTCATCTGAACAAGCTGCTGGACAAGGAAGACCTTGGCGATCTCAAGAAAACGCGAAAACAATGGTTCGATCAAATCGAGCACTGGCAAAGCACAAAACCCTTGGCCTATGAGCAGAAAGATGTGATCAAGCCGCAATTTGTGGTGGAGAAACTGTACGAGCTCACCAAAGGCGACGCCATAATAACCACCGAGGTCGGTCAAAATCAGATGTGGGCGGCTCAATATTATCACTATGATCGACCCAATCATTTTATTACATCGGGCGGTTTGGGCTGCATGGGGTTTGGCCTTCCGGCCGCCATCGGCGCACAGCTCGCCTGCCCGGACAAGCTTGTGGTTGATATTGCCGGTGACGGAAGTATTCAGATGAATATCCAGGAAATGGCCACGGTAGCACAATGTAATCTTCCGATCAAAGTGGTGATCCTGAATAACGGGTATCTTGGCATGGTCAGGCAATGGCAGCAGCTGTTTTTCGATAAGCGGTATGCCTCCACCTGCATGGAACATGCCCCCGATTTCGTAAAGCTGGCTGAAGCCTATGGAGCCGTGGGATTGAGAGCCACCAAGCCCGAGGAAGTTGAACCTTTGCTGAAAGAAGGCCTTTTCTCCAAGAAGGCTGTAATAATGGATTTTGTGGTAGAAAAAGAAGAATGTGTTTACCCGATGATTCCGGCGGGTGCCGCCGCTACAGAAATGCTTTTGGTATAGAAAGGATACTACTCATTATGGAAGAAAAACATATACTTTCGATTCTAGTGGATAATGAACCCGGTGTTCTCTCAAGAATCTCAGGATTGTTCAGCGGCCGGGGATTTAACATTGAAAGCCTGTGTGTTGCCGAAACCATGGACCCGTTGATATCGAGGTTAACATTGGTCACGACAGGGGAACCGCCGATTATCGAACAGATTGAGAAGCAACTGAACAAGCTCATCAATGTCATCAAGGTTCACGATCTTACCGGAAAGGAATATGTCCAGAGAGAAATGGCCCTTATAAAGGTGGTCGCCAAGCCGGAACATCGTGCAGAAATATTAAGAACCGTGGATATTTTCAGGTGCAAGATTGTTGACGTGGGACCTGACCACTACACCATTGAAGTCACGGGCGATGAAGGAAAATTGAGTGCACTTTTAAACCTTTTAAAACCCATCGGTATAAAGGAAATCGCCAGAACAGGAATGATTGCGCTGTTCAGGGATCCTAAATAGTTACCATCAGAAAGGGCCCTTTTTTCGATGAGCTGAGTTATCCTCGGTTTTCGCCTGTTGCGTACTCAATGCACGCCTCAACATCCCGCCATGAGGGATGAGGCTTAGCTAATCTAATAAAGTGCTCATTTCTGAATTGGAAACTATCCAATGACTTTATAAAAAAGGAGAGTAAAATGGCTAAGATAAATTTCGGGGGTACCGAAGAAGAAGTAATTACTTCGGAAGAATTTTCATTGGATAAAGCTAAAGAAGTGCTTAAAGATGAAACAATTGTAATTCTCGGCTATGGAGTTCAGGGGCCGGCTCAGGCGCTCAATCTTAGAGATAACGGATTTAAGGTGATAATAGGACAGCTTGAGGGAGACGATTACTGGAATAAGGCTGTTGCCGACGGGTTTGTTCCAGGTGAAACCTTATTTCCCCTCAAAGAAGCTGCAAAGCAGGGAACTATCATTAAAGAACTCCTTTCCGATGCAGGGCAGGTAGCCACCTGGCCTCAGATAAAAGAATGCCTTAACGAAGGTGATGCGCTTTATTTTTCTCATGGTTTTTCAATTGTTTATAAGGAGCAAACCGGTGTCATACCCCCTGATAATGTTGACGTAATTATGGTGGCACCAAAAGGATCGGGAACCAATGTACGCAGGAATTTTCTGGACGGAAGCGGCATCAATTCCAGTTTTGCGGTCTTCCAGGACTATACCGGCAGAGCAGAGGAAAGAACATTGGCTTTGGGAATTGCCATCGGTTCAGGCTATCTTTTCCCCACTACTTTTGAAAAAGAAGTTCATAGTGATCTTACCGGCGAGCGAGGTGTTCTCATGGGCTGCCTCGCAGGTGTTATGGAAGCCCAGTACAACCTTTTGCGAAAGCACGGGCATTCACCAAGTGAAGCATTTAATGAGACTGTTGAGGAACTAACTCAGAGCCTTATCCGGCTGGTGGCTGAAAACGGCATGGACTGGATGTTTTCAAACTGCAGTACCACGGCACAACGCGGTGCTCTGGACTGGGCGCCAAAGTTCCGCGACGCCGTTGTCCCGCTGTTTGACGAACTGTATGAAAGAGTTATAACCGGCAAAGAAACAAAAAGAGTCCTGGAAGCCAACAGCGCTCCTGACTACCTTGAAAAACTGCAAAAGGAACTGGATGTCATCAAGAATTCTGAAATGTGGCAGGCCGGGGCAGCGGTAAGGTCATTGAGGCCGGAAAACAGATAACCCTAATTTTCATGAAAATAACAAATACCTAACCCGGACAAGCCGGTCGTAGTGAAACGAAGATCCCGTCTTTATTGAAGCCGAAGCGGGAAACTAAAAATATTTGCCACTAAGGCACTAAGACACAAAGGATATATTTATTATTCTTTCTTCGTGCCTTGGTGCCTTAGTGGTAGAATGGAAAAAGTTTTACCATAAAATGCACAAAAAATCATAGATACATTGCGAATAAGCATTTAGAAACAATTTTATTAGGAGTATAACATTATGGAACAGATCTTACTTTATGACACGACCTTGCGGGATGGAACCCAGGGAGAAAACATCAGTTTCAGTGCCAAGGAAAAGATCCAGATCGCGAAAAGGCTGGATGATTTTGGCATACATTACGTCGAAGGTGGCTGGCCGGGGTCCAATCCCAGGGATATGGAATTTTTCGATCTGGCCCAGAAGAAAAAATTCAATACCGCGCGGATAACGGCTTTCGGATCAACCCGCAAACCCCGTATCGACCCTTCGGATGATCCAAACTTGCAGGCACTGCTTAAGGCCAAAACCCCTTCAGTGACCATATTTGGAAAGACATGGGATCTTCATGTCCTGCAGGTCATGAGCAATACCCTTGAAGAAAACCTTGCAATGATCACCGATTCCGTCGAATATTTGAAAAAAGGTGATCGGGAGGTGATTTATGATGCCGAACACTTTTTTGACGGCTACAAAGCAAATCCGGATTATGCCTTAAAGACACTGATGGCCGCCATCGATGCCGGATCAGAATTCATCGTGCTGTGCGACACCAATGGCGGGTCTCTTCCCATTGAAGTCAAATCGATTATGGATGAGGTTCGAAAAGCGTTTTCGGAAAAATACGCTGCAAAAGAGGATTCACTTCCATTCAAGCTCGGGATTCATACCCACAACGACAGCGGCCTGGCCGTTGCCAATTCCATCGAAGCCGTCCAATCCGGTGCTGTAATGGTCCAGGGAACCATGAATGGATATGGAGAGAGATGCGGCAATGCCGATCTGACCTCTATCATACCGATTCTCCAGCTAAAGATGAACCGTCCGTGTGTTTCCTCAGAAAATATGGGAAAACTTAGATTACTCTCACGGTTTGTCAGTGAAACGGCCAACATGATTCCTTTGAACAGCCGTCCCTTTGTCGGTGAAAGCGCATTTGCCCACAAAGGGGGTATTCATGTCAGTGCAATTATGAAAGTATCAAAGGCATACGAACATATGGAGCCCGAACTTGTGGGAAATCGCCGCCGTGTATTGGTGTCGGATCTTTCGGGAAAAAGCAATATCGAATACAAAGCAAAAGAACTTGGGATCGAGCTTGGGGCCAATGGAACTGACAGCCGTAAGATCGTTACAGAAATAAAACAGATGGAACAGGATGGATACCAGTTTGACACTGCCGACGGATCATTTAAGATCCTGCTCGAAAAGTTTACCGATCAGTTTCAGCCGCTTTTTGATTTAAAATCCTTTCGGGTCACCATCGAAAAAGACGAAGATCGTCCCTGTTCAGCCCATGCCACCATCAAGATTTCGGTGGGAGGCAAAGATGAAATCACCGCCGCTGAAGGAGATGGTCCGGTCAGCGCCTTAGATAATGCCCTTCGCAAGGCACTTGACAAATTTTATCCGGATCTGGACGCCATGCGCCTGATCGATTTTAAAGTCCGGGTCATAGATGGCCGCGAGGGAACAGCGGCAAGGGTAAGGGTCTTTATTGAGTCGCGGGATCACGACCATATCTGGAGCACCATCGGTGTTTCCGAAGATATTATCGAAGCCAGCTGGCAAGCACTTGCCGACAGCTTCCAGTATAAGCTCGCAATGATAAATGATAAATAATAAATAATTAAATCTATCATTATGAAAATATATGACATTCTAAATAAAAGAGAGGGAATCAATGCCGTGGGACATTTTTCTTATCCTGTCCTGCGGCGTATGCTCGTTCTTATTTTGCCCTTTGCTTAGAGAGCTTAGAGATAAGACAGTAAAATTCAATACCACCTATATTCAGGTACAAACTCATTTATGAATAGGAGCAAAATCATGGAAGAACGAATCATTATTTTTGATACAACGCTAAGAGACGGCGAGCAATCTCCCGGCGCAAGCATGAATGCCGGGGAAAAGCTGCGCCTTGCCACACAGTTGGAAAAGCTTGGCGTAGATGTATTGGAAGCAGGATTCCCGGCAGCTTCTGAAGGTGATTTTGATGCGGTTTCCAAAATCGCCTCAAAACTCAAAAAAACCGAGGTCGCCGGCCTGGCACGGACGTCAAAAGCAGATATCGATCGCGCCTGGGGAGCTGTCCAGCGCGCAGCAAAACCGAGGATTCACACATTTTTGGCCACATCCGATATCCATATGCAATACAAACTCAACATGACCCGGGACCAGGTTCTAAAAACCACTTCGGAATCTGTCAAATACGCCAAGAGCCTTACCGACAGCATCGAGTTTTCGGCAGAAGATGCCTCACGCAGTGACCGGGATTTTCTTTGCAAGGTGTTTGAGGCGGCCATTGAGGCCGGCGCCACAACCATCAATATTCCGGATACCGTCGGGTACGCCATCCCCATGGAATTCGCGGATCTGGTCAAGTATGTGATCGACCATACCCCTAATATCAACAAGGCTGTCGTGAGTGTCCACTGTCACAATGACCTCGGCCTTGCTACGGCCAACACCCTTGCAGCGCTGAACAGCGGTGCAAGACAGGCGGAAGTCACCATCAACGGTATCGGCGAACGGGCCGGGAACACCTCGCTGGAAGAAGTCGTTATGTCCCTTCACACGAGGCCCAATTACATGCCGTTCTCGTCCAACATCAAAACAGAGCTGATCTATCCCACCAGCCGACTGGTCAGCATGATAACCGGTATTATCGTCCAGCCCAACAAAGCCATTGTCGGGGCCAACGCCTTTGCCCACGAGGCTGGAATTCATCAGGACGGAGTTCTGAAAAATCCCATGACCTATGAAATCATGAAGCCTGAAACCGTCGGGCTCAGCGCCAGCAAGTTGGTTCTGGGAAAACACTCCGGAAGACACGCCCTGCGCTCCCACTTGAAAAAAATGGGGTACGATCTTTCCGACGAAGAGTTAAAGCTCGTTTTCAAAAAATTCAAGGAACTGGCCGACAAAAAGAAGCACGTTGTTGACGAGGATCTGGAAGTCATCGTTACGGAAGGCATCTTAAGGACCGCCGAAATTTTCGAACTGGAATATCTCCATGTCACCAGCGGTACCACCGTCATTCCCATGGCAACCGTCAGACTTTTTATCAATGGAAGGCCGGTTCAGGGTACGGGATACGGAAACGGTCCCATCGATGCGGCATATGACAGTATTGCCAAACTGACGGGAACAGAATCCGAACTCCTGAGATTTTCCATAAGCGCCATTACCAGCGGTACGGATGCCCAGGGCGAGGTTACGGTACGCTTGAAAGAAAACGGTCTGGTTGCCCTTGGCAGAGGCGCAGATCCTGACATCATCACCGCCAGTGTGAAGGCTTACATCAACGGACTCAACCGTCTTGAATATTTGAAAGCCAATCCGGTGATGGCAACCACCTAACATTTTTTCACAAAAGCTTAAGGGGCTTGAACAGCCCCTTAAGCAAAACCTCTTATTTTTTGGATCATCTCCAATTAAGTTGGAGAAGAACCTAATTTTTTTACCTTATTCTCCAAGCATTTTTCTCTTTAACTTTGCATCCGCCGGTTTTTTACCAATCCATATACCGAATACAGCCTTTTTAAAATTAAACCCCTGTATCGTCCCTTTAAGGCTTTCATTTTTATAGACACTAATTCCCTCTGCTGGGACATATATTATATCAAATATGTCGTCTTTCTTTATTTCCTCTGCGAAAAATGATTTGAATTTGGCTATTTCGATTTTAAATGAGGTGATATTTTCGCCTGTTGAATTTTTAAAACCTTCATCAATAGCATCTGTCATCTTTTTAGTTGTAATCACACCGGATACAATGTGCAATCTAAGTGCCATAGACTCATCGCTATCAATGATTTTTTTAGGGTCATGATTTTTCTGTATAAGATACAGTCCCCCTGCATACATCTTTATAAAAAATTTTTTCCGAAAACCGGCGCCATTTAAAAGCAATTCATCCTTGCCTGCCATCAGACTGTCGGGGAGTGCAACTTTGCCGACCTGCTTTGCATTAGCCATGGTAGACATCACAAAAACAGCCAATATCATAATTAGAAGTCTTTTCATTTTTTTCTCCTTTCAGATACTGCTAAGTGCTCTGGTTCGTGAGTTCGATGACGTATTTTTATCAGTACAACTATCCCGTATAAGATGAAGTCCAAAAATTTGAAGTTTGAAGTGCCTAAAGTGAGCTAAAGTTGAGGAACGCGCTTTCGGCGCAATCAATTATAATTAAAATTGATAGAATACCTTAACTTTAGGCACTTTAGTTCACTTTAGGCACTTTACACTTTTGCATACATAGAATGAATAAACAAAGTTATAAATACGTCACCGTATTTACGAATACATGTACTAAGCAAATGAATGGGTCATACTTGAAGTGTAGCAATGATATCCGAAATGTCAGAAATATTTCGCTCCATCAGGAAAGTTTCGATGCCATCGACAATGTCTGTGGTTGCATGCGGATTGATGAAGTTGGCGGTTCCGATCTGAACGGCCACGGCGCCAGCAATCAAAAACTCCAGTGCATCTTTTGCGGTCATTATGCCGCCGATACCCACCACCGGAACGTTGACGGTTTGCGCCACCTGCCAGACCATACGCAACGCCACCGGCTTTATGGCCGGCCCTGAAAGCCCGCCGGTAATATTGGCGATCTTTGGACGCCGGGTTTCAATATCGATTGCCATACCGGTAATGGTATTGATCAAAGAAATGGAATCCGCGCCCTCTCCTTCCACGCTTTTTGCAATTTCCGTAATGTCGGTGACATTGGGAGAAAGCTTGACCATCAGTGGTTTGGTGGTCTGTTTTCTGATCGCCCTGACAACTTCGGCGGCAGATTCCGGATAAGCGCCAAAGGCCATTCCGCCCGATTTTACATTGGGACAAGAAATGTTTACTTCGATGCCCGAAACACCGTCAATATCTTCCAGGCGAACGGCCAGTTCAGCGTACTCTTCTATACTTTTCCCGTAGACATTTACAAATATCGGCGTGTGAAGACGTCTCAAAAATGGTAATTTTTCTTTTACAAATGCTGCCAGTCCGACGTTTTCAAGACCGATGGCGTTTAACATGCCGCAGGGTGTTTCAACGATCCTCGGCGGTGGATTTCCCCTGGAGGGTTCAAGGGACAAGCCTTTTACAACAATCGCCCCCAGGCGGTTTAAATCGATAAGTTCTTCAAACTCGTTGGCATACCCGAAAGTACCGGATGCCGTCATTACAGGATTTTTGATCTCTATCCCGCCGATATCCACACGCATCTGAGGCTTTTTGCTATTCATATCAAAATCCATCTATTTTAGTTCACGGTTCCGCTTTCATTATTTTTTTACATCGCTCTCCGATTCAGCATCAAACCCATTTTTTATAAAATAAATATTGATAGATAGCAAGGATCTGTTTTAACATTTAACTTAAGTTTCGCCCCCTTAATTTTAAGCAACGCCAATACAGCGGAGCAGGCCGGGAAATTTTTTAAGGTAAAAATATTCGGATGCAATCGGTAAACAGAAAAAAGCCGCATGCACCCTGAAAAAGGCACAAAGAAGTTGTAACATACAGATATCTATTTAAGATGCAATAATAATGATCACTTTGAATCTTGGTGCCGTCCGATCATGCGCCAATGAAATATTTTACCTTAAAAAATTTTTTCGGCCTGCTTGTTACAAGGTTTTTTCGCAATATTGGGGTGCGAAACTCGAGCAATAAACCAGTTAGTGTCCATCCATAAATGAGGATTTTTGTTCGAGATCAAGGCTTGCGAAAAAAATAACCGCAGGCATATAATTGATATTCTGAGGATTATTTTTTGAGCATAACCCCAGAGAATCAGGCTCCGCATTTCACAGGGCAGGCGCAGGGATTGGACAAAAAGACCATTTATGGGTGAACCCAGTTAAACACACCTGAGGTACTATCTATGAAAAAAATTCTTGCCATTATCGGTTCGCCGCGAAAACTTGGCAATTGCGAAATCATGGCCAAGGAAATCAGCAATCAACTGTCCATCCCCCATGAGTTGAATCTGTTACGGCTCCAGGATTTCAAGATTCTTCCCTGCCGGGGATGTTACCAGTGTCTTTTCACAAAAGAGCACTGCGTTCTGGATGATGATTTAAACATTGTTTTAAAGGCCATAGTGGCGGCCGATGCATACATCGTGTCAGCACCAACCTATTTTTTGGGGATCAATGCATCTGTTAAAACATTTCTCGATAGAGGAATTTCTTTTTACGCTCATATTGAAAATCTATGGAGCAAACCGGCAGTTGGTGTGGCCATCGCCGGTATCGAAGGAAAGGAAGGATACAGCCGGCTGATCATTCAAAGTTTTTTAAAGATGATTTTTGCAGATGATAAAAACACAAAGGTGGTTTATGGTGCTTTACCTGGAGAGATTTTTCTGAACAAAGAGAACAAACAGGCGGCCGGTGAACTGGCGTCAGCGCTTTTTGGATCCAGGGTTGAAAAAAAAGGCCCCTGTTGTCCTCAGTGTGGAGGGGATACATTCCGGTTTTTAGATAACAACAACGTACGATGCATGCTGTGCAGCAATTCCGGAATCATAACCCTACCATCAGGATCCCCGACGTTTGAGATCACCAAAAGCCATCACGATTTTTTTTCCAGCAAAGAGGATGCACTCAAACACAAGGAATGGTTGCTCGGAATGAAATCCCGGTTTATCGAGCACAAGAAAGCCCTCAAAGAGATTACCCATCCCTATCTAAAGCAGGGAACCTGGATCAAACCCTGAAAATAGGAAAGAGGAATTAGAAAATAGAACACCGCAAATGGACGCAAATGTAATTAGAAGATGAGAAGGTCTCGGAAAACAGGAAGTTAAGAAGGTTAGAAGATCAGAAGGTCGGAGGATCTAAGACATGCCAACCTTCTTATCTTCCCACCTTCTCACCTTCTTGCCCTTCACCTTCTTATTTTCTTATTTTTTAATAATATTTGTGTTTGTCCGTGGTTTCCCTTATCCTCTATCCTCTTTCCTCTATCCTCTATCCTCTTTCCGGCTTAAAGGTTTTGGTCACTTCGATATTTTCTCGGCCAATTCTATAAAAGCCCGAGACACCGGGGTGTCCGCATATTTTTCCTGAATAGAGATGCCGTTGTCGCCACAAGACACAACGTTTGGATCAAAGGGAATTCTACCTAAGAACGTAATGCCCGCAGTACCTGCGGTTTTTTCCCCGCCACCCGATCCAAAAAGATCGACCATTTTATTACAGTGAGGACAGGCAAAGCCGCTCATGTTCTCGATAAGACCCAAAATATCCATCTTAACAGTCCTGCAAAAACTGATGGATTTTCGGACGTCCGCCAGAGAAACCTCCTGAGGCGTCGTGACGATGATGGCTTTGGCGTCAAGAATGGTCTGAGCAATGGTCAGCGGTTCATCGCCGGTTCCCGGAGGAGAATCGATAATCAAAAAGTCAAGTTCGCCCCATTCCACCTCGCCGATAAACTGGCGTATGGCAGAGTATTTAAGCGGACCCCGCCATATGATCGCATCGTCTTTGCTTGTAATCATGGATTCTATTGAAACCACTTTCAAGTTCTCTGAATATCGTATGGGATTCAATTTGTTATTTTTGGTTAAATCCAGCATTCCCTTTAAACCGAGCATTCTCGGCACGTCAGGACCGTGCAAGTCGACATCCATAATCCCGACCTTAAACCCTTTGTTGGCAAGGGCCATGGACAGATTAACTGAGGTGCTGGTCTTGCCCACACCGCCCTTCCCGCTCAGGACAATATATTTATTTTTTATTTTTTTTAAAGAGCTGTCAACAGCCATATCCTGTTCTGTCTGCGCATTTTTTTGCTTTTGGGCCGCTTCAACATTTTCATGAATTTGTACCATAATTCTTTATCCCCCATTATGATTATAATATCGCAACAAAACTAAGAATTAACACTGATGTTGTCAAGCTTTTAGTTTCCATCTATTTGACAAAAAGCATGTTCATGTTATTCTTGTCGAAAGTTCAGAATATAGGATCATCCCCCGATTAGTTGAAGTTAATTAGGGTAAAATAAGTGGGTCATCTCCAATTGAGCAAGTGTGATTTAAAGGATTCAAGGCCCGCCCTGTCGCGACGCGGTGATTACTTAAGGTATAGGCTAAGCTTCATAATGATGATAGTTTATTGACAATATAGTAAGGTTAATCGGTCTGGGCCAGGGGTTCGAGTGAAATGCTTTAAAAACCACTGAAGGATCCAAGGATTCAAGTGAAAAGCAAAAAAATATTCAAAGAGAGCAACCTATATATTGTTAGCTAAAGATTTAGATTTAATTGAAAAAGGTGAATTGGGACCACTAAAAAAAGACATCGCAGAAATCGAAAGACTGTTAAATGCGCTGATAAAGTCTTTAGAAAACAAACCCTTGAACCCTTGACCCCTGGAGTCCTTGGACCCTCTTCTCCAACTAAAGTGTAGAAGAACCTAATTTTGAAACGACTGTAAAATTCAACGCCATTTTTTGAGGAAAAGAGACATGATCGAGTTAAAAAAAATAGAGGACATAGAAGATTTTAAAAAATTACTCGAAATCCAGAAAAGTGCCTGGGGATTTTTAGATCTTGACATTGAACCCCATCATTTGATGACGCGAGTCCAGAAATATGGGGGTCTTGTTCAAGGGCTTTATTTCAATGGCAAATTGGCGGGTTTTACCTATGCACTCATCGGCAAGTGGAAAGGTAAACACTTTATCTATTCCCACATGACCGGGGTTCATCAAAAATATCAGACACAAGGATTCGGTTTTTTGCTTAAAAAAGCCCAAAGAGAAGAAGTTTTAAAAATGGGATATGATATCATTCGCTGGAATTTTGATCCTCTCGAATCCATGAACGCTTTTTTCAATATCCACAGACTCGGCATTATCAGCCTAGAATATGAAAACGATATATATGGAACGGGGGAAAGCGGACTTCACAAAGGGCTCCCCACAGACAGACTGATCGCAACCTGGAACCTGAACTCAGATCGGGTCATTAACAAGATGAAACAAAAAGAACCTCCGATTTCAGAGAATATCCCCAAGAAAAATCTGGATAATTTTACTCAAGAAACAGCCTATATAGAAATTCCCCGCGATGTAAGGTCATTGAAAGAGAAGAATATAAACGAAGCCGTTCGATGGAGAATGAAAACGCGTCGTCTTTTTGAATCGGCTTTTCAAAAAGATTATGTTGTTACAGATATCGTGTTTTCCGAGGATAAAAAGAGAATTTTCTATAAGCTATACAATCGCCTCGCGATTCTATAAAACGTCCGCCTTCGGCGAACTTAAAAAAAAAGATAATAATTTAGTCCTTTGAAACAAATCGATTTCAAAGAAGCTTCAGGTATGATTAAATTTTTGGCTGGAAGCTGTCTGAATGAATTAGGGATCGTTTTGAAGGAACCATCGGCGATTTAACGTTATGGATGAAACCCTCTGTTAAAGCAGGGGCCTTTCTTAATAGCCCGGGCAGGTTCTTTCATTACGAACCCTTATTCACGAGTTCTTGCAGCAAAAATTTAATTATACCTAAAGCGGTAATGTTTTCAAAGGACTAAACTATTACAAGGTGGATATGTGAAAATAAAACAAATTGATTCAGTGGAAATGTTTATTGTCAGGTTGCCGCTTGTCTCACCATTTGAGACAAGCTTTTCTGTGCAGACGCACAGAGAGGCCTTGTTATTAAAAATCGTGTCAGATGATGTTTGCGGATGGGGAGAGTGTGTAACCTCTCCGGACCCGTACTACTGTTATGAAACCAATGCAACAGCGTCTCATATAATACAAGACTTTTTAATCGCTATTTTAACGGCCATGAACAATTTTACCATTGAAGAGGTTCTCCAAAATTTTGAGCAAATTAGAGGACATCATATGGCCAAGGCCGCTGTTGAAAATGCCCTTCTTGATATAATGGCCCAAAAATATAAAATTCCCCTTTTTGAACTCATGGGCGGTACACCCCAAAAAATCATGTCAGGAATCAGTATCGGAATCCAAGAAAGTATAGACGACCTCCTTGAATCCATTCAAAAAGCACACGACAAAAGATACCACAGAATCAAGATAAAAATAAAAAAGGGCAAGGATATTGAGATACTGAAAAAAGTTCGAAGAGCGTTCCCGAGTATCAACCTAATGGCTGATGCCAACAGCGATTACACTCTTGAAGATATTCCTATTTTAAAAAAATTTGATGAATTTAACCTCATGATGATCGAACAGCCGTTGAATTATGATGACATTTATTTTCACGCGCTACTTCAAAAACAGATCCAAACGCCCATCTGCCTTGATGAATCCATCAAAAATCTAAATGACGCAAAAACTGCCACTGAGCTTGGAAGCTGTAAAATAATTAATATCAAACAGGGTCGCGTGGGCGGCATGACAGCGTCTAAAAAAATTCAGGCGTATTGTATGGAAAACAACATTAAAGCCTGGTCAGGCGGCATGCTTGAAACCGGAATCGGCCGAGCATTTAACCTTCATCTTCAGACGCTTCCGGGTTTTGTTCTTCCAGGTGACACCTCCGAAACCTCACGATACTTTGCTGAAGATATCGTGGATAAACCTGTAATCCTGCAACCCGATGGTTCCATAGAAATTCCCAAAGGAGCAGGAATCGGGGTACATGTACTTCCTGAAAGAATAGACAGACTCAAGGTTTTTTATGAAAAACTCGTGTGACGAAAACATTTTAGAAACCACTACATTTTTTTCACTGAATGGCAAAATCTGAAAAATAAATGTTTACAATTCATAAAGTACAGTTTTTTGAGTCTTTTTTGTTGACAGGCAGCAGCATATAAATTTATATCCTAGGAAAAAGATCCGAGCCAAAAGGACACGGTTCTGTTTGCCGACCAAAGGAAACTGCAAGCGGATCTTTTCATGTTATATAGGGAAATAGAACAGTTTAGTGCTTCGATTATGCCCCCAAGCACGCAATAACCAAGGTGAGTAGAATGATTGAAATCAGAATACACGGTCGAGGTGGACAGGGTAACGTTGCGGCTGCCGAGCTGCTCTCTGTTGGTGCCTTCATGGATGGCAAGTTTTCTCAAGCCTTCCCTTCTTTTGGAGCTGAACGGATCGGCGCCCCTGTCATGGCTTTTGTTAGAATCGATGATAAGAAAATTCGAACACGTGAAGACGTGCAGACCCCGGATTATCTGATCGTCCAAGATTATAACTTGATTGGATCAGTGCCTGTATTGGATGGACTTAAGCCGGATGGTTTAATTCTGATCAATACAGAAAAAAAGCCCGAAGAATTACAACTCAAAACAACTGCAAAGGTAGAAACCATTCCTGCTACGGAAATAGCGCTGGAAATCATCGGCAGGCCCATACCGAATGCAATAATGATTGGTGCATTTTGTACAATTACCGGTCTGGTGAGACTGGATGCTGTACAGGAAGCAATTATGGGGAAATTTCCCGGCAGGGTTGGTGAAAACAACGTCGCAGCCCTTGAGCGGGCTCACGAAATCATGCAAAAGAGGTAGTTTCATGCTTAAACAAATTGAAGGATCTCATGCTGTTGCGGAAGTGGTGGCCAAGTGCCGTCCGAATGTTATCTCCGCTTATCCGATTACCCCACAAACTCATATCGTTGAAGAACTGGCCAATATTGTCGGCCAGGGGAAGCTGGATGCAGAATATGTAAACGTGGAGAGCGAATTTTCTGCGGCATCGGTTGTATTAGGTGCCAGTGCTGCCGGCGCCCGTGCCTATTCGGCGACGACGTCCCAGGGTTTGCTGCTTATGAGTGAGGTTATTTACTGTATCGCCGGGATGCGCCTTCCCATTGTGTTTACCATTGCAAACAGAGCCATATCAGCCCCATTGAGCATTTGGAACGATCAACAGGATTCTATGGCGTTAAGGGATTCCGGCTGGATCCAACTCCATGCCGAGGACAACCAGGAAGCGGCTGATTTGCATATCCAGGCCTTTAAAATAGCCGAAGAAACCAATTTGCCGATTATGGTTTGCATGGACGGTTTTATTCTGACCCATGCGTTCGAACCGGTGGATACCCCCGACCAAAAAGAAGTCGATAACTTTTTGCCGCCCTTTCGGCCAACGAATATCGTAGACCCCCGGTGGCCCAGAGGTATCGGTCTTTTTGCAGATCCTCGTTTTTACATGGAAACCCGATATATCCTGCACCGTGCCATGGAAAAATCTGAAGAAACCATCAAGAAAGTCAGCGAAGATTTTAAAAAAGCCTTTGGCAGGGACAGCGGCGGTTTCATCAAAACCTATAAACTTGAAGCCGCCGATGTGGTTATCATTTCAATGGGTTCCGTGGTTGGCACCATTAAGGATCTCATCGATCAGCTTGAAGAAGAGGGTAAAAAAGTTGGACTTCTGCAAATCTGCTCCTACCGCCCGTTTCCGCGGAAAGAAATTTACAATACACTGAAAGACAAAATGAACATTGTTGTTGTCGAGAAATCGATTTCCCTGGGAAGAGGCGGCATTCTGGCCAGCGATGTGCGCTGGTCTTTTCCGCGTGCCGAGAAAAAAGATCGTAATATCAGCAGCTTTATTGCAGGATTGGGCGGCCGAAACATTACGAAGAACGACCTGCGATATATGGTGGAAAAGGTCGAGAAAGAACCGGTGGAATTGGAATTTTTAGGCCTGAATAAAGAATTGATATCTGAGAAGGATTTATAATCATGAATCAAAGCGCTGAAGAACTCAACAAAGTAGAGAAAAAAGATTTATTCACCAGCGGGCACCGCGCATGTGGCGGCTGCGGCCAAGCCCTTGCCGCACGTCTGGTGCAAGATGCCTCCGGTGAAAATACCATTGCCTGCGTTGCCACGGGCTGTCTGGAAGTTTTCAGTTCACCCTATCCCGACCCTTCATGGCGCATTCCTTTTTTGCACAGTCTTTTTGAAAATGCATCCGCGGTTGCCTCCGGCGTAGAAGCCGCTTACAAAGCCTTGAAGAAAGGGCCGGTCAACATCATCGCCCAGGGGGGTGACGGCAGTACTGCCGATATCGGCTTTCAAAGTATCAGCGGCATGTTTGAAAGGGGCCACAATGTGCTCTATGTATGCTACGATAACGAAGCCTATATGAATACCGGTGTTCAGCGTTCCAGCTTTACCCCTTTAGGCGCCAGGACCAGTACAACACCCATGGGCAACAAAACAAGGAAAAAAAATATGCCGTTGATTGCAGCCAATCACGGTATTCCCTATGTGGCCACCGCCACAGTCGATGATTTCAGAGACCTGCAGCGAAAGGTGAAGACCGCCCTTTCCATTGAAGGGCCCAAATACATTCACATCCTGGCGCCCTGCCCCTTAGGCTGGGGCCATCACGGTGAACTCACCGTAGAGATTTGCCGGCTGGCGAAAGATACCGGTCTGTTTCCAATATATGAAATCGTTGACGGCAAGATGACCAATGTAAAAAAGATCCCGGTCAAGGTTCCGGTACAAGAGTATCTGAAATTGCAGGGTCGGTTCAGTCATCTGTTCAAGAAAGGCGGGTCCCCGGAAATCATCGCCGAAATTCAACAAATCGCCAACCAAAATATAGAGAGGTATAACTTATAATGGAAAAGCTACCTTTAGGATTGGTCCTGGATTTACGCAAAGTAGTTCCTTATAAAACAGGTTCATGGCGGACCCTCATGCCCATCAATATCGCGCATACACCGCCCTGCAACAACGCTTGCCCTGCCGGCAATGACATCCGCGGTTTTCTAAGGGTCCTGGCGGAAAAGAAAGATTATGAGCAAGCTTGGCATATTTTGACCCGCACCAACCCTTTCCCGGCAGTCTGCGGCAGAGTTTGCCCCCACCCCTGTGAAGGGGGATGTAATCGACGGGATTTTGACGAACCTCTGGCAATAAACTGTTCAGAACGCGCTGTGGGTGATTACGGTCTGGAGAATAACCTGCAACACAAAAAACTTATCGATACAAGAAAAGAAAAAGTGGCGGTTATCGGTTCCGGTCCGGCCGGATTCTCCTGTGCCTTTCATTTGGCCAAAAGAGGGTTTCAGGTGAAAATATATGAGGCAAACAGCGAGCCCGGCGGTATGATGCGTTATGGTATTCCATCCTACCGGCAACCGAATTACATTTTGAAACAAGAAATTGACAATATTCTCCGCTTAGGCGTTGAATTGGAATGTAATGTCAAGGTCGGAGTTAACATACCCTTGGATCAATTGCGAAATGAATATGATGCGGTATTTTTAGGGATCGGTGCCCAAAAAGGGTTGTCGATTAACATCCCGGGCAAAGACGCAGAAAATGTTTTTACCGGAGTGGAGTTTTTAAGACAGGTTAATACCGGCAAATGGGTAGAGCTCGGTAATGATGTTGTGGTCATAGGCGGTGGCAATACCGCCATGGACTGTGCCCGGGTTGCCAAGCGTCTGGGAGCAAATGTGAGCATTGTTTACCGACGCACCCGAATGGAAATGCCTGCGATTACCGCCGAAATCGACGAAGCCATGGAAGAACGCATCATGTTTCGGTATCACACCAACCCGGTTAAATTAATATTGGATGAAGGTCGGGTTGTCGGTCTTTTGTGTGTTCAAATGGAGCTAAGAGAACCCGATGCCAGTGGTCGGGCCAGACCGGTTCCCATTTCCGGATCAGAAGCCTTCATTCCCGCAGAAACCGTCATTATGGCCACAGGCCAGGCCGTGGATTATGATGGCATCGAAATTCAGACCGCAGATAAACAATGGATCTACACCAACGAATATTTGATGACCAATATGGAAGGTGTTTTTGCCGGTGGTGATGCCGTGGTAGGTCTGGAAACGGTCTCTTTGGCCATTGGTCAGGGAATGCGTGCTGCTTCCGCAATTGAAGATTACATCGAAGGAAATAAAGAGAGCGAATTGTCACAACCGCCCGTGGTCTACTCAAGAGAATTGAACACCTATTACTATCAGCCGGTCAAGCGATATGAGAAGGAGGCCAGGTCGATCCATATGAGACTCAAGGGTTTCAAAGAGGTTTATCCAGCTTTTGACCAAGATGATATTATTTCCGAGGCGGACCGATGCTTTAGCTGTGGGCTCTGTTACGATTGCGGCAACTGCTACATGTATTGCCCTGACAATGCCGTTCAAAAGTCGAAGACCACCGGTTTCTACGAATTTGACTACGACTTCTGCAAGGGATGTGGCTTGTGTGCAAAAGAGTGCCCTTGCCATTATATTCAAATGACCCTGGAAAAGTGATCCGGCTTTCGTGTAATAATTATAAAGCCTTAGCATTCAGACTTTTAAAAAGCCTTCCTCATCAGGAAGGCTTTTTTATTCCTAAACTGAGCGTTTCAAATAGTGACAGGAATATAAAAAACTAATAATTATAGATAAACATACATTACTAAAATCACTAATAAGTCTCATACAATTAGGTGTAAA
The DNA here is from genome assembly GCA_937998305.1 of uncultured Desulfobacterales bacterium. Taxonomy (GTDB): domain Bacteria; phylum Desulfobacterota; class Desulfobacteria; order Desulfobacterales; family UBA11574; genus UBA11574. The sequence continues at coordinate 26,961 of CALLDL010000060.1, read as the reverse complement.
TATTTAAGTAAAAAATTGTCACCATTTGAAACGCTCAGTTTAGGTTATTTTAAGGAGAACAACAATGGTAGAATTTGAATATCAGGATATGTTTCCTTTAGGAGACGATACGACAGATTATCGTCGATTAACCGATGACCATGTTTCTTTAGATTCTTTTAAGGGTAACGAGATACTAACCATCACCCCGGAAGGATTAACCCTTCTGGCTGAACATGCGTTTAAGGATGTTTCCCATCTGCTGAGACCTTCACATCTGTCGCTCTTGGCAAAAATTCTCAATGATCCTGAAAGCTCCGATAACGATCGGTACGTGGCCATTGAAATGCTGAAAAATGCTGTCATTTCCGCAGATGGTGTATTCCCCATGTGTCAAGACACAGGCACAGCTATCGTAATGGGGAAAAAGGGCCAACAGATCTGGACCGATTTTCGTGACGAAGAAGCGCTTTCAAGGGGCATCTTCAATGCCTATACAACCAACAATTTACGCTACTCACAGAATGCGCCATTGACCATGTATGATGAGGTCAATACTGCGTGCAACCTTCCTGCACAGATTGAAATTTATGCCGTTGAAGGCAACACCTACCATTTTCTTTTCATAGCCAAGGGCGGCGGATCTGCCAACAAGACGTATCTTTTTCAGGAGACCAAAGCAACGTTAACCCCGGAAAAGCTGGCTACATTTATGAAAAAAAAGATGAAAACCCTGGGTACAGCCGCCTGCCCACCCTATCATCTTGCATTTGTCGTCGGTGGAACATCTGCTGAACTCAACCTTAAAACTGTCAAATTGGCCTCAGCAGGATATCTCGATCATCTCCCAACAACTGGAAATCGATGGGGTCGTGCATTCCGGGATTTAAAACTCGAAACAGAACTGCTTGAGATATCCCGAGAACTAGGTATCGGTGCCCAGTTCGGCGGAAAATATTTCTGTCTTGATGTTCGGGTCATTCGGCTTCCAAGACACGGTGCATCTTGTCCCATCGGCCTTGGCGTCAGCTGCAGCGCGGACCGGAATATCAAAGGAAAAATAACAAAGCGCGGAATCTATTTAGAACGTCTTGAGACCGATCCGGCAAGGTATCTGCCGGAACCTGCGGGTGAGGATACAGAAGCTGTTCGCATCGACCTAAACCGGCCAATGGATAAAGTTCGGACCGAATTGGGTCAATATCCGGTGGCAACCCGTCTGATGCTGACCGGAAAAATCGTCGTGGCCCGGGACATCGCCCATGCCAAACTTAAAGAACGACTTGACAAAGGTGAAGGTCTTCCGGAATATTTCAAAAATCACATGGTATATTATGCCGGTCCCGCAAAAACACCGACTGGATATCCTTCAGGATCTTTCGGCCCCACCACTGCGGGCCGTATGGATCCTTATGTTCCCATTTTTCAGGAACAAGGCGCTTCCATGATCATGCTGGCAAAAGGAAATCGTTCAAAAGAAGTTACGCAATCGTGTAAAAAGTTCGGCGGATTCTATTTGGGTTCCATCGGCGGACCTGCGGCACGTCTGGGTAAAGATTGTATAACCAACATCGAAACGTTAGAGTATTCCGATCTTGGAATGGAAGCGATCTTTCTGATTACCGTCAAAGATTTTCCAGCCTTTATTATTGTTGACGACAAAGGGAACGATTTTTTTGAAAAGCTGATGGATGGGTAACCATTCTTTGAATAAGATAAAATGTTACCTCAAATGAGGTGTTATTTTGATTAAAAAGATTTCAAATGTTTCAAAAACCAAACAAGAAACCAAAGCAAAAGAATGTATCCGATGAGGCACCTGCTGCAAAAAAGGCGGGCCGTCTTTTCACCTTGAAGATAAGATTTTGATTGATAAAGGTATTATTCCGTCAAAGTATATCTATACCATCAGACAAGGTGAACGTTCTTATGACAATGTTCAAGAATGCTTTTTGCCGGCATCTTCAGATATTCTAAAGCTAAAGGGACAAAAAGGTTCATGGACCTGTGTTTTTTTTAACGAAACAAATAATAATTGTAAAATATATGAGCATAGGCCCATGGAGTGCAAAGTCCTTAAATGCTGGGATACTAGAGAAATTGAAAAAATTTATGCAAAAAATCGATTGACACGACAAGATCTTATTTCATCCGTTGAAGGATTATGGGAACTTGTTGAAGGTCACCAAAAGCAATGTTCATATGACATGCTCACGTTTTTTATTGATTCTTTGAACAAAGGTAAAAAGGACGAAGCACTTAAAGGCATACTTGAGATTATCGAGTATGATCTTGAAATTAGAGAACTGGTAGTGCAGAAAGCAGGCCTTGAAACTGATTTGACAGATTTTCTCTTCGGCCGCCCCATTACAGAAACCATAAAGATTTACGGCCTAACGATTAAAGAAAAAGAAGGTAAGCATATTCTCACTCCAATGAGTTAGTGTCCATCAATAAATGGTCTTTTTGCTCAATCTCTGCGTTATGCTCAAAAAATAATCCTCGGAATATTATACATATGCCTTTGGTTATTTTTCTCGCATGCCTTGATCTTAAACAAAAATCCTCATTTATGGATGGACACGAGTTAAACAGTTATTCATTGAAAATTTTTTAAGGCAAAATCGTAATTTTGGTGTGAAACTTGAGTTTTTTTTAAAGTTCTCACAAAAAGTGTCCGATATAATAAAAGGTTGAATAAAGGCAAACCATCCGAAAGGGTGGGACGCAAAGCCACTGGCCTAAATCCTAAAATTAAGACCCAGAGGATATGGCGGCAGGGTTGCCTGACCGATTTGAGCCACCCGCCTTTTATGTCAATACAACACCGCCATATTACAACCTAAGCTGAGCGTTTCAAATTTTAAAAGCGGAACGATATCTTCCTTGTCTCTGCCTGCCCTGTGAAATGCAGAGCCTATTTCTCTGGGGCGGCAACCTCGACAATCGCTCAACTTAGATACAATCCTCTGTTTATCATATTTCCTGAATTTTGAACAAGCGGGAGGCTTTCATATGCCCCGATAGCGGAATTTGTGCTGACTTAAAAGATTCTCATTAATTTTCATGCAAGATTCAGGTATTATTTCTTTGGAAGTGCTTTAAATAAGGAGGTAAATCCATGACTTTTTCAATTCAAAGTACGCTTTCAGCAATTAAGGCGTTTGGTGACAAAATGGGGGTTACTGCCAACAATATTGCAAACGTGGAAACAGAAGAATTCAAAAAAAGCACAGCGACATTGGTTGAAGGTTCTAAAGAGAATGTGGAGGTAGAGATCACGCAACCGGACATCCCGGGTCCAGTTGTTGTTGATGAAACCGATGGGCAATTGACTGAAAAAGAAATGTCCAATGTGGATCTGGCAGAGGAAATTCCACAAACGATCATTGCACAAAGGGGTTATGAGGCAAATCTTGCAACATTAAGGACCCAGGATGAAATGTTGAAGTCCATCATTGATATCATTAAGTAAATAATCCCCGCCTTTTAAGGCGGGGATTATTTACCACGGCTCCCTGCTTCAAAGGTTTTTAAGCAATAAAGCTTTACCATATATTCATGGTTTTTACTGATTTTGCATACCCGGCATCATTGGCATCGACATTTTTTGGTACCCGGAGGGGATATTAAAAAAGGAGTCAGGCACCGTTTTTTCTTGGATGTTCCGGTATTCCATAACCATGTGGCCGGATGGCCCATCCATTTCCATTTTAACAGGAAAATTTAGTTTTTCTGAAATCCAGTATGTTGCAGTACCAATGGATGGATCATTGAATGTATAATAATATTTTGAACACATCTGCCCGTTGACCTTTTCTTTGCCTATAAATTTCTTCTTTCCTATCTTTTCCAGTTCATCAAGATCAACAGGTGCCATATTTTTCTGACTGCCCGCCGACATTTCCATATACATCATTTGCCCTGGCATAAGGATCCAGACAACCCCTTTATCTTTCCTGAAAATCGTTATTTGTTTTTCACCTCCGATGTTCATTTCCTGTCTGAGGTTGTCCCCTTTCAGAAACATCTTTCCGTTAAAGTTTCCCATGGGCGATGTATGAATCATGTCTGCGGTAATATCCGCAGCATTCCCCGACACTGAAAGAACCAGTACAGTTATCAAAAGGATGACGCCAAAAAGTTCGAACCTTGACATAAACCTTTTTATCATGCTTTCCTCCTTTTTCAATCCGTTAGCGGTTTGCTCAATAATAACTTCGGGTGTCACATATTTTTTCTTTGATCTTCATCATTCACTTATTCTTTTATAAGTTCTCTAATTGCATCTAAAAGTTGCTCCCTCGCAACCGGTTTTGTAAAGGTTCGCTGTACACCAAATATTTCGGCCATTTTAAGGTAGTCTTTTGTGCCGATACGTCCGCCTCCGGATATGGCGATTATCTTCACATCGGGAAAATCTTGTCGAAGTTCAATGATCGTTTCGATACCCTCCTTCTCGGGCATGATAAGGTCTGTAATGATCAGATCAACAGGCTCTTCCCGATAGAGCCTCAGTCCCTCCTCTCCATTAGAAGCCCTCAAAACATCGTATCCTTCACGCGTTAATGATTCATAGAGCATGTCCAGAACTTGTTCATCATCATCTATCACAAGAACTCGAGCCATCTATTTTTGTCCTCTCCCTTATCCATTTTGATAAAATCATACCAAAGTTTTTGAGAAAGTACAATTTTTTCAAAATGATAAATTAGGATACGCCATTTTGCCAAAATATTGACACACATAAACAAAAAATTGGCGAACAACTCAAATTGGGTCATCAAACTTTAAGAATAATCTTGGATAAGCTATCAAATGAGTCGATATTTTTATGGGGTAATCTTAAATGAATCCGTTCTAAAGTCGCATGACATTTTTAGTCTTCTGAAAATTACGAATGATCACCATGCGCTTCGATAATGGACAACCCGACGAGACAATGTCCAGTGAAACCACCATGGTTATTTTTTGTGATATCACTGATCATGGTTTTTAAATATTTGCTGTTTCCTTGTGAAGCAGATGGATTGTATTCCATGTTTACTGTTTCATTTACCTTCAAACACTTCAGGACTTCAGAATCCTCTTTTACTAGAATACATAAACCGTTATAGGAAGAGTCACGTAATTTAAACATGTAAACCGGATCATAGCCATTTATGGAGAACTGAACACTGTAATATTTGTTGAGAATATTTCTCGGCTCAAGGTTCCTTTCGGCAAAATCGTTATTGGCAGTCTTTTCTTCCATGTGTTTAACCTCTGATGGTTTAAATGCAAAGTTGTACCCTTTTGAACGGTAAATTTGAACTGGCCATACCATATCCATTGAAAGGATCGATCAGACCAGTCTTTCCCGGCACTACTGTTTGAAATCAGCGAAAAAGCATTTCGACGATATATTCATCGATCGATTAAAAAAATTAGCACGAATCGTGCCAAAGTGACCCTTAAGTTATTCTTCGGTAAATGCAAGTTCCTATCAAACAATTTATACACCGTCTTCTGGCATGGTATTTGCTTTTTCAAAATCTAAAAAAGTTCCTCTTGCAAAAATAGTTGCAGCCCGCTATAGACCTGCAAAAGAAACTGGACACATCTTATCGTTGATCTAAAATACCCTGACATAATTTTTGAGAGGCATAAATTGACAGGGTAAACGCAAATAAGGACATTTAATCTCTCTTGGAAATGAACATCTATGGAAGTATATGTAGCAAGACAGCCTATTTTTAATAAAAATAAAAAATTGTATGGATATGAACTTCTTTTTCGTGATGGGTTGTCGAATGCCTTTCCGGATATTGATGGTGATACAGCCACCTCCAAACTCCTATCCAACAGTTTCTTCAGCATCGGCATGAACCAGCTTACAGCTGGAAAAACAGCTTTTATCAACTTTCCTCAAAGTCTATTGTTAAAAAAAATCCCGATGATGTTTCCCTCAGAGAAAATGATGGTGGAAATCCTGGAAGATGTGCACCCCAATGAACAGGTTATCAGTGCCTGTACTGATATTGCAGAGGCGGGATATTCACTTGCATTGGATGACTTTGTCTTTAAAAGCGAAATGCAGCCCTTAATCGAGCTTGCAGACATCATCAAAGTTGATTTCATGCTGACCCCCATTGATGAAATACAGAAAATGGTGAGCGGCTTTAAAGGCAATAACATCAAATTACTCGCCGAAAAAATAGAGACATACGAGGAGTTTGAGAACGCTTTATCCATGGGGTTTATGTATTTTCAGGGATATTTTTTCAGCAAACCGGAAATTATTTCAGGCAAAGAAATCGCCCCTTCCAAGATCACCCTGTTACAAATCGTGGGTGAGGCAAATAAGAAAGATTGCAGTTTTGATAAACTCGAGAAACTCATTAACAGAGATGTGTCAATTTCCTACAAGCTATTGCGCTATATGAATTCCGCCTTCTTTAAACGCGCTTGTGAAATCTCTACCATTAAACACGCCATCGTTTTATTGGGAGAGATGGAGATCAAGCGGTTTATCTCCATGGTTGCCACTGCAGAGCTTGCTTCGGATAAACCTGACGAGCTTGTTCGTACGTCGATTATTAGAGCCAGATTTTGCGAACTTTTGGGTATGCACTCACAAAACGGAGCAGATGCTTCGGAGCTCTTTCTCATGGGCCTATTTTCCCTTATTGATGCGATGCTCGACAATAATATGGACGATATCATGCAAACCCTCCCATTATCGAAAAACATCAAACAGGCACTTTTGGAGGAAAATGGCGATCTATCAGATTATTTAAAACTGGTTTCCAGCTATGAGTCGGCAGATTGGGAGACATTTTCTTCAATCATTTCCAACGTCAATATCACTGAAAAAAAGATTCCCGAATTCTATCAGGATGCCGTGAGCTGGGCGGACTCGTATTTAGTCTAATTTTTTTCCTAAATCTTGCCCGGGCCGGAGGCTTTCATATAGCAAGTTGAGCATAGCGAAATCCCGTCATCGGGGGCAAAGATTAAGGTTTTATCTTTATCCAGCCGCAATATGCAACCATATGGAAAATGTTGCAGCAGACAATATGGTACATGAGGAAAGCGCTGCCACGGCAAAATCGGTATCACCGTTCATTTCTTTTGCCATAACATAGGTTAAAGTGGCTGTCGGTGATGCCAAAAGAATAAGGCCTGGTAGATAGTCATGCAGTTTTATATCGAACAAACGGTAAAAAATAAAACCCAACCCTGGAAGCAGAACCAGCTTCAAAAAACTTGAAGATAATATTCTTAACATCCTTAACTTCATCAATTTAAAAGACAAAGAAGCCCCAATGAGGATTAAAGCCATAGGGAGTGCGAGTCCACTTAAAATATCCAGACTCCTACTGATAACCAGAGGTAACTTTAGCCCTGTAGAGGAAAATAGAATGCCTGCCAGTGCCGAAAGAATCACGGGGTTGCCCAGTATTCTTAATACAAGATCTCGTTTATTTTTTGAGGTTGAAGCATCGTCAGAATTGAATTGAAGGGCTACCACTGAGAGAAAATTTTGTAATATCATGACAAATCCGGCAATGATACTGGCCCTCACAAATCCATCATTACCGAGAGAATAATATGCCACAGCAAGACCGATATATCCCAGATTCCCATGAAAAGAGGCCTGAATAAATGTCCCCAGCCCCCCTCTTCTGATACGCCAGATCAAACCCACACACCATGCCACAGCAAAAACAGCCAAAACGGATAAAAGTGTGATTAAAATTACGGTAACATCCAACTGGGTACTTAAGGACGCTTTGGAGATCGCGTGAAAAATCATGGCAGGGATTGCCAGGTAATAGACCAACCGGTTTGCCGGGCCCAAAAATTCCGGCTGAATAAATCCTTTAATCCGAACAAACCATCCAAGGGTTATTACGGCAAATATCGGAATTATCGTCGTTGCAATATTCATAAGATACGGTCATAGAGTATTCGTAACACTTAAGCCTTTTGAAGACATTGCCGCTTCAGGTATAATAAATTTTCTCGGCCTATCTTATTTTATTGGCGCTAATAAAAATTAAGGATGCGAAACTTAAGGAACAGTGAATCAACTTACTTTCTTGACTTTCAACCATCTGAAACCTACACTTTACTCGATGTCCGGAATATCGAAGCTTTCATCTCTATAGTGTTTTTCCAAGAGTTACAAGTTATATTATCTGAATTTTTCAAGATTGGCTGTGCAAGATCCAGTTATTAATAAACGAGGTAGGGCAAACGAAATTGACTTCTGTACAGCGAAGCGACGGCGTGTTTCTCTTGTAAACCGACTGACTGTTTGAAGGGCTTTAGCACGCGTTAGACCGAGCCGAACGAAATTATGACTTAAAAAAATCAATAGTATATTTTAGCGACAAATTGTTCTTTATAACTCTGGCACGGCTCGGGCTTACGGGTGCTAAAGCACAAGTTTCAGTCGGTTGGAAAGAGATATACGCCGTCGTGGAGCGTTCTCACTGCATTGGGATTCAAATGCGTTTACCCTTATAAACGAGGGGTGTTATGTGAAAAATGATATCATCAATAAAGTCAAAGAGGTTTCCATTAGAAAAAAGTTCCCTGACGGTTCTTGGTATACCAGTATCTCTATTGAACATATAATAAATCTCTCGGATTTTTTTCAACTCAGCGGAAGTCACATTGAAATTACAGCCCTTGATGAAAACATTATTCCTGAACATTATGTCCGTAACATGAAAACATTTTCACCAAAGGATCAGTCGATTCTACTAAGTTCACGGACAAGCATTGTTGGTTTAGGGGGACTGGGCGGTGCTGTAACTGAAATTCTCGCTCGTATTGGAATCGGCACACTTACACTGATTGAAGCCGGCACATTCGAAGAGAGTAACCTGAACCGGCAATTTTTCAGCACACATCGCCTTCTTGATACATCAAAAGCCAAAGCCGCCATTAAAAGGGTCCATGAAATAAATCCGATAATTACTGTTAAGGAACATGACGAATTACTTGACGATAACAATGCAGCAAGTCTAACTGAAAATTCAGATGTTATTGTTGACTGCCTTGACAATATACAAACTCGATTTTTTCTGGAAAGCGCCGCAAAAAAGGTCGGATCACCTCTTGTCTCTGCTGCGGTTGCTGGAGTCTACGGGCATGTCACCAGCATCTTTCCCGAAGACAAGGGGTTAAAGCTCATATACGGTGATTCAGATATTCTGCCTCAGAAAGGGGTTGAGACTTCATTGGGTTGCTTGCCGCATGCTGTCACACTCCTTGCAGCTTTGGAAGCTTCCGAAGTCGTAAAAATACTTTTAAAAAAAGGCTCTGTCTTAAGAAACAAACTGGGTATAATCGATCTAATGGATAATATTTTTGAAGTCCTGGATTTACTTTAATCCGGCAATGAACCGAATCATCTGACCAATGACCATGGAGATAATCTCTTTTGGAGACCCCATTTGCAATGACAAAAAATCTCAAAGTAAAAAAGAATATCTTTTCTCGAACATTTCATGTACAAACTGCCGGCTGTCAGCTCAGGGTTAAGCGCATTGAGCCTGAACCTGGAACACTTTTAAAGGATCGATCCACACTTGTTTTTCTTCATGAAGGCCTTGGCTGTATCGAGATCTGGCGGGATTTCCCGGAAATGCTCTGTGAATTTCTCGGTTGCTCTGGGTTGGTTTACGACCGAAGAGGTTACGGCGGATCCGAAATGTTTGAAGGCCCCTGGCCGGTTGATTATCTAGAGATGGAATCTTCAACATACTTGCCTGCACTGCTAAAGGAATGCGGCATTGATAATGCCATTCTCATCGGACATAGCGATGGGGGAACCATCGCACTAATCACCGCCGCATCTCACAGCAACTTGGTGCGCGGGATTATCACAGAAGCAGCACACATCTTTGTTGAACAAATAACCATCGAAGGTATTCGCAGTGCGATTGAAGCTTTCGAAACCACTTCTCTAAAAGAAAAGTTTGTCCGGTATCACAAAGAACATACGGAGACGATTTTCTACCGGTGGGCCAACAGGTGGCTGTCACCTGAATTTTCCAACTGGAATATTCAAAAAGACCTTTCTAAAATAACATGTCCGGTCCTCGTTCTCCAGGGTGAAGAAGATGCGTATGGAACCCCTGCCCAGGTCGAAGGTATCGCCAGACAAGTATCCGGACCGGTGCGTGTCAAACTCATCCCTGACTGCGGTCACACGCCTCATTTTCAGGCCAAAGATACCGTCCTTTCAGAAATGACGCGATTCATCAGAGAAATTTTTCTATGATGGCCTTTGCAGGTATCATTCCGGTAGCGCCGGCTGATACAATATTTCCAGCCACACCTGGTCCGTCCCCGGCGACGTACATCCCATGAATCTTTGTTTCCAGTTCGCTGGTTGTATCAACCTGTGTAGCAAAAAACTTAATCTCAGGTGCGTAAAGGAGTGTTTCATCATTGGACACTCCTGGAACCACGCGGTTAAGTTTATCCAAACCTTCAATAATGTTGGTTAAAATTCTCTCTGGCAAGGCCATTGCAATATCACCACAGACCACGCCGGTCAGTGTCGGCTCGATGTAGCCTTTTTGGACTCGATGCCATGTGCTGCGCCTTCCCCGCTTGAGATCACCAAAACGCTGCAGTATTGGTTTGCCCCCGCCAATCAAAGTGGCGAGGTTCCCAATTGATTCACCGTATGCTTGATTGTCTGTTACGGGTTCGGTGAGGATCACCTTGGACAGAAATGCGAAGTTAGTATTCTCAGATTTCTTGTGCTGATATGAATGGCCATTGACACAGACAAAGTTACTATAATTTTCTAAAGAAACAAACCCGCCTTTATTGGTACAAAATGTCCGGGTCTGATCATCATATTTTGATGTCTGTATAAAAAAAGTAGGGTCATAAATTACATCACAAAGATCTTGCATGATATCTTTATGAACCTCAACACGTACGCCAACTTCAATGCCTCTTTGCTTGAGTCCGATCCCGTATTTTTGGGCCAGTTTTCCAACCCACTCAGCCCCCACACGTCCGGGGGCCAGGATAAGGTTGTTGGAAAGGTATTTTTTTCTGCTGGTCACGACACCTTTTACTCGTCCATTTTCCACAATGATGTCCTTTACTTCCTCAGACGTGTGCAAGGTCACCCCTTTGGACTTGATGTAATCAGCCATATCTGAAATATATCCGGGCAAGCATTCGCTGCCAAGATGTTTCTGTTTGATAATAAGCAGATCGATTCCATACCGCTTGGCCCTTTTACGGATGTTTTTGGCTTCTTCCATATCCGTCGGATAGACAATGCTATCCATGCCGAATTTGTTGAATATCTGTTCAGTCTCATGAATAAGCATCTGGGCCCGGCGTATCGACAAAAACTGTGTTAGATCGGTCTTTCCTAATTTGTGGATAAAGTTTAGCTTACCGTCTGAGAATAGACCTGCTCCACCGACACCGCACAATATATTACACGGTCGACATTTCATGCATTTCTTATTCTTACTCATCGGGCATCTGCGCTTTAAAGGACCTTTCCCTTTCTCAACAATAAGAACATTGAGATTAGAGTGTTCACAAAGATAAAACGCTGCAAATAGTCCGGCAGGCCCACCCCCGACAATAATGACATCATATTCATTGCTCTTTAGTGTTGATTTGGACGCCGACATATTTTTCTCCTTATACCAAAAAGTCCTTTTTCTATTATCTTATAGCGTTTCTCAATCTAACCGAAATAGAAAAGCCCTGTCTTTTCGGACAAGGCTTTTAAAAAGATACTTTCCTGACAATAAATTCAGGTTAGGCTTCTGATTCTGTGTCTTTTATTTTCTTGGGGGGCTTTTTCACTTCAGTTTCAACTTCTTCTGTTTCTTTGGATTCAGCCGATTCCAAAGTCTCATCTCCGGCTTTTTCATCCGCGTCTTCAGAAATTGTATCTGATTCCAACAATTCCGCCTTGTCATCAGGCTTAGCCTGTTCTATTGTTGTTTCGTCCTTCTCCTCTTCGACCGCTGCTTTTTCTTCTTCATCGGCTTTTTTCTTTTCAATATCTTCTTCTAAAGCCTTCTTTTTTTCTATGGATTCTTCCTCTTTAATATCTTTCTTCTTGCCAGCGCTTTTTTTATCTATTGTGACCTTAGCCTTCTTTTTCTTTTTTATTTTTTTCTTTTTGTCATCGACGGATAAGATCAACTCAATCAATGAAATGGGGGCGGCATCGCCCGGTCGTCTTCCAAGCTTAGTAATTCGGGTGTAACCTCCTGATCTATCTCCATACTGTTCGGCGGCTTCAGCAAAGAGTTTATGAACAACTTCTTTTTCCCTGACAATGGAAAGCGCCTGTCGCCTGGCATGAAGGTCACCCCGTTTTGCCAGAGTAATTAAATTATCGGCCCACCGTCTTAATTCTTTTGCTTTGACGTCTGTTGTACGAATACGTTGATGTTTGAAAAGTGAGGTCACCATATTTCTGAACATGGCGTCCCGGTGACTGCTCGTTCTATTTAATTTTAAACCCGCTTTTCGATGTCTCATTAGACTAATTACTCTCCTTCCTCTGTATCTTCCTCCAACGGCTCAAATCCTTCCAGCTTCATTCCAAGAGAAAGGCCCATTTCGCTGAGTACTTCCTTAATCTCATTTAAAGATTTTCTTCCAAAATTTTTGGTTTTAAGCATCTCCGCCTCTGTTTTATTTACCAACTGATAAATTTTTACAATGTTTGCATTTTTAAGGCAGTTGGCGCTGCGAACAGAAAGCTCAAGTTCTTCAACGCTTCTGTAAAGATTCTCATTAAATTTAGGTTTTTCTTTTTCCTCAATCTTTCTGACGGGCTCCGGCTCAAGTTGTTCATCAAAGTTGATAAAAATCGTCATCTGTTCCTTCAATATTTTAGCAGCATAGGCCACTGCATCTTCAGGCAGAATACTTCCGTCCGTCCAGACCTCAAGGCTTAGTTTGTCATAATCCGTTCTCTGACCGACACGAGCATTCCCCACTACGTATGTTACACGTTTAATCGGTGAAAAAACAGCATCAACCGGTATTGTGCCCAGAGGTGCTTCTTCATCTTTGTTTGCTTCTGACAAGGAATAGCCTTTACCTATATTAACGGTCATATCCATCATTAATTTTGCTTTATCTGAAAGTGTTGCGATATGTTGTTCGGGGTTCAACACTTCACATCTTCCATCATCGCTGATGATATCGCCTGCAGCAACCTCCCTCTTTCCCTTTAGATCAATTCGAACTGTTTTCGGTTCAGAATCAGCAAGTTTGAAACGAACCTCCTTTAAATTTAGGATAATCTCGGACACATCTTCATATACACCTTCAATAACACTAAATTCGTGCATAACCCCTTCAAACTTTACGGATGTTATAGCAGCACCGTATAGGGAGGAAAGAATTATCCTTCTTAATGTATTTCCGATTGTTATACCAAATCCCCTTTCAAGAGGTTCACAAACAAACTTTCCATAGCTGGGTTTGCTAGTTACCTGAACCTTTTTTGGCCTTATCATCTCTCGCCAGTTCATGTACATAAGTTCATTTGATGTCATTATAAATTCTCCATTTTTTTTTAAGAGGAATATCGGCAGGATATATGAATGATATATGAAATTACGACTGTCCTACAGTCCATATATTACATCCTTTATCTTCAACTACTTAGAATAAAGTTCTACTATAAGTTGTTCCTGAATAGGTGTTGTTATATCTTCACGAGAAGGAAACTCTTTTATCATTCCTTTCATGTTCTCTTTTTCTAAATCAACCCACTGTGGAATACCTCTTCGTACCACAGCATCAAGTGCACCTTCTAGGGCCTGAATCTTACGGCTCTTTTCGCGGACTTCAACAACATCCCCGATTCTAATTAGATATGATGGAATATTAACTTTTTTTCCATTAATCAGAAAGTGACTGTGCCTTACAAAGTGGCGACCCTGAGCTCGAGAATTAACAAAGCCCAATCGATAAACAACATTGTCAAGTCTGCGTTCCAAAAATACCAAAAGATTTGTACCGGTAATGCCTTTTTGATTATCTGCTCTTTCAAAAAATAGGTGGAACTGTTTTTCTGAAAGACCGTACATCCGCTTTACTTTCTGTTTTTCTCTGAGCTGAATCCCGTAATCTGATATTTTTCTGCCGCGGCGCTGCCCATGCTGACCTGGTGGATAACCGCGTCGATCGAAAGCACATTTATCCGAATAACAGCGGTCTCCCTTAAGAAACAATTTTAAGTTTTCGCGCCGGCATATCCGGCATACTGAACCTGTATATCGAGCCAAGTATTCCTCCTTTTAGATGAAAATCGAATATTTATGTGAAAAAGCTGATGAAATATTCAGATAATTTTTCAATTATTCAACCTTCAATTTTCAATTATTCAAACCCTTCTTCGCTTGGGTGGTCGACAACCATTATGCGGTATGGGTGTTACATCCTTAATCATTAAAACGTTAAATCCTGCCGCCTGCAGTGATCGAAGAGCGGATTCCCGTCCGGAACCCGGACCTTTAACGTACACCTCTACATTTTTCATCCCGTGTTCCATTGCCTTTTTAGCAGCATCTTCTGCTGCGATCTGAGCAGCAAATGGTGTACTCTTTCGTGATCCCTTAAAACCCTGGACCCCCGCACTCGACCAGGCGACGACATTACCCGCAGGATCTGTAATTGTAACGATCGTATTGTTAAAAGTCGACTGAATATGAACGATCCCGCTGGGTATATTTTTCTTTTCTTTTCGTTTGGTTCGAACTTTTTTTGCCATGGTTTATGCTCCTGACAACCGATTCGTTATCCATCATTGAACATTATCAACTCTAATAACAAATAACTTTTTATTATTTTCTAATGCCACCCTTCTTCTTGATAGCTGATCTTCTGGGTCCTTTTCGAGTTCGTGCGTTTGTACTTGTCCGCTGTCCACGCACCGGCAGCGACTTTCGATGGCGAAGACCTCGGTATGATCCAAGATCCATCAATCTTTTAATATTCATTGAAACTTCGGTACGAAGTTCTCCTTCAACTTTATAATCTCTATCAATTAATTTGCGGATACTGTTTATCTCAGATTCTGACAAATCATCTGTCTTTGTATCAGCATTAATATTTAGCTGTTGGAGTATTCGCTTTGAAATACCTGGACCGATACCATAAATATATGTAAGTCCCACCTCAATTCGTTTGCGTCTCGGCAAATCTACTCCTGAAATTCTTGCCAAAGCTAATCCTCCTTTTTTATCCCTGCCTTTGTTTGTGCCGTTTATTCTCGCAGATAACCCTAACAACTCTTTTTCTGCGAACGATCTTACACTTGGCGCATATTTTCTTAACCGATGCTCTTACTTTCATTCAAAATACTCCTTTAAAAGGGTATCAATCAAAAGAGATCAGCTCCCTACAGACAACCGATACCCATAACCGATTACCTTTTTATTTTGACCTGTATGTTATTCTTCCACGAGATAAATCATATGGAGAAAGTTCAACTGTGACTTTGTCTCCAGGCAATATTTTAATAAAATGCATGCGCATCTTACCGGAAATGTGCGCAAGCACCTGATGCTTATTTTCTAGCTCTACCTTGAACATTGCATTGGGCAATGTCTCGAGCACTACACCTTCAACTTTAATTGCCTCTTCTTTCGGCATTTTTGCCCCCTACTTGTTCGCTAAAAAGTGTTAGAATCTTCCTTTCCTTCCGGCCCCGCCCTTTTTTAAAAATCCTTCGTAATGTCGGGTCAGCATATGAGATTCTATTTGCTGAATGGTATCGACGGCAACCCCCACCACAATTAAAAGAGCAGTACCGCCAAAATAAAAAGGAACATTAAACTTTGTCATTAAAACAGATGGTAATACGCACACTGCAGAAACATATATAGCCCCGCCTAAAGTAATTCGAGTCAAAACCCTATCGATATAGTCTGCCGTACGTTTACCCGGGCGGATACCTGGAATATATCCACCCTGTTTTTTCATATTATCTGCAACATCGGCGGGATTAAAAGTAATGGCGGTATAAAAGTAGCAGAAAAAGAATATAAACCCGACATATAAAGTTTCATACGCAATGTTACCCGGCCTCATGGCTGAAGCCACACTCTGCATCCATGGAACTGCAATAAAGCTGGCCAATGTTGCCGGAAACATTATAATTGATGAAGCAAAAATCGGTGGTATTACACCTGAGGTATTAACCTTTAGCGGCAGATGAGTGCTTTGACCACCATACATCTTTCGGCCGACGACTCTTTTGGCATACTGAACCGATATCCGCCGCTGGCCCTGCTCCATATAGATGATGAAAGCGATAACACCTATCATTAGAACAACCAAAATGAGAACAACAAACAACCCCATTTCACCTGTTGAAAGGAGGCGGAATGTATTTCCAGTTGCAATTGGCATTCGTGCGACAATGCCGGCGAATATGATAAGAGAAATACCGTTGCCGATACCCCGTTCAGTAATTTGTTCACCCAGCCACATAATAAAGGCCGTCCCCGCCGTTAGGGTCATTACTGTCATGAGTCTGAATGCCCATCCGGGCAAAATAACCACCGGGGCTCCACCGGGAGAAGTCATTTGTTCAAGGCCGATACTAATACCGAATCCCTGAATTACGCTGAGCAGTATCGTGCCGTAACGGGTGTACTGTGTTATCTTTTTTCTTCCCTGTTCACCCTCTTTAGACAAGCGTTCTAAATGCGGAATTGTCACCGTTAAAAGCTGAAGTATAATCGATGCACTGATATAGGGCATTATCCCAAGAGCAAAAACAGAAAGCCGCTCTAAAGCGCCCCCCGAAAACATATCAAAAAGACCAAGCAACGTCCCTTTTGCTTGCGCAAAAAAAGAGGCCAGGGCCACAGAGTCTATACCTGGAGTTGGAACATGAACACCAATACGATAGACAATCAGTAGTCCTAATGTATATAAAATCCTTTTTTTCAGCTCCGGTATTTTGAATATATTTCCGAACCCACCACCAAGCATATTAACCAACCTCTATATTCCCGCCCGCGGCAATGATTTTTTCTCTGGCGTTTTTACTGACCCCATTCACCTTGATTGTAAGCGGAATTTTAATCTCTCCTTGTCCGAGCAGTTTAATACCGTCTCTTCGGCCTTTAACAAGACCGGCTCGAATAAGGGATGCCTCGTCCACAATACTCCCGCTCTCAAACTTTGCCAAGTCACGAATATTAATTACGGCTATTTTCTTTTTAAATATATTGGTAAAGCCGCGTTTGGGCAAACGACGATGAATCGGCATTTGGCCGCCTTCAAAACCAGGCCTTACACCGCCTCCACTGCGGCTGTTATGACCTTTTGTACCTCTTCCGGCTGTTTTTCCTTTACCTGATCCCACACCACGCCCTACACGTTTTCGGGTTCCGCGCGATCCGTCCGGTGGTGACAATTCATTCAGTTTCATCTATTTTTTCCTCGACTTTCACCAGATGCGAAACCACGTGGACCATTCCTCGAATAGAAGGCGTATCTTCAAGTTCAACCGTTCTATTAATCTTTGTCAGTCCCATGCCTCGCAGTACTTTCCGGTGTTTTTCGGGCCTTCCAATCATGCTTTTCACAAGAGTTATTTTCAACATTCCACTCATTTATTATTCCTCACCATTAACCATTGCCGATGGCCAATTTGATTGCCCTGGATCTTTTAATCTGCAGCTTATCGTCATCAATCCTCATTCTTAATTTGAAAATCCGAACCCAGACAACCCGGAAAAGTTAAAAGTGATCTAAAGGGCCTCTACTTCAATATTTCGCCTGGCAGCAACCTGTTCGCGACTCTCCAATCGAGAAAGACCTTCAATGGTGGCCTTGACGACATTATGAGGATTATGCGACCCCATACACTTTGTCAGAATATTCTGAATACCTGCAGCTTCCAGCACAGCTCGAACAGCTCCGCCTGCGATAAGGCCGGTACCTTTGGAGGCAGGTTTTAACAGAACACGGCCGGCTCCATATTTTCCGACAACGACATAAGGTATCGTCTCATTAATCAAAGGTATTTTGACCATGTTCTTTTTAGCTTTCTCTATACCTTTGCGAATTGCCTCAGGCACTTCACCTGCCTTTCCAAGTCCGTAGCCAACGCTTCCTTCACCATCACCAACCACAACGATTGCGCTGAAGCTGAACCTGCGGCCGCCCTTGACAACCTTTGCAACACGGTTAATGTAAACAACCTTATCAATTAACTGATTTTCGCCTTTATCCTGTTTGAACAAAAATCTGCCTCCTTCATCATGGATGACTCAAATCACATGTCATTAAGCGTTACTAAACTCTGTGATTTCAATTAGACACCAAAAGCATTAAAGTCTAAAAATCCAAACCCGTCTCACGGGCACCATCTGAAATAGCTTTAACTCGACCGTGATATAAAAAACCATTTCGGTCAAAAACAACCTTGCTTATACCCTTTTTTACAGCCCGCTCACCGATAAGTTTCCCGACAAAACCTGCCACGGCAACTTTATTTTCAAATTCAGGGTGTTCTTTTACTACTTTTTCCATACTTGATGCAGCCACCAGAGTACGTCCATACGTATCATCAATGACTTGAGCGTAGATATGTTTTGAGCTTCGAAAAACACTCAGTCTAGGACGTTCCTGTGTGCCGACCAGATTTTTCCTGATCCTTTTTTTCCTCTTTAAGCGCGCTCTTTTTTTAAAATTCAATGACCCCATATTCTATAACCTTATAATGCTGTGGCTCCAGATTTCCCAGCCTTGCGCTGAATACGTTCCTCAGCATATTTTATTCCCTTACCCTTATAGCTTTCGGGCGGCCTCAATCTCCTAATAGATGCAGCGGTATGACCTAACAACTCTTTGTCGATACCGGTCAATCTTATAACGTTCCTTTTGTCAATGGATGCTGAGATACCTTCGGGAAGATCAAATTTAACAGGATGTGAATATCCGAGATTAAATTCGATACAGTTACCACTAAGCACTGCACGATAGCCGATACCATGTATTTCAAGAACTCTTTCAAATCCTTTGTTCACACCGATAACCATATTGGCGACAAGGCTACGCGTCAATCCTCGCAAAGCCCCACTGGTCCTGTCATCTTTAACAACGTCCACCTTTATCATTCCATCTTCTATCTTTAAATCAACTGCTGGATGAACAGATCTTGTAAGTGTCCCCTTTTCACCCTGCACAGTAATAATTCTGTCCTTATAGGTTATTTTGGTCTTATCAGGTATACTTATCGGTGTTTTTCCTACTCTTGACATTGATTACGTCCTTATCGGTAATTCATTATTTAAATCATCTATCAATAACGAGTGATAAACTTACCAAATATTGCAGAGAATTTCTCCTCCCACATTTTTAGCTCTGGCCTTCTTATCCGTCATTATTCCTGTTGAGGTTGATAAAACTGCAATACCCATTCCGTTCAAAACCGGTTTTACATCCTTGCTCTTGGCATAAACACGTCTACTGGGTTTACTGACGCGCTCAAGGCCATAAATTGCGTGGGTCTCTTTTTCATCATATTTAAGATAAACACGTAAGATGCCTTGCTTCTTATCTTTAATGAGCTTGTAATTTCTTATAAAACCTTCATCTTTTAATACCCGGGCCAATTCTATTTTTAATTTTGCCCCTGGAATGTCGACACTATTGAATTTTGCCTTTCCGGCGTTTCTTATTCTGGTCAGCATGTCAGCAATTGGATCGCTCATCACAATAAATTTCTCCGTTATTAATTTGTTTCTTTAAGCTTTTATGCCTAATTTCTCAGTATAAACACAATTTGAGTACACTTAAGCCGGTTTTAAACAATCACCAGCTTGATTTCACTACACCCGGAAGTTTTCCTTGGGAGGCGAGATTTCGAAAACAAATACGACAAATTCCAAATTTCCTTAAAAATCCCCTTGGTCTGCCGCAAATGGGGCACCGGTTGTATGTTCTCACTTTGAACTTGGGTTTTTTAACTGCTTTTATTCTTAGAGATTTTTTTGCCAAATCTTCCTCCATATTTGATTGACTATCGACACTCGTTGCTTATTCTTCAATTCCTGAACGGCATACCCATTGATTTTAGAAGTTCTTTCCCCTCTTCATCCGTCTTTGCAGATGTAACTATCGTAATGTTAAGACCTTTGATTCTATCGATTTTATCGTAATCGATTTCAGGAAAAATAATGTGCTCTTTAATTCCCAACGTATAATTTCCGTGACCATCAAGCGCTTTTCCCGAAAGACCTCTAAAATCACGAACACGAGGTAGCGCTATATTCACTAATTTATAATAAAAATCATACATACGTTTATAACGGAGTGTAACCCGACAGCCTATAGGCATTCCTTCCCTCAACTTAAACGCTGCTATGGACTTTCTAGCACGAGTGACAACCGGTTGCTGACCTGATATAATTTTTAGTTCTTCCAAGGCTGAATCAAGGAGTTTGATGTTATGAATCGCTTCGCCAAGTCCCATATTCAATACTATCTTCTCAAGCTTTGGGACCTGCATGATGTTATCGTATTTAAAGGTTTTCAACAACTTGGGAACGACTTCTTTATTATAATACAGTTTTAATTGTGACATTCAATCCCTCCGACACACGACCCTAAGAATCTATAATTTCACTGCATTTACTGCAAATTCGTATCTTTTTTCCATCCTCAAGACGCTTCATTTTGATTCTTACGGGTGTAACACATTTGCTGCACATCAACATGACGTTTGACCAATGGATCGGCGATTCACTCTCAATTATTCCGCCCTGCCTGTGCTTTGCACTGGCCCGAGCATGTTTTTTCATCATATTGATATTTTCAATAATAATTCTGCTATTCTTTCTTTTTAAACTAAGAACTTTACCGATCTTACCCTTATCCTTGCCAGCGACAACCTTTACTTTATCGTCTTTTTTTATGTGACATTTATTTTTTATCATGAATCAATTCTCCACTGGGCCTTTAACTATAATACCTCCGGGGCAAGTGATATAATTTTCATAAATCTTTTGGCTCTGAGCTCTCTCGCTACCGGCCCGAATATTCGCGTCCCAATGGGTTCCCTGGTCTGTGTAATTAAAACAGCCGAATTATCATCAAATCGTATGTATGACCCATCCGGTCTTCGAATCTCCTTTTTGGTTCGAACCACAACAGCCTTCAAAACATCCCCTTTTTTGACCTTGGTATTCGGTATGGCTTCTTTAACAGATACAACAATGATGTCACCGACACTTGCATACCTTCTTCGTGAACCCCCAAGAACTTTTATGCAGTATAATATCTTGGCTCCAGAATTGTCCGCCACAGTCAATCTTGTCTCCGCCTGAATCATCTTTTTTACTTTCCTTATATAAATATGAATTTATAAAATAAATTCATCATACTTTAGGTTTTTATCTTCAACTCTCTTTATAGACCTTTAAAACCTAAAACGTTCGTAAAAAGTCATGTTTTTTGATGTGCTAAGAAACCGTAATTTAAGAATTAAACAGCTTTTTCGACAATTTCTCTAACACGCCACTTCTTGGTTTTGCTAATTGGACTGGACTGGATGATCAACACTTTGTCGCCAATACGAGAAGCATTATTTTCATCATGAGCTGCAAATTTGGCGCGTCTTCTAATATACTTTTTATAAAGTCTATGCTTAACCAGTCTCTCAACCAGGACAACTACAGTCTTGTCCATCTTGTCGCTTACAACAGTTCCGACCATCTGTCTTTTCAATAATCGTTTTTTCATTGTAATAATTATTTTAACCCGCCTCGTTATTTAATTCAGATTGTTTTATGAAAGTTTTCACCCTGGCAATATCGCGTTTAGTTTGCTTCATCTTCTGGGGATTTTCGAGCTGGCCGGTTTCATGCTGAAAGCGCAAGTTAAAAAATTCCTCTTTAAGATCATCAAGTTTTCGGAGCATTTCTTCCATGCTCAGATCTTTAATCTCACTCGCTTTCATTACAAATCACCCCTCTCTATAAACCTTGTTTTTACAGAAAGCTTATGTGAGGCAAGCCGAAACCCTTCTTTGGCCAGGTCTCTGGGAACACCTTCCATTTCATAGAGAACTCTCCCGGGGCGAACGACGGCCACCCATCCTTCAGGAGATCCTTTTCCTTTTCCCATTCTGACTTCAGCAGGCTTTTTCGTGAACGGTTTGTCCGGGAATATCCTTATCCACATCTTTCCGCCTCTTTTCACATGCCGTGTCATTGCGATACGTGCGGCCTCAATCTGCTTTGAACTGATTGTCCCGCACTCTACGGCCTGCAATCCAAATTCACCGTGATCGAGATTACATCCCCGATATGAAATCCCTCTCATCCTGCCTTTTTGCTGTTTTCGAAATTTTACTTTTTTTGGACTAAGCATCCCTTATATCTCCATTACGACTATGTTTGGTACCAAATAAAAGTCAAAAAGTAGCTTTTCTACAGGCCATCTCAAAATTGCAGATTATGCTCAAAGACAAGGCGTGAGCCGATGAAAAAAGCAGCATACATGAAGAGAGTATGTGAGCATTTTGAAGAAGCTCGCAACACCGTAATTGGGCGTTAGATGTATTTTTGAGATGGCTTGCACAACGATCCAGACCTAACCACCAATCGCCACCTTATCTTTTTTTAAAATTTCTCCTTTAAAAATAAACACCTTTATACCGATAATTCCGTATGTTGTGCGAGCTTCTACAAAACCGTAGTCTATATCCGCCCTTAAAGTATGTAAAGGTATTCGGCCCTCTCTATACTGTTCGGTCCTCGCCATCTCGGCCCCGCCCAACCGGCCTGAGCATATAATTTTTATACCCTCGGCACCAAATCGCATCGCGGATGAAATGCCTCGCTTCATGGCACGTCGAAATGCAACCCTCCGTACAATCTGAAGTGCTATATTTTCAGCGACAAGCTGGGCATCAAGCTCGGGTTTTCTGACTTCCTGGATATCGATAATGACTTCATGTGAAACAATTTTTTCAAGTTCTTTTTTGAGTAACGCAATTTCAGATCCCTTTTTTCCGATGACAATTCCGGGCCTGGATGTAAATACACGGAGCCTGACACGCTTGGACGATCTTTCAATTTCAACCCTTGAAATACCTGCATGGTATAGTCTCTTTTTTATAAACTTCCTTATATTATAATCTTCCAGAATATAATCAGCATATTTTTTTCCAGCATACCACCGAGATTCCCAGGTTTTAACAATACCCAATCTCAAACTAATAGGATTTACTTTCTGGCCCAAGCTGTTACCTCCTTTTTAGATCTAACCTTCAGATAGAATTACCGTTATATGGGCAGTCCTTTTTAATATACGTGTGCCTCTGCCGCGCGCTCTAGCTTTGAAACGCTTCAACGTTGGCCCCTGGTCCGCCGTAATATTATGAATAACCAGAGAATCGACATCCATATCCGGATATTGATCAGCATTTGCCACAGCGCTTCTGATTATTTTTTCAACGATTGATGCTGCCTTCTGGGGCATAAATTTGAGCATGTTCAGGCCCTCTTCTACGGGCTTTCCCTTAACACCATCAATCAATTTACGAACTTTCTGAGGAGAAATGCGAACATATTTTGCTACAGCTTTAACTTCCATTACAAACACTTCCTTTTCTGACAGCTTTATCGCTTTAACCTTGATCTTTTATCAGCAGCATGACCGTAATACGTCCGAGTCGGTGAAAATTCACCGAGCTTATGTCCTACCATGTCCTCTGTTACAAATACGGGAATAAACTTTCTTCCATTATGAACCGCCAGGGTAATACCCACCATCTCAGGAATTATTGTCGACCTTCTGGACCATGTCTTAATCACTCGACTGCTCCGGGTCTCCTGGGTGATACGCACTTTCTTATACAGTTTTTGATCAACAAACGGACCTTTTTTCAACGATCGTGGCATAACTTCTCCTGCTATTTCTTCGTACGCTTTTTAATAATATAGCGATTGCTTTTTCTTGTTTTGCGCGTTTTAAAACCTTTTGTCGGCATACCCCAAGGGCTGCATGGATGTCGTCCGCCGGAAGATCTTCCCTCACCGCCACCCATTGGATGGTCAACGGGGTTCATGGCGACACCTCTAACTTTGGGACGTCTGCCGAGCCATCGTTTGCGTCCTGCTTTACCAAGAGATATATTCTCATGGATCACGTTTCCAAGCTGACCGATGGTAGCCTTGCAGTTTGAAAGGATCATTCGGACTTCTCCGGATGGAAGTTTTATAAGCACATAGCGATCTTCCTTTGCCATTAACTGGGCGTATGTTCCGGCGCTTCTTACAATCTGTCCACCCTTTCCGATAAGCAATTCAATGTTATGAATATGTGTTCCAAGAGGAATCTTGCTAAGGGGTAATGTATTGCCTGGTTTTATATCTGCTTCAGGTCCTGAAATCACGGTGTCGCCGACCCGAAGATTCACCGGTGCCAGTATGTATCGCTTTTCACCATCAGCATAGTGGAGAAGCGCAATCCGTGCAGATCGATTCGGGTCATACTCTATAGTAGCCACTCTGGCAGGAATCCCTATTTTATCTCTTTTAAAATCGATAACTCTGTAATGCCGTTTATGACCGCCCCCGCGATGTCTGCACGTAATACGTCCGTAGGAGTTACGGCCTCCTTTTTTCCTAATTACCTTTAAGAGACTCTTCTCAGGAGTGGTGCTAGTAATTTCATCAAATGTCGAATATGATTGAGCACGCCTCCCGGCAGATGTAGGTTTTACTTTTTTTAAACCCATTCCTTACCCCTTTTATACTCCCTCAAAAAAATCGATTCGCTCACCTGGCATTAATTTGACAATCGCTTTCTTCCAGTCCCTTCGTTTTCCTATAACTCGACCTCTTTGTTTGGTCTTGCCCTTGATCTGCATTGTTCTTACCGTCTCGACCTTGACATTGAAAATATTCTCGACAGCCTTTTTAATCTCAACTCTGTTCGCCCTGCGATCGACTTCGAATGTAATCTGATTATAACTCTCTTTTTGAATATTAGTTTTTTCAGTAACCAAAGGCCGTTTAATTAAATCATGCGGAATCATCCAAGCAGCCTCCCTTCAATGGACTTTATCGAAGACTCAAGCAAAACAACATTCTCATATTTAAGAATGTCATATACGTTCATTCCTTCCACTCTTAATACTTTTACTCCGGAAACGTTTCTGGAAGACAGCTCGAGATTCTCATTCTTTTTTTCGGTGATAATCAATGCATTTTTTATGTTTAACACATCCAAAACAGCAGAGAATTCTTTGGTCTTAATCTTATCGAGATTAAACTCGTCAATCACAATAAGGTTGTCTTCTTTAAGTTTTGTGCTCAAGGCCATCTTAAGTGCCAGTCTTTTTACCTTTTTGGGGACCTTGTACGAATAGGATCTGGGATCAGGTCCAAACACAGAACCTCCGCCTCTTAACAGGGGTGATTTAACATCACCACGCCGTGCACGACCGGTTCCTTTCTGTCTAAAAAGTTTTCTTCCACTTCCCCTTATATCGCTGCGATGCTTTACGGAAGCGGAACCTGCACGTCTATTTGCAAGTTGCATGGTTACAACTTCATGCAGTATACTCGACTTAACGGGAATCTTGAAAATATTGTCTTCAAGTTCAACCTGTGAAACTTTTTCTGCTTTACGATTTATAACATCTACAACAGCCATATCATTAATATCTCAAGATTTCTTTAATTTATTTGATCGTTTAATTCTTTCAAACGGGCTTAGGTATATTTAATTTTAAATCCGACCAAAAACGGAATATGGGTGGATTCAGACTCGATATGAAAAAACCATCATTTATTAGCAATTTTGGGTTTCTTGATTTCAACAATACCGTTTCTTGAACCCGGAATTGCTCCTTTTATCAGAATAAGATTTTCTTCCGGCCTAATGTCGACAATTTCCAAATTTCGAATTGTCTTTCTAGTATTCCCATACTGGCCCGGCATTTTTTTTCCCTTAATAACCTTTGCAGGCGTCGCACTGCATCCGATGGATCCTGGAATTCTGTGACTGTGACTACCATGAGTTTTCTTGCCGCCATGGAACCCATGACGTTTAATAACACCGGAAAAACCCCTTCCTTTGGTCGTTCCGGTAACATCAATGTATTCTCCGATATTGAAAATATCTATATTTATTGTCTGGCCAAGCCCGTATTCACTTGGATCATTCACGTAAACTTCACGCAGAAATGCAAAACGCGTTTCACCAATTTTTTTGAGATGACCCTCCAACGCTTTGTTTACACGAGATTTCTTTTTCTCGCCAAAACCAAGCTGAAGTGCATTATATCCATCGGTGGCGACAGTCTTTATCTGGGTAACCACACATGGGCCAAGCTGAATGGCTGTCACCGGAATATATTTACCTTCGGAAGTAAACAGACCCGTCATTCCCAATTTTTTTCCTATCAATCCATTACACATTACTATTATTTTTTCCCTATTGTCGCTTTTATGAAACGACCTTTATTAAATACTACAGTTTTATCTCAACATCTACGCCTGGAGAAAGATCCAGCTTCATCAAAGCATCAACAGTTTGTTGAGTCGGCTCCAGAATATCGAGAAGACGTTTGTGTGTTCTGATTTCAAACTGTTCACGAGATTTCTTGTCTACATGAGGAGATCGAAGAACACAATATTTGTTGATTCTTGTTGGAAGTGGTATTGGTCCGACGACATTTGCTCCGGTTTTATTGGCCGTATTGACAATATCTCCAACAGATTGATCCAGAAGTTTATGGTCATATGCCTTGAGCCTGATCCTGATTTTAGTATTCATTATTATTCTCGTTTCTCTTTACTCGATAATCTCACTGACCACACCGGCGCCAACCGTCCGGCCGCCTTCCCTGATGGCAAACCGTAGCTCTTTTTCCATCGCTATGGGCGTTATCAACTCCGCTGCGATCGTCACATTGTCTCCGGGCATCACCATCTC
>CALLDL010000059.1 GCA_937998305.1 uncultured Desulfobacterales bacterium | reverse complement strand
TTCCCGGCGCGGCATCCCGGTGTTTAACTTTATCGGCCATTTCAGTCAGGCAAACCGGCGCATGCATAACAAATCGTATACGGTGGACAATTCGATCAGCGTAGTAGGCGGCCGCAATATCGCCGATGAATACTTTGAGCTCAAAACAGACGTTGTGTTTGTCGACTTCGACGTTTTGGCCCTGGGGCCCATCGCAGCGGATATATCCAAGTCCTTTGACGAATACTGGAATCATTCGCGCGCGGTGCCCATCGAGCAGTTCACCAGCAACCCCAAAAAAGAAGATCTGGAAACCGTTCGCGCAGAAGTCGCTGATGAACTCGACAATATCTACGAAACGGTCTACGAAAAAGCACTGAATAGCCAGCTGCTGCAGGATCTCATCGCCGGTCGGCAACCTCTGTTCGCTGCGCCGGCAAGGGTGCTTGCCGACAAACCCGACAAGCTGATCCACAAGATCGATAAAGCGCATATGCTGCTGGCCAAAGACTTGCGTGAGGTCGTGCTAAGCGCCAAAACAGAAGTTATTTTCATTTCGCCCTACTATGTGCCTGGCAATGACGGCGTGCAGTTTATTCGCGATCTTGTCGCCAAGGGGGTGCGGGTCGTTATCGTCACCAATTCACTGGCGTCCAACAATCACATACCGGTGCATTCCGCCTATGCGCGCTACCGCAAGGCTGTCATTAGGGCCGGCGCCGAGCTTTATGAAGCGCGAGCCAATGCGGCGCGTGAATTGCCGGGCAGTGAAGACAGTCCGGATGTACTGACTCTGCATACCAAAGTGTTCTACATTGACCGAAGCCAATTGTTTGTCGGCTCGCTGAATCTTGATCCTCGTTCCATTGAGATCAACGCCGAAATGGGCCTGTTGATTGACTCTGTGGCCATGATTGGAAGCTTGGCCCAAGGCGCAGATGAACGACTGGCAACCCTCACCTATCAGGTACGCGAAAACGACAAAGGCCAGCTCGAGTGGCACGGCCGGATCAACAACCGCGACGTGATCAAAACCAAAGAACCCTTGACAAGTTGGTGGCTCCGCTTCAAGGCTTGGTTTATGAAAATCGCTCCTGAAAGTCAGCTATAAACCATGCATCGAAAATCTTGTGATATCTGCAATTTATCGCCACGGCATAAAATCCCTCAATAAATTTGATATGTTATGAGTATAACACTTGGATAAAGCCTCATTTTTCAGACTGGATTGAGGCAGGAAAAATCAACATATTGTGGTCTTGGTCTTAACTGGTCAGCCGGTTTTTGTGATGCCCGCCTTGTTGATGAATGAGGGTGATCGTGAAAATCGTGAACATTGGGGTTCAAATCATCAGTACGATTCCTGAAATACCATCTTCATTCCATTAAAAATTAACGTCATAGAAGGTCCGGAACCTTGTCGGAAAATTAACCATCCATATTGAGCCTTTATCGGCCTTTTATTGGGTTACATGAATCAGTTTGTCAGTTTCGAACCCCAAATCTTTTGCCCTATTAATCAATTCGAATTTTAGGGATTCTTCCATATGGGGTTCTCTTGCCAAAATCCACAAATAGGATTTATTGGGCCCGCATACCAGTGAATAGGAATAATTTTTTTTATCAAGGTCTATGATATTATAACTGCTGTAAAAAGGACCCCAAAAGGATACTTTTAAACTGCCAAGATTTGAATCACCTACGAAGTATGCTTTGCCGATCGCTTCTTTCCATCTCTTTTTTTGGGAATCGAACCCTTTATTGACAACCTTAATACCACCATCATCTCTGAGGCTGTATTCGGCTGTTACTCTTTCTAAACCTCTTTCAAAGGAGTGATCCAGTCTGGCTATTTCGTACCAAGTGCCCAAATACTGATCGATATCAAAACCTGCAACAATCGAAACATTTTCTGGAATGTTTACACAGGCCGATATGAGGATCGGAATAAAAAAAAGTAGTCGTTTTATCATAAATTATCTCCTATTCCAGGCCAATATTAGTTGATGACCATTTCCAAACAGTAATTGCGATAAATACCCAGGATACAATGAATGTTATTCCTCCAAAAGGAGTGATTATGCCGACCCATCGCATGGTAGTTGTGCCTAAAAGATAAAGGCTTCCGGAAAACAGAATAATACCAATGAACATCATCCATCCTGCAATTCCAAGATATTTTTTAGGTTTAAAATATAATGTCAGCACCCCGACAATCATTAATCCCAGCGAATGATAAAAATGATATTGAACAGCCGTTTGGAATACGGAAAGCATATCTTCAGGAATTTTAGTTTTTAGAAAATGTGCTCCAAATGCCCCCATAGAAACTGCTGTAGCCGCATTAATGCTGCCCAAAATCAAAAATAGTTTGGACATTGTCACCTAACATTTCAACGAACTTTCCCCGTAGAAAGCTGCGGGGAATTTAAATTTAAAAACTATTTTGTCAGTTTCAACGCAATCGTTGCGACATGTTTGCCTTGAAAACGTGCGGCATCCAGCTCATTTTCACTTGGCATCCTTTCTCCTGAACCGCCGGCAATTGTAGAAGCGCCATAAGGAGACCCTCCCGTTATTTCATCCGTACGCATTTGTCCCTGGAACGTATACGGCAAACCAACAACAACGAATCCATGATGAAGCAGGGTGATGTGAAACGAAAGGATAGTGGACTCTTGCCCCCCGTGTTGTGTTGCACTGCTTGTAAAAACACTTCCTACCTTTCCGACCAAAGCGCCCGTTGCCCAGAGTTGTCCGGTTGCATCCAGAAATTGACGCATTTGGCCGCACATATTGCCGAACCGTGTCGGCGTCCCGAAAATAACGGCATCTGCTAAAGCAAGCTCCTCTACCGTACAAATCGGCACATTTGACATGGATTGTTGTGCTTCAACTGCTCCCATTTTTTCGAGCACTTCCTCCGGAAGCGTCTCGGGCACTCGACGCAGAATTGCCTCAGCGCCCTCTATTTCCCTTACACCTTCTGCAACAGCTTCTGCCATTTTATGGACATGTCCATATGTCGAGTAATATGCGATTAATACTTTCATGATAGCGTTCTCCTTTTGTTTGTTTGAATTTATATTGTGAAATATCATTTTAAAATTTGTTAAATTTTATCGGTTCTTCTAAACCCTGTCGATAAGGTCTTGTTTTAACTTCAACACGGCCAATTCCTTGGCCTTGGCTTCCACTTCGACCGTAATGTCGAGATTCGTCCAGCACGCCGGGAAATCATCTGCATCAATGTAATCATGATGATTGCCAGGTTTGCTGGATTCCCAGCCGTACTTGGGGCTTGACAGATGAAAGAGCGGCTCTCGGCTCCAGGTGCTTATAGCCAGTTCTGTGGTTGCTTCAACACTGCTGCCGTCTGGCAAACAGCGATGATGGTGCACGTCATACACCATGGGGATGTCCATGTCCCTGCAGACCAGCAGCAAATCTTTGGGCGTGTACACCCGGTCGTCGTTTTCCAGTGTCAATCGAGAGCGAACCGCGCCGGGGAGTTGTTCGATTCGTTTTCTGAAGCGGCGAAGCGACGTGCTCTTATCCCCATAAGCCCCTCCGCCATGGATGTTGATGACATCCGCATTAACCCACTTGGCCACCTCGGCCTGGTAGATCAAATCGGCAATAGAACGCTGAACCACCTCGCTGCTCGGTGACGAGAGCAAAATAAACTGGTCGGGATGAAACGTCGTTCGAATGTCGTGCTTTTGGCAAAACCGGCCGCAGTCTTTGAATGTCTGTATAATTTGATCATGGAGAGGCAAATCTTCCGTGGAATAGCCTACATCGGGATGGGTTTTTAGGGGCATTATCTGGCTGTTTATCCGAAAATCCTTAATGTCGTTATCGCGACAATATCGCAGGGCTTTGTTCAGGCTGTGGGCATTGTGTCGGCAAATCTCGGCAAGGTATTTAAGCTGTTGATTCCGGGAAAATTTCTGCAGATATTTTGCGGTTGTGCGGCGGAATTTAATGGGCTCTTTACGAAAGATGCAGCACAGACCGAAACGAATCATGAATAAAATTCCTATTTAGTATCTATCCATAAATGTCTACTTTACCCAATATTTTCGTTATGTTCAAAAATTGATCCTCGGAATATCAACTATATGCCTGTGGTTAATTTTCTCGCATGCCTCAATCTTGAACAAAATATCTCATTTCTGGATAGACACTTTTTAAAACTATTATCCGCCGATGAGCGGCCGTTCCCTTTCCAGTTTAAAATACACCAGAAATTTGGACTCTTTGCTACCCTCGTCTGAACGATAGGTTCGCCGACTGAGAGAATCGATCAATGGAGAATTTTCTTCTTCTCGAACTTTGGTTAAGTAAACCCGCTTGCCTTTATATCCGGGACCATCCTCTTTGAAAAGATAGGTGGCATGAGGATTCGATTGAAGATTTTTGTGCGACAGTCGATCTCTCATAATAAACGCAAGTGAGCCGTCCTCCATCACATGCGGACGGGCATAAACGGCTGAATTGACTTTTCCATCTCCATCTGCCGTGGCCAACACGCCAAATCCTTCAGTGTTTTTAAAATATTCTGTCAGTTCCATAGAACCTCCTGTTTCTTGTTTAATGTAGTTTTTTAAGAATCATTTGAAAATTAAGACCTCATCCGCTCACTGTCAAATTTTAGCATGACTATTCACAGACGGCCGGAAGTTTGAGCGTAAACAGTTCCGGTTGGAAACTATAGGTTTCCAGACGATTTTAGTGGATAGATATCGCTAAACGAACAAGCGTGGCCAGTGCAAACGTGGCTGATACTACGCCCAAACAAAATGCGACGAACCACAGCCATTGTTTTTGCTCTTTGAATTCAGGAATACAATACTTCCATATCTGGAAGTTCAGCTCCATAATAAGGGTATTGACCTGCTATAAAACTCAAAATCACCTCTTATTGCAATTAATATTTTTGAGCTTATCTTTGTATTAAGAACTTTTTTATTCGATTATTAAATCGTTGAATCTTAAAAGATCAGATTTTTAAAACTTAACCGAGTTATTAAAATTGGCCAAATCATCTTAATCAAGGGCTAAATTTTTAGAGGAGGATATCATGGAAGTAAGAGATTATTGTTCAAATGTGGATATGGAGCTTACCTTATGGAAGGCAAAAATTTTTGATGCAATTCGCAGAGCCGATCAATTGGGATCTGCTGAACTGGAAAAGGTACTTCCAAACATTCAAGATCTCAAGATGGTTATCACTGAATTGGAAGACAGAATTCATCAGCTCAGGACGGAATGTCCTTTAGAGTGGAAGCCGGTAAGGGACGAAATTGATGGTGTCAAGGGCAACTTGACCAACACCTATGACGAAGTCATTGATTACATCGGCGGAAGAGCCGCTCCTGTAGACGTACCGGGCTAAACATAAAGAACCGATACGTATCGATGTTTTTATTCATAGAATTGTTCCTAACTGTCCGACAATTTGGATATACCGGGTTGTCGGAATGTTTTTTTAACCATCATTTTGACACTTGGGCTTAACACCAATAGATGTTACTCATAAACGTTGAAAGTGATAATGAGATTTAAGCATAAACATCTTATCAATAATTTCAAACCACTTTTTCCTGAACAAATCATATGGGATAGACAAAAAGACATGTTCCTTTTTGACTTTGTCTTTTGGTGGAAATAGTATATGGTGATAATTTAAACCCTATCGAAAAGGGATTTTTGCGCCCCATTCGGCGTTTCGGAAAACTCTGGAAGTTAGGAGGTATTTCAATGAAAACATGTAATTTGTCTGATTTTATGAAAGCGCTCACGCCCTGGCTTGATGATGATTATATTCGGAAAGCCTACTTGGATGACAACGGCCGTTTTGTATTGCTGTTTACAGACGGCGTAAAAAATGTCTACCACATTGAAGATTGTGAAAAATCCCAATTAAAGGCGATACTTGAAGACCTGAAAAAGAAAGGCGTTCCCGTCTAATTGTCCTGTTAAGTACTCTCGTGAATTTTTGATGCAAATCGCCCCCAAATGTTTCAACAAATCAAAATTATCACATGATCATATCTTCTAAATAAAGGACAGGGCAAGTGACTTTAGCAGAAACATATCAGAAAGCAGTGGATGCCGAGGTGACGTTTTCCGACGGGACGAACCACCGTCTCAGCGCGCTATGGAAGAAACGTCCCCTGCTTCTTGTTTTTCTTAGACACTTTGGTTGACCATTTTGCCGTGAGCAAGCAATGCAGTTGCATCGCTCGAAAACACAGTTTGAGAACAATGGCTTTCAGATCGTTCTTGTTGGTCTGGGAACTCCCGATCAGGCGGAAGCGTTCAAAAAACAATTTTCTATATCATTTCCAATAATCTGCGATCCCGAAAAAAAACTCTATCAGACATATGGTCTTGGTAGGGGTTCTGTTGTTAGTATGGCATCACCGTCTCTTTTGTTGAAAGGGTTGAAAACCCTGTCACGTGGACACACACCGGGCGTGCCACAGGGTGATGTTATGCAGATGCCCGGTGTATTTCTAATAAACACTTCCGGCAATATTCGTTACGCTCACTATTCAAAAGACCCTTCGGATAACCCACCGATTGAAACCTTGCTGGCATTAAAGGATATCTTTTAGGAAAAAGTGTCTATGAAACGATGATATTGGTTTTAAGATAAAAACCTGTTCGAACCAGGTTTGTTGTGATAATGATCGATTTAAGGCTTGATCCGGTGACCAAAAAGGAACTTTTTGATCAGTGAAATACTGCAATCAGTGCGGGTCCAAAGGGGCTTATGGCATTCCCCAAGGCGATGACCGGCCGCGGTTCATATGTGACAATTGTCAGACCATCCATTACCAAAATCCCAAATTGGTGGTGGGCTGCATTCCCTTATGGGAGGACCGGCTGTTGATGTGTCGGCGTGCCATACAACCGCGTTACGGGAAATGGACCATTCCCGCAGGTTTTCTTGAAATCGGCGAAACCGTGGAAGAGGGTGCAATACGGGAGACCTATGAGGAAGCCGGTGCAAAAGTTGAGATCCTTAAGCCATATGCCCTTTACAATCTTAGCTTTATCGGCCAGGTCTATCTGATTTTTTTGAGCCGACTCGAGGATTTAAATTTCCGGGTCGGTTATGAAAGCTTGGAGGTCCGACTGTTAGAAGCACATGAGATTGTCTGGGAAGAGCTGGCGTTTCCGGTGATCCGCGAAGTTCTTCAGCTGTATTTTAAGGATGCTTCAAAGGGAATCTTCAACTTTCACATAGCTGATATAACACTAGAAATGAATCAAAAATTTATGGCAATACGATAACACATCCGGTTGTCGGTCTGAAAGAGATGTAAAAAAGGAGGAAACAAAATGGCCATCGTGTTTAACGCAGATGAGATTTTTGAATTGGCAATCCGCATTGAAAACAACGGTGCCGCCTTTTACCGGAAGGCCGCAGGTTTGCAATCCGATACCAAAAATCAAAAATTTCTGGAAAGCCTTGCCCACATGGAAGATCAGCACCAGAAAATATTCACCGAAATGCGAACGACCCTTACCCAAAAGGATAAAGATCCGAAGGTGTTTGATCCCTATGACGAGGTGTCTCAGTATCTTGCCGCAATGGCGGACACCATGGGTGGAGAAGGGAGTCCTTCTGTTGCGGATTCCCTTACCGGAGAGGAGACCCTTGAGGACATACTCCGAACAGCCGTGGGACTTGAGAAGGACGCAATTCTATTTTATCTGGGGATTAAAGATTTGATACCGTCTAAGTCCGGGCAGGATCGGATCGATGAGATCATCAGGCAAGAGCGCAGACATGTTGCTCAGCTTTCGAACCTGCTTGAAAAATTGAAAACAAAATAAACCCTTTTGGGTTTAACGTCACCCATAGTTCTAACCCATTACTCGGCAACCTATATTTGTGTTAACAAATAACCTTGAATCGCATTTAAAGGGGGATGAAATCGATGCGAATTGCAGTTATTGGTTCCGGCATCTCCGGCATGGTCTCCGCATATTTGCTGAGTCAAGATAACGACATTGTTGTGTATGAGGCCAATGACTACATCGGCGGGCATACCCACACCATCGATGTATCCATCGAGGGTATTTCCTATCCGGTGGATACCGGCTTTATCGTATTCAATGAAAAAACCTACCCGAATTTTATCAAATTGATGCGCTCACTCGGGGTGGCCTGGCAACCGTCGAACATGAGTTTTAGCGTTCAATGCGATCAAACGGGGCTGGTTTTTTCCCCCAGCAACTTGAACGCTTTATTTGTTCAGCGAAAAAATCTTTTTCGTCCCTCATTTTACCGGATGGTTTGGGATGCCCTTCGTTTCCGGCGTGAAGCGTCGGAACTCATTCGATCCGATGATTACAGCATAACCCTTCAGGATTATTTGGAACAAAAGAATTACAGTCACACCTTCATTGAACATTTCATTATTCCCATGGGCGAAGCCATCTGGTCGGCGGACCCTGTCCAGTTCAGAAAGTTTCCGGCACGATATTTGATAGAATTTTTTAACAACCATGGTTTTCTGAACGTACGTCATCAGCCGCAATGGCTGGTCATCAAAGGGGGTTCGAGCCAGTATATCGGGCCCTTAACCCGATCCTATAAAGACCGGATCCGTTTGAACTCGCCGGTTGCATCGGTCAAACGATTCCCGGAGAAAGTCGACATTACCACAAAGGGAGGAGACAAGGTCTCCTTTGATCAAGTGGTCATAGCCACTCACAGCGACCAGGCGCTTCGGATGCTGACGGATCCTTCGGACCTGGAAAGAGACGTATTAGGCACCATTCCCTACCAGGAAAACCTGGCCATTTTGCACACCGACAAATCGGTCCTCCCGCCCAAAAGAACGGCCTGGGCCAGTTGGAACTATCACATCCCAAAAGAAGAAAAGGGACGAGTTGCGCTGACCTATGATATGAATATCCTACAAAGCCTTAAAGCGACGGAAGAGTTTTGCGTAACCTTAAACATGCCGGAGAAGATCCATCCTGACCGTGTGATTCAGAGTATCAGTTACCATCATCCGGTCTACGACCCGAACAGTTTAAGCGCGCGCCGAAAACAGGATGAAGTAAACGGGAAAAATCGGACCTATTTCTGCGGAGCTTATTGGGGTTACGGGTTTCATGAGGACGGCGTGAACAGTGCCCTGTCGGTTTGCAAACATTTTGGGAAAACATTGCCATGATAAAGAGCGCTATCTATGAAGGCTCTGTAAGACATCGGCGATTCAGGCCCCGGCCGAACATGTTTCAATACCGGCTCTTTTTTATGTTTCTCGATCTAAAGGAACTCCCCACACTTTTCGATATTCACCCCTTGTGGTCATACCAACGATTAAATGTTGCTTATTTTCGCCGCAAAGATCATTTTGGCGATCCTTTTGTGCCCATGGATACCGCTGTTCGAGATCTTGTTCAAAGGCACCTCGGGAACCGACCGACCGGGCCGATTCGACTGCTGACCCACTTAAGATATTTTGGATATTGCTTTAATCCGGCCAGTTTTTATTACTGCTATGACGCATCAGATATCAGGGTTGAAACCATTGTGGTTGAAATCCACAACACCCCCTGGGGGGAACGCCATTGTTATGTATTCGGTGATAACCAAAATGAACACCCCGTTGATCATTGGCGTCGATACCGTTTCAACAAAATTTTTCATGTGTCACCGTTTATTGATATGGACATCCAATACGACTGGCGATTTCGTGTGCCCGGAGACATAATTCGCGTCCATATGATAGATATCGAAAAAGATAAAAAACTGTTCGATGCCACTCTGATGCTGAAAAGGCGACCCATCAGCCATAAAGAATTGACCCTCGTGCTGTTGAAATACCCTTTAATGACGATGAAAGTGACCACAATGATCTATTTTCAGGCACTGCGTCTGCTGCTGAAAAACACCCCATTTTTTACGCATCCCCAAAAAAGATCACTGCCATCTAAAGGAAATGACCCATGACGGATATATTCATGCCATACAAAGCATCTGACCTGGAATGTCTCAGGGAAACGTTCATAGACAGACTGTCCCGTAGACTTTTTTTCGCTTTGATGAAAGATTTTAAGATAGGAAAACTTACCCTGGTCGAAAAAGATCAGCAGTACCAGTTTGGTGAATCATCCAAAGGAGTTTCTTTGGAGGCGACCATTCATGTACATCATCCGCGATTCTATACGAGTACCGTATTTGGCGGCAGCATCGGTTCTGCTGAAGCCTATATGGCCGGACTATGGTCAACATCCCATCTAACCAATGTCATACGTCTGGTGATTTTGAATCAGAAAATGATGGAAAAAATGGACAAAGGCTGGTCCTGGCTCTCTGATCCTGTTCATAATTTGTATCACTACTTTCGACGCAACACCCTGAAAGGGAGCAAAGAGAATATCGTTGCCCATTACGATCTGGGAAACGATTTTTACAGGCTTTTTCTGGATGAAACATTGACTTACTCCTGCGGCATCTTTGAGCACGAGAACAGT
>CALLDL010000058.1 GCA_937998305.1 uncultured Desulfobacterales bacterium | reverse complement strand
TTATCAAGATCGGCTTTTCGGCGGGCAACGATTTGATCCCGCAAGCCTCGGTGGCATTGTTCCGGCGTTACATAATCAATGCCGGAGTGCAAATGCTCCGTATTGTACCAAGGAAAATAGCGATTAAAGTATTCAGCTGCTTGTTTGCGATCCAAAAATCGAACGGGGTACTCAGGAGCCCTTTTAATCGTACTGAATAGTGACTCAACAAAAGGATTGTCATTGGGGGTCCGTGGCCTGGCGAACAACTGGGGCATGTGATGATCCTCAAACATTCTTTTGATTGGTTTGGCTTTCATTTGACGGCCCCTGTCGTTGATGATCTCAGGACGTTGGTCCTCAGAGAGATCAAGGATGTTTTCGTTGCTCAGACCTTCTTCCAGAAGACATCGAGCTTTTTCAGCGGTTTGATGCCAACTGACTAGCCAGGAGATGGCCTTGCGAGAATACTCATCGAGAAGCAGAAACAGGTGGAGAAAAACTCCTTTCTCGTAAGTTGGAAGATAACTGATGTCCCAACACCATCGTTGATTCGGACCGGTGATTTCCTTACGAGCCGGAGGGATTGAACGACCATTATGTTGACTTTGAACACCTCTCATAGCCATCAGGTTTGCGGAACGTAAAATGCGATACGCAGAGGAAAAAGAAACGAAAAATAAACCCAGATCCCAAGCTGTTACGGCAAGAATGCGGTGGGCTAAATCAGCATATTCTTCTTTCTTAGCCATCTGCAAAACAGCTTCCCTCTCCTCAGGCAGAAGCTTATGGGCAGGCTTTCTTGGACCTGGTTTGAGATTCTGCAGACTTTGGTTGTTTTTCTTTTTCCCGCGCCATCTCACCACACGGCGCCGGTTAACCCTCCAGAAAACACAGGTTCGGGTTACAGAAAGGCCTTTTTCTTTTGCTTGCTCAATCATTACGAGGATCTCTAATTTTTGCTCTTCACTTAACCACTGGCCTTTTATCTCTCCCACGAACCCCCATTCGTTTTTTTTCGCAGAATCGCCAACTCCACTGCCTGATCAGCCAAGGCGCGCTCTTTTTCCTCCAATTCGCGTTTCAGGGCTTCATAATTTTCGCGAGGCACAGTCTTGCGCTTTGGACCAGGGCGAACGCTCAAACGCTCAAGGGCCGCTTCCTTTACCTGTTTGCGTATCCGGGCCAAATCGGTGGAATATATCCCTTCCCGTCTTAAAATTTCTCCAACTGGAGTTTTATCGGTCTGGGATTCTAAAAATATTTGGAATTTTTTCTCTGGGGATAAAAAACGTCTTTTCTTTTTTTGTTCAGATACAGAATTCTTTCGTGGTGTTAAATCTTTTTCTACACTCATGGCATACTCCTTTAAAATTGGCTGCCAAGGGGGTAACTCCGGTCGCCCTACGGGCTTCCTTCGTTACCTCCTTGTTCCTTCACATACCATGTAGTGTAATTGAAACCAAGTTTTGAGACATAAATTCAGAAACGGCGGGCCCGCATACTTAGATTTGGCAAAGGTGATTGGTTTAGGCAAATCTATCCAAAAACATTTAAAAGTACGCGATGGAGGTCTGGGTTGGACAGATAGTCAGATGGTTTTATCTTTTGTACTTTTAATTAAATCTTGCTGGTGAAGACTGTGCAAGAGGATATCAAATATAGAGTTCGCCTAGGGCGGACGTTGTATAAAATCGCGAAGCGGTTTTATAACTTGATATCTTATCGGTTTTTTGCCACACTTAAAGGTCTTGAAAAAAATGAGATCTACCCCAAAGAAATGATTCCCGGAATTAAGGTTTTATCTTTACAAAGGAAGTGGTTATGTCTGTTCAGAAACTTAGAGAAACTATTTTAAACAAAATTTATAGAGCTACAGAGAAAGCCCTGGGGCAAATCCCGGAACATCTTGAACTTGATTTTCCTCCAAACACCGACCTAGGCCATTTTGCCGTCGGGTGCTTTCCGCTCGCAAAACAGTTTCGTCAATCTCCAGTAGAAATTGCGAAAAAAATTGCGAAAAAAATTACTCCAGATGACGTTATCCAAGAAGTAAATATTTCTGGGCCCTACCTTAATATAAATATATTTCCTGATGTGCTTTTCGGAGAATTCTGTTCCGAAATAATTTCAAAGAATAATAAATATGGGGAATCCTCTGTTGGCCAAGGCACACGGGGTATGGTGGAATACTTGTCGCCTAATACAAACAAACCGCTGCATTTAGGACACTTGCGCAATGGTGCATTAGGAATGTCTATTTCAAAAATATTAGAAGCAACCGGTCATTGGGTCGTCAAAGCGAACCTAATTAATGACCGGGGCGTTCATATTTGCAAAAGTATGCTGGCCTGGAAACGATGGGGGAGCGGTTCAACTCCGGAATCCGAAGGTTTGAAAGGGGATCACTTTGTCGGTACCTGGTATGTGCGGTTTGCCCGGGAGGCCGATGAAAACCAAACTATAGAAGATGATGTGCAAATAATGCTTCAACAATGGGAAGCCGACGACCCGAAAACTGTAAAACTCTGGAAGACTATGAACAATTGGGTATACGACGGCTTTGCCGAAACGTATAAAAATTTCGGACTTGAGTTCAACGTATTTTATTATGAATCCGACACCTATAAGGTGGGCAAGGATGTCATCCAAAAAGGTCTGGAAGAAAATGTTTTCTCGAAGGATGATCATGGCAACACTGTTTTTCATTTGCCTGTAGCGGAATTCGGCCAGGAAAAAGGCGGTGAAGCCAAAAAAGTAACGCTTTTACGTCCTGATGGCACCAGCCTTTACATTACTCAGGATATCGCCACATCCATTTTAAAAATAGAGGAACACAAGTTATATTTTTCAATTTACGTGGTGGGCAGTGAACAGGAACACCATTTTAAATGCCTCTTTCAGATCCTCAGTTCCCTTGGCTATGAATGGGCCAAGGATTGCTACCATCTTTCCTATGGCATGGTGTATTTGCCGGAAGGGAAAATGAAATCCAGAGAAGGGAAAATCGTCGATGCCGATGTTCTAATCGCTGAAATAAAAAAACTGGCCGCTGATGAAATTCGCCAGCGCGATCCTGAAGGTCGACTTTCCGATGATGAAATAAACCATCGTGCAGAAAAAATCGGCATCGGTGCCATAAAATTTTATCTGTTACGGGTTCGACCGACCCAAAGCATCAATTTCGATCCGGCCGAATCCATTTCATTCGACGGATTTACCGGTCCCTATTGCCAATATGCATATGCGCGAATTTTTGGGATATTGACGAAAGCTCAAGATAGCGCTTCTAATCTTCAAGATTGCGACTTTTCCCTTCTTGGCAACGCAGAAGAGCTTCTGTTGCTTCAGAAATTGATTCAATTCCCGGAAGAAATAAATAACGCTGTTCAAGGATTCAATCCGTCAAAGATTGCCGTTCACATATTTAATACGGCCAAAGCGTTTAATCAGTTTTACAATAAACATCATGTGCTTCGTGCGGAGAATGAAAAGTTGGTAACTGCCAGGCTGGCACTCATCAAAGCAACGGCCATTGTGTTAAGGAAAGGTTTGAACTTGTTGGGAATAGAAGTATTAGAGAATATGTAGGTTGCTTTTATTCAATACCAATTTGTAGTTGAAATTTGGAAGCCATTTTATTTTCCAATATAAAGGTGCTGTATTTATGAAACCAAGAATTCTAATAAAAATTGGTGGTCGAGCCTTCGAAGGTAAAAACGGCTTTAAGGATCTTGCCCAGGCGATTAGATATAGTCAAAATGTTGAAATTATAATAGTGCATGGGGGGGGGGCTGAAATTTCTCAGGCTCTTAAAGACGCTAATCGTGAATCCGTTTTGGTTGATGGCATTCGGGTCACCCATGCCGAAGATATAAAAATAGTCGAAAATGTTCTTTCCGGGACCATCAATCAACGCATTGCCTCGTGGTTAAGCCAAAACGGTGTACCCTGTAGCCGCATGTCAGGAAAAACCAAACGGCTGTTTATCGTCGAGCCGCTAAAACGCCATGGCCATGACTTTGGATTTGTGGGTAAGATTAGACAGGTAAACCCCGATGTTGTCCTGGATGCGCTCAAAACCGGACGCGTGCCGGTCGTCTCACCTATTTCAGGTAATGAAAGCGGAGAAAGTTATAACGTTAATGCCGACAGTGCGGCCGCCGCTTTAGCCGTCGGCCTACAATGTACGGATCTTGTTTTTATTACCGATGTTCCCGGGGTGATGGTGGGAGATGATGTTTGTCATTACCTTACCATTAAAGAAGCAAAAGCATTTATCGCAGAGGGCACCATCAAAGGAGGAATGATGGCCAAAATGGAATCGGCATTTGAGGCTCTCGACAAGAAAGTATCTCGTGTTCATATCATCCAGTGGCAAGGCTCTGAAACGCTCCAAAATATCATCGAGAAGAAATCCGAAACCGGAACAATCATCAATAATTAATCGCATTAAACCACCAGCTCTACTGGTGTGATCCTAATAGGCTCTGTCGGTCAGGTATGCTATACCCCTTCCCGAAAGCCCCGAAAGAGGCAGAATAGGCTTTGAACACTGTTCAAGATCTTGCGCGTAAACACTTGATCAAACTAATAGACGCAGCAGTAGTGACCTGGCAGGAGGGCAAAAAAAATCAAAGACCCGCCAGCTTCACAACCTGGCAGGTATGGGTGCACTTGGCGGTGCCTTTTGGGGGATGCTTTTTGCATAATCTTTTTCATCCCAATTCTTGGAATTTACTTCAATCTTTACCATTTGGCTGAATTTGCGTTCACAGCTATTATTCCTTTTTTACTTTTTCCTTGCAGACGCCGCAGATATTGCAAGATTCCATGGGACAAGGGGGCGAAGTTTTACCCTGAAGGGCTCTTTTGTACTCTGTTTTGAGAAAAGATTTTTTGATGCCGTGATCGATAAAGTCCCAGGGGAGCAGTTCGTCCAAAGAACGCTCCCTGAGAACATAAAAATCAGGGTTTATCGGAGAAGATTTAAAGGTTTTGGGCCAGTTTCCCTGGTTCGTGTTCACCAAGGACAATATTTGTGCAACCTTGCGGTCTCCCCGTGACAACAATGCCTGAATGTAAGCCCATCGGGGAATATCGGCATGGACGCGAACATTTGCCACTCTTTTCAGGCCGCTTTTGACTTTCTTTATCTTCTCTTTAAGCAGATGAACATCATCCATCTTAACCCATTGAAAAGGGGTGAACGGTTTGGGAACAAAACTGTTCAGACTGACAGTGATTTCTCCCATGCGTTTTTTGGCCCGGCTCGATTTGAGGAATTGATGCTTGATTTTCTTGCAGAGTGTGACAATGGCTTCAACATCGTCCATGGTTTCCGTGGGGAGACCGACCATGAAATAGAGTTTTAGGTTGGGGATTCCGGCGGCAACAATCTGTTCGGTAGCATTCAGGATATCGGTTTCACTGATGCCCTTGTTAATGACGTTGCGCATCCGTTCTGATCCGGCATCCGGTGCAATGGTAGCTGTTTTGGTTTTACTTTTTTTGAGGGTTGAGAGAAGTTCGGGTGTCAAAGCGTCTGCTCTAAGGGAGCTGAAAGATATTCGAGCGTCCCTTTCAAATTCCCGCCCGCAGATTTTATTGAGATCCGGAAGATCCGATACGGCCGCGCCGACAAGTCCTATTTTATCCGACTTTGAAGCCCCCTGCTCCATACATTCTTTTAAAAGCGAAAAGGGCCTGAATCTTGGCGGCCTGTAAACAAATCCTGTGCCGCAGAATCTGCAACCATGCGGACAGCCTCTGCTGACTTCTATGAGAAACGTACTATCAAAGATGGTATCGGGTGTAATAATCGGACTACAGGTGGGAATCCGGGAAAGATCTTTCACATACTGGCGCTCAACCTTGTCCGGCACGTCGGATATCGGTTCAAATGCACCAAGGGTTCCATCTGAATTGTATGCAGCCTTATATAATGATGGAACATAAACGCCGGGAGCATCACGGGCAAGGGTATGTAAGCATGATCTTCTGTCTTGGGCCAAGAGGTCATGTGAAACCGTGTCGAAAAATCGAGGTAAAATGGCTTCAGCTTCACCGATGAGAAAACAGTCGATAAACGGCGCCAATGGTTCAGGATTTAAAAAAAAAGCGACTCCCCCTGCAATAACGAGAGGGTGGGGGATTCCTCTGTCTTTGAATCCCAGGGGGAGTTTTGCTTTTTCAAGAATCGTAAGGAGGTTGGGGTAGTCGTTCTCGTATGAAACTGAAAAAGCGATAAGGTCAAATGCCGAAATGGGATTCCCGGACTCTATGGTGGTGATGCGATCTGTTGTACCCGAACCGCCATCGTCCGGAAGAAATGACCTTTCACATACGACATGTTCAAATGCATTGATGAGTTCATATACTGCCTGAAAACCGAGATTGGACATTCCAACGTGATAC
The DNA here is from genome assembly GCA_937998305.1 of uncultured Desulfobacterales bacterium. GTDB lineage: Bacteria > Desulfobacterota > Desulfobacteria > Desulfobacterales > UBA11574 > UBA11574. Next base: position 54,756 of record CALLDL010000058.1, on the reverse strand, counting down.
GTGTTTGGATAAACCAGCGCGACCTTGATGCGTCCGTTCCATTTTTTACGGATAACGCCGGTTTCGGAATCCGTAATGTTCTTACGGAATTTGTGGGTTGTCCATGCCATTGTTGATCATTCGTAATAACTAATCTGAACAAGCCGGCCTCCTGCTTGTATTGTTTGCGATAAGGTAATCATATTCTTAGAATCTTTTGTTACAAAAAGCAAAAAAATTGCACATAAGCGTCTAGTCTGCCTTTCTCCGTAAAAACGTCGGGACATCTAGATTCGCAAGGTCGGCATTGTCGACGACAATACCCCTGTACCCTCTGTAGGTACTGCCACTTGATTCACCCACTGCGTGTTTTCGACGAATAAATGTCGGTTCGTCATAATCTACGGCATCGTTTATATCGTCCAGTGTGATATCTCTGACTTTGCCTCTGAGTTCATTTTTTATGCTGGTGTCAGGACCCGAATCGATTCCGGTGGCAATAACAGTAACGCGCATTTCATTACCAATGCTGTCATCTACTGCGGTTCCCCATATAATGTCGGCATCCTCCCCGACTTCATTGTATATCCGATCGGAAGCTTCGGTCATCTCTTCCATTGTCAAATCGGTGTTACTGGTGATGTTCATTAAAACACCCTTAGCGCCGGAAATAGAGATATCTTCCAACAATGGATGGGATATAGCCTGCTCGGCAGCCTCCAAGGCACGATTTTCTCCATTTGCGATGCCGATGCCCATGATGGCCATACCTGCTTTGGACATAATCGTTTTAACATCGGCAAAGTCAAGATTGATAAGCCCCGGCATCATAATTAGATCCGTAATCCCTTTGACGGAATGGAGCAGAACCTCATCCGCTTTCTTGAACATATCAATCATTCTGGCATTTTTGGATGCAAGGCCCCTTAGCCTGTCGTTAGGAATTGTGATCACCGTATCTGCCACTTTCTTGAGAAAATCAATTCCTTCTTCAGCCTGTATGGCTCTTTTTCGACCTTCAAATGAAAACGGTTTTGTCACCACCGCCACTGTCAAGACATCAATTTCTTTACAGAGTTCAGCAATGACCGGAGCAGCCCCTGTTCCGGTGCCGCCTCCGAATCCTGCCGTAATGAACACCATATGACTGCCATCCAGTGTGTTTTTGAGGGTTTCGGCATTTTCCAGCGCCGCTTCCCGTCCGATTTGAGGGTTAGCGCCGGCCCCAAGTCCCTGTGTGAGCTGTTCCCCGATCTGGAGCTTAACAGATGCTTGGGAAACCTCTAAGGCCTGGGCATCTGTATTGGCGGCGATAAACCTCACGCCCTGAAGTTTGGAGTCGATCATGTTGTTGACCGCATTTCCACCGGCGCCACCAACACCAATAACCATGATCTTTGCAAAATTTTCATTCTCTACCAAAGTAAACGTCATTTCCCCCACCTCCTTTAAAATAATTTGCTTTTATTTTTCAATTTCGAGCGGTCCCCATATCCGCTTCGATCCATAACTTCTGATTCCAGATCAACTTATTTCATATGACCTCCTTAAACCATCTTTTCATCCGGGTCATGATACGGTTGAAAATATTTGTGTCACGAATCCTGAATTTCTTTTTCGGTTGATTTCTGGCGCCGTATAATACGAGTCCGACACCTGTGGCATACATGGGATTATTGACCACATCCGTGAGACCGCTAATTCCCCTGGGCGTGCCCAGTCGGGTTGGCAGATCGAAAACCGATTCCGCAATATCCGTAACGCCCTCTAAAAGGGATGTCCCACCGGTTAGAACAACACCGGAAGTAATAATTTTTTCCATTCCAGCCCTGGAGATTTCTCTTTTTATCAGCGAAAAAATCTCTTCCATACGTGGTTCCAGTATCTCACCGAGGATCTGCCGCTGAAGTTTTCTGGGTTTACGCCCGCCCATACCGGGGACGTCGATGGTTTCGTCGGCACTGACGTTCCTGGGAATGCATGTACCGTATTTTTTCTTGATCTTTTCAGCCTCGGCCATGGATGCACGCAAACCGATACTGATATCGTTTGTCAGGTTGCTACCGCCAAGTGCCAAAACAAAGGTGTGTTTGATGTTTTTCCCTGAAAAAATGGCGAGATCACTCGTGCCGCCGCCGAGGTCCATAAGGGCCGTACCCAGATCTTTTTCCTCATTGGTCAACACCGCTTCTCCTGAAGCAAGCGGTTCCAGAACGATATCACAAACGTCAAGGCCTGACCGATTGGCACTTTTCACAATGTTGTGTGCAGATGTTACCGCACCGGTCACAATATGAATCTTGGCTTCCAGGCGTACACCGGACATACCCACAGGATTCTGAATTCCACCCTGTTCGTCGATCATGAATTCCTGCGGAATCACATGAATAACCTCACGGTCCATGGGAATTGCAACGGCACGCGCAGCATCTATAACCCGGTCTACATCTTGCTGGGTCACTTCCGGCCCCTTAATTGCTACGATTCCGCGACTGTTAAAACCGGTGATATGACCACCTGCGATACCGGCGTATACGGATGAAATTTCACAGCCTGCCATAAGTTCCGCCTCTTCAATCGCCTTCTGAATCGATTCTACGGTGGACTCAATATTTACGACAACACCCTTTCGAAGTCCGATGGAGGGATGTGTTCCAATACCGATAATATTTATTTTATCTCCTGTTATTTCACCGACCACGGCACATATTTTCGTCGTTCCGATATCAAGCCCGACAATAATATTCTCCTGTCCCTGCATTTCAAACCTCCTTATGACCCTTGACAACGGATTCCATTTTCGCAGGATTTACAACGATGCGATTCAAATTATTAAGATCAATTGATTCGAGGCGTGAAAACCCACCATTTTTTTTCAGATAAAAAAGAACATCTTTTAGCATGGCATACTTATCCGGATAATTATCGTATCCGATTTTTATTTCTCTGATGTGATCAAAAGCATAAATGGTAAGGCCCATTTCGCGATCCACGTGGATTATCTTTATCAGGCTGTAGGGGAGAACACTTTCAGGCTTTTGCCCAAGCCCTAATATTTTCATAACAGCATCAAATGGAATGCTTCTTAACTCGCCCTTCACATTAATGTCTGAAAATTCAAGCCCGCTGATCATGGGCAAATTACAATGGTCTGCCTTATCCATTTCTTTGAATATTTCACCATGGGTATTGATGATAAATTTTCGGCCAAGGTCAAGAACGGCAAGAGGCTTTTGTTCCTTTATTCTGATATTGATTCCCGAAGGAAGCTCTCTTCTGACTTCTGCATTTTCAATCCATGAATGGGCAAGCAGTCGCTTTCGAACATTAGAAAGATTAACTGAGAATATATTGACGCCGTTCGTGATATTCGCCTGTTGCAAAACCTGTTTTTGTGTAAGTCGATGCGTACCGATAACCATCAATCCTTGAGCCTTGAAATAATCGCACTGGGTTAAGAAGTCGTAGCTAAAAACAAAAAGCAAACTGACAAACACCAACGCTGTTCCAACGGCCGTTAGTTTTAAACCTAAGACAAAGCGCTTTGACATCTTATTGCGCTTTATAGCGCCGCTGTTTTTGTAATAATTTTTACGTATACGTTTACGCCCCGACAACCTTAACCTCTCTTTCCAGATGAACATTGAACTTTTCTAATACAACTTTCTCAGCAAGATCCATCAACGCCAGAAAATCGGCGGCTGATGCTTTATGCCGGTTGATAAAAAAGTTGGCATGTTTTAATGAAATTTCTGCATCGCCAATGGATTTCCCCTTCAGGCCGGCCATCTCAATAAGTTTTCCGGCGGTTTCTCCTGATACCGGATTTTTAAAAAAACATCCTGCACTCGGCAAACCAATGGGCTGCCTTTGCTTGCGTGTTCTTATAATTTCTCGAGCCTTTTTTTTGAGCGCTTCGGGGTCCGAAGGACAAAGACAGAATCGGCCGTCCAAAATAACCGTTTGATCGGGATGACCATCCGTCAACTCCGGGCTCCATGAAAGCTTCCGATAATCAAAATCAAGCGCTTCTTTTTTTATTCTGCGTTTATGGCCTGTGGGCAAAAGAACATTTATGGAATTTAGCACATTTTCCATGGAACCATGAGACGTTCCGGCATTCATTATGATGCCTCCGCCAACCGTTCCGGGAATACCCAGGGCAAAATTCATGCCTTCCAAGCCTTGTTTCAGGGCATAAGCACACAGGGTCTTCAGGTTTACGCCTGCCATGGCCGTGACAATCACGCCGTCGGTGTTCGTATCGGTCTGATCAATTTTTTCCAAACACTTTGTCAACGCAATGGCAATGCCATGGATACCGCTGTCCTTGACCAGAAGATTGGTGCCCTTGCCGATGATCAGATAAGAAAGTTCTCTATCCCACGACCATTTGACCAGCGCTTCTAGATCTTCAACGTTTTCAGGTACTACAAAAGCCTCGGCCGGTCCGCCGACGCGCAACGATGTGTGCCTGGACATCGGTTCGCCAAATTTGACGTTATGTTTAAAACGGCTTTCAAGCCATTTGATTGAATCCGAGTCAAGCACCACAACCGTCATGTCCTTTCACAACTCTTTCAACAGCATTTCACCAACTTTCCAAACATCTCCTGCACCCAGTGTAAGGAGAATATCATTCGACGCTAAAATTGTTTTCAGATGCGAAACCGCTGTTTCGAGACTTTCCACATAGACGACATTCTTATGCCCGTGACGCTGAATTTCTTCAAACAAGGCAAATCCTTCAACACCATCTATCTTTTCTTCTCCGGCGGCATAAATGGGAAGAACTACGAGAAGGTCCGACTCGTAGAACGCACGGGTAAAGTCTTCAAACAGCGCCTGGGTTCTGCTATAGCGGTGTGGCTGGAACACCACAGCAATCCGCCTGTCCGGCCAGCCTACTCTTGCGGCAGAAAGCGTGGCCTTAATCTCCGTGGGATGATGACCGTAATCATCAACAACCGTAATCCCCTTTTTTTCTCCTTTAATTTCCAGTCGCCGTTGAACGCCTTCTGCAGTTTGAAGCGCAGATTTTATCACGTCAAAGGGTATATCGAGTTCGACGCCTACGGCGATGCTTGCCAGAGCGTTGGATACATTATGGATGCCCGGAAGATTTAAGGTGATCTCTCCCAAGGATGTTCCAAGATGATCCACCGTAAACCTGCTTTTCAACCCGTCAAAAACCACATCTCTTGCCTTAAAATCTGCCTGTGTACTCATTCCATAGGTTGTAAACCGTTTATGAATTTTCGGAATAAGCGACTGGATGGGCTCATTGTCCAAACAAAGAACCGCCAGGCCATAGAAGGGTATTTTTTCAATGAAGCTCAAAAAGACGTCCTTGATGTGGTCCAGATCCCGATAAAAATCGAGATGCTCTCGATCAATATTGGTTACCACAGCGATGGTCGGGGAGATTTTCAGAAAAGAACCGTCACTTTCATCTGCTTCGGCCACGATGAAGTCCCCTTCGCCAAGCAGCGCATTGGAATCGATGCTTTTGAGTTTCCCACCAATAACGATAGTGGGATCAAGCCCTCCTTTACCCAGCACAGCGGCGACAATCGACGTGGTGGATGTTTTCCCGTGTGCACCGGCAATGGCCACACTGTATTTTAAACGCATCAGTTCTGCCAGCATCTCCGCTCTGGGTATGACCGGGATTGACGCTCTGCCTGCTGCAACAATTTCAGGATTTTCAAGGCCGACGGCTGATGATATGACAACAACATCCGCACCGAGAATCTGTGCTTCGGAATGACCTTTGAATATGATACCGCCAAGACTTTCTAAGCGCCGGGTAATGCCTGAAGAACTGATGTCAGATCCGGACACTTTATAGCCGAGGTTGAGCAAAAGCTCGGCAATTCCGCTCATTCCGATACCGCCGATTCCCACAAAGTGAATATGGTATTTTTTTAGAAACATTTGTTTAGTTCAATTAGTTTTATTGGTTTAAATAACCTAATCCGGATACGCCGGAACCAAAAAATATTTGCCACCAAGGCACAAAGACACGAAGGATTTTATTTTATTATTCTTTCTTAATGTTTTGGTGCCTTTGTGGCGAAAAGAAAAAAATTTTGCCACAAAATTCATAACTAAGAAATCAACTCATAACAATCATCGACAATCATCGCTGCCGCATCGACGCGTCCAAGATCCCTGGACCGTGACGACATTTGTTGCAGGGCTTCAGGCCGTTGAACATAATAATTGATTCGTTCTGCAAGGACTTTGCCGCTGAGATCTTTTTCAAGAATCATCTCGGCAGCCCCTGCCTTTTCCAGAGATCGGGCGTTTAATACCTGATGGTTATCTGCCGCAAAAGGAAACGGAATAAAAATAACCCCCTTCCCAATGGCTTTGATTTCCGCCACAGTGGTTGCCCCTGAACGGCATACAATGAAATCGGCGCTTTGATACTGACGGGCCATGTCCTTGTAAAATGCCCGTGTATCGTTTTCAATGCCGTGTTCGTCATACCTTTGCTTTACCTGTGTTTCATCCTGTGCGCCGGTTTGATGCACAAAGAATATATTTTCTCTATTCTCAAGATATTCAAGGGCTTCCAAAAGCGCCATATTTATACTGTGAGCCCCCTGGCTTCCGCCCAGTATCAGGATCGTGAATTTTTTCTCTTTTTCCGACGCTTTGATATCTGTATTTTTTAACGTTTCTGCACATTGAACAATTTCTTTTCTCACTGGATTTCCGGTAAACCGGATCTTTTTGGGTGTCACGCCCATTATCGTTTCTGCAAACGAAACATATATCCGGTCTGCAAAGCGCGAAAGAATTCGATTGGTGATCCCCGGCAGAATATTCTGCTCATGCAAAACAATTTTAATTCCCAAAAGCCAGGCGCCCATGACCAAAGGCCCTGCGGAGTATCCGCCAACGCCAATCACTATATTCGGTTTAAAGCCTTTAAGGATCAAAATCGATTCAATGATCCCTTTGGGTACTTTTGAGATCGAGACAAGCTGATTCCAAACCCCTCGCCCCTTGAAACCCTCGGCTGTAATGCACTTATGGGCAAAACCGGTGTCCGACAAAATCGAAATTTCAAACGGTTTCCCGGTGCCCACAAACAAGACATTGTTTTCAGCATTTTTTGCCAGAAACTCCTGAGCAATGGCAATTCCCGGAAAAAGATGGCCACCGGTCCCCCCTCCTGCAATGACAACCCGAAGGGTTTTTGTAGCCTTTTGCAACAGGCGAACTTTTTTCTTTGCCCTCCTTTTTGTATCGTCTTGATCCATAATTGCTGTTTGCTATCTGTCACTGGTCACTCGTTTGCGAACTTTTTTCATTGCACCGATGTTCATCAGCACCCCTATGGACACCATGTTCATCAAAAGAGATGTGCCGCCATAACTTAAAAATGGCAGCGTAAGCCCTTTGGTCGGAAGGAGTCCTAAAGCGACCCCCATGTTGATACAAATCTGCAAACCTATTGCCGTAGTAAGGCCGATGGCCACAAATGACCCGAAAGCATCTCTGCTGTTTCTGGCGATGGATATCCCCCTCCACAAAATCACGGTATAAAGTCCCAGAATAATCAAAACCCCTATAAGACCGAGCTCCTCTCCAATAACCGAAAATATAAAATCGGTGTGAGGTTCAGGGAGATAAAACAACTTCTGATAACCCTTACCGATGCCGGTGCCCCATATTCCCCCTGTACCGAAGGCCAATAGAGAATGGACGACCTGGTAGCCTTTATCCGCTGAATATTGCCACGGATTCATAAAGGACATGATGCGCTCTATCCGATAATCGGCACTGACCATTAAAGAGTAGACGATGGGGACGATCAAGACCAGCGATCCCAGCAGATATGAGATACGAACCCCGCCGACAAAAAGCATGATCCATGTAATGGCACCAAAAATAACCACTGAGCCGAAGTCGGGCTGTAACATGATCAGAACCGCAAACATGCACAGGACCAAAACATGGGGCAAAAATCCAACCTTAAATTCCTTAATTCGATTCATTTTTTTGTTCATTGAATACGCCAGAAAGATAACCAGCACAAAACGGGCAAATTCAGAAGGCTGAAACGTAAAGCCGGCAATGCGAAACCACCGTTTTGCCCCCCCTGCCGAATATCCGAATCCGGAAATAAGAATCGCAAAAAGAAGCATGGCGGCCAGGATAAGCAATGGATATGTCAAAGAACGAAAAATATGATATGGAATATGGCAACTGATTACCAGTACAACAATACCCAACAACGCAAAAATGGATTGTTTTTTTAAAAAATAATAACTCGTTCCGAACTTTTTCAGGGCCAGTGCCGAACTTGCGCTGTAAACCATGACAATACCGATTCCCACCAGGAACAATACCGGAAATAACAGCGCGATATCGTATTGCATGGGCTGTTTGCGATCGTTTTGTTTTTTTTGTTTGTCACTGGCCATGCGTTATATTCCGATCTGAATTTTCAAGATTTTCAACCGCCTTACAAAATACTTCCCCCCGCTCTGCATAGCTTTGGTACATGTCAAAACTGGAACAACCGGGAGACAAGAGCACCACATCTCCGGGCGATGCCGCAAGATACGCTAAACTCACCGCATTTTCCATTGTGGATGCATTTTGGGCGCCTTCCTGACATGAATCTTTAAGAACCGATTTTATAACATTTCCTGCTTCGCCCATAACGATAAGTTTTTTCGTATGTTTCTTCACTATCCCTCGCAGTTGTTTAAAGTTTCCACCTTTATCACGCCCGCCCATAATAAGAACCACCGGTTTATCGAAAACTTCAAGCGCTCTGGCCACTGCATCGATGTTTGTTCCCTTTGAATCATCGTAAAAGTGAACACCATTGATGATTTTGACAAATTCCAGACGATGGGAAAGCCCTTTGAAATCGTTTAATGCGGATTGAATTCCTTTCAAGGTCCCACCGGCGGCCAGGGCTGCCAAGGCCGATGCCGCGACATTTTCCATATTGTGTTGTCCCAAAAGATCTACCTGCGAAAGATCCAGAAAACCTTCGGGGTCTTCTTTTGTAAAAATATTTATCATCGGTGCATTTTGTCCATTTCTTCTGCTGATGATGGCATATTCTCGGTTTTTAGTATGAAAATTGTCCTGATGATAAAAGGGCAGTACACGGGTTCTAAGCGTTTTGCTGATTAAGGAAATAGAGGGATCAGAACCATTTATTACTGCTGTATCGCCTTCAGCCTGGTTTTTAAAAATGCGACCTTTGGACCTTACATAAGATTCAAAATCCGGATATCGATCAAGATGATCCGCACTGATGTTCAAGAGGACACTGACCCGGGGTCTGAACGTATCGATGGTGTCGAGCTGAAAACTGCTGACTTCAGCCACAACAATGTCTGCCGTTTTTTCCCTGCAGGCATAATCGATCAATGGGTTGCCGATATTCCCGCCCACAAAGACCTTAAACCCGGAATTTTTCATCATATGGCCCAATAGCCGTGTTGTTGTTGTTTTACCGTTGGTACCGGATATGGCTACAATAGGTTCCCGGATATATCGTGAAGCAAGCTCTATTTCCCCTAATATCGGAATGCCCTTTTCTTTGGCCCGTTCAATGGGCAAAATGGTATGGGGAACCCCGGGACTCACAATGATAAGATCAGCACTCTCAAAAGTCTCTGTGTTATGATCCCCCAGTTCGGTCCTAACATCTATTTTACGCACCTCCGGTAAATAGTCGGCCAGGGCGTCTTCTTTGGCAATATCGGTTATCGTCACGATCCCTCCCTTGTTTTTGGCGAATCGCGCTGCGGCCATACCGGATATGCCAAGGCCGACGATAAGAATGTTTTTTTGATGAAGATCCATATTTTTTATCTCAGTTTCAGCGTACTCATGGAAATCAACGCCAGTGCAATTGCGATGATCCAGAATCGAACAGTAACTTTGGGCTCCGACCATCCTTTGAGCTCAAAATGGTGATGAAGGGGAGCCATTCGGAAAATTCTGCGACCATTTGTCATTTTGAAGAAACCGACCTGAAAAATAACAGACAGCGTTTCAATGACAAATAACCCTCCCACCAATGCCAGAAGTATCTCCTGCTTGGTGATCACCGCCACAGTGCCAATGGCTGCGCCCAGCGACAGAGAACCCACATCCCCCATAAAAATTTGTGCCGGATACGAATTGAACCACAAAAATCCCAAACCTGAACCGGCCATGGCGCCACAGAAAATTGCAATCTCCCCACTTCCCGCCACATAATTGATCTGCAAATAATTAGCGATTCTAACGTGCCCGGCCACATATGCAAAAACCATGTACGCAGCTGAAGCGATAACAAGCGGTCCGATGGCAAGACCATCCAGCCCGTCAGTGATATTGACTGCATTCGATGTACCGATAATGACCAATGCTGCAAACAGTATATATCCCCACCCGAGATCGGGTGAAATGTTTTTAAAAAACGGAATGGTTATGCGGGTGGAAAAGTCCGGACTCACATAGACCAGAACTCCCGTAACCATCGCCAGAATCGCCTGAAGCAGAAATTTGTTTCGAACCGTCAGTCCCTTGCTCTGCTTTTTGATCTGCATGAGATAGTCGTCCATAAAACCGATACCTCCGTAGCCAACAGTCACAAAAAGCACGATCCACACAAAATAATTGGTCAAATTGGTCCACAACAGTGTGGAAACAGTAATCGAAAAAATGATCAACGTTCCACCCATGGTCGGTGTTCCGGCTTTTTTAAGGTGTGTCTCCGGTCCGTCATCTCTGACATATTGACCGATCTGCATGTAGCTCAGTTTTCTAATCACCCAGGGTCCCAGGAAAAAACAGATTAAAAAAGCCGTCAGACTGGCATAGATGGTCCTAAATGTAATGTATCGGAATACATTAAAAACCGACAGCGTCTTATGAAGCGGATATAGTAAATGATACAGCATGCTTTTGTTTTACTCTTCTGGTGGCAGCTTAAATCTTTCTAAAAAGCCGGTTTCAACTTCTGCTTCAAGTGTGATTAAATTTTATATCAATTTTAGATAAATTAGATACTCTACATAACCCTTACCCATGGAAATGTTACCGAAAGACTTTTCACAAGTGTCTAAAGTTTGAAGTGATCTAAAGTGCCTAAAGTTGAGGTAGCGCTAACGCGCTGTCATTAAAATATAATTGCAAAAAAACTCCTTAACTTTAGTTCACTTTAGCTCACTTTAGGCACTTGTAATTTTTTCTTTATTTAATATCAAAGTCAGCATATCAGTAAAAAAGTCGAGTAGGATTTGTACTCCTTAGTAATTTTAATTATCAGCCCACGCCAACAGCCCTTCAACAACTTTTTCCATGGCCATCCCCCTTGACCCCTTTACCAGAACCCAGTCGCCGGCATCGAGCCGGTCTGTAACAGCCTCTATGATCTCCTCCCGGGTACCTTTAAAAATGTCATCCGAATTCATATGTTCTTCCAAAGCACCTGCCACGACATCTTCAGCGAATTTGCCGGTCACATAAAGAGCCGCAATTTCTGACCTTGCGGCAATGGCGCCTATCTTTTGATGCATAGGCGCCGAGTGTTCTCCCAGTTCAAGCATATCGCCGGTAATCAGAAATCCTTTGTTCTTTCCCTTCAATGACGTAAAGGTGATTATGGCGGCCTGCATTGAACCTGGATTGGCATTGTACGTATCGTCGATAATATGGATTCCTTTACCGGTTTTATGGATGTTCATTCTACCTTGAACCGGTTTGAAGGCTTCGAGTCCGTTTTTGATTTCAACGGCTGTTAAACCTAAAAGATGGCCCGCCGCCGCCGCCGCCAGAGCATTTGGAATCATAAACATTGCCGGAGTTTTAAGATGAACCAAAATCGTTTCATCAGGCAGCACCAGGCTGAAAGAGAGCCCTTCCCCTTTTTTCTCAACAGATTCAGCTCTGATTGCGGCATCTTTGGACATGCCGAACAACATAACAGTGGTAGGTGCGATATCTGCCAGTTTCAGCAGCCTCGGATCGTCTGCATTGAGAATCGCCATGCCGTTCGGCTTGATTTTTCCCAGCAGTTCACCTTTGGCCTTCATGACCGCTTCCATTGAACCCAATCCTTCAAGGTGTGCAGGACCGATATTTGTAATAAGGCCAACATCCGGCAGACAGATTTCAGCCAGTCGTTCGATCTCCCCGGGTCTGTTCATTCCCAGTTCCACAACAGCCCATTGGTGGTCTCTATTCAGCTTAAGCAGCGTCAAGGGAAGTCCGATGTCGTTGTTTAAATTGCCCTGGGTCGACAATGTGCAAAACCGACTGGAAACCACATCCGATGTCATTTTACGGGTGCTGGTTTTTCCGTTTGAGCCCGTGATGGCAATAACCGAAACTGGTGTGCGTCTTCTATTAAATGCCGCCATATCACCCAGAGCTTTGGTTGTATCATCTACAGTGATACAAACAACACCGGTGTCTGACCCTTCGGGTTTGGAGAGCAAGTCGGTTTTTCTTTGATCGATCAAACATCCATTGACACCTTTTTCAATAACACTACCTATAAAACGGTGGCCGTCATGATCCTCCCCTTTAATGGCGATAAAAAGATCATCGGCAGATATCCTGCGAGAATCAATGGAAACTCCGGTGAACGTGCGTGCCAAATCCCCGCAAAACAACTGTCCTCCAGTGGCTTCTATAATTTCATCAACACGCCATGGGATCAGATCGGAATTTACAGGTTTTGGATTATCGGACAGGACTTTCGGATTGGATCTCGTTTTGGATCCGAGACTTTTTACGTTTAACGTTGAAAGGGCTTTTTGGGCTTCTTTTCTGTCATCAAAGGCAATGGTTTTGTCTCCGATGATTTGATAAGGTTCGTTCCCCTTTCCCGCAATCAGAATCGCATCGTTTACTCTGGACACCTTTATTGCAAGAGTGATGGCCTTTTTTCGATCCGGCTCAACCACATATCCTTTCATTGGAAAATTTTCACTGAAATCCGATGGTATAAACGGATAAGCAATCGATCTTTTTGTACCCTCAAGAATCTGATCGATAATCTCCATGGAGGGTTCGGTTCTTGGATTGTCCGATGTGATCACAACAAGATCAGAAAACCTTCCGGCGATGTCACCCATTTGAGGTCGCTTTGCTTTGTCCCGATTGCCGCCGCAACCAAATACGCAGATAAGCCGGCCCGGAGTGCATTCTCGTAACGAAGCGAGCACATTCTCAAGAGCATCCGGTGTATGGGCATAATCCACATATACAAATCGTTTGTGATCGTTGGGAATAGATTCGAGACGGCCGGGCACGGCTTTAACCGATTCAATGCCGTATTTGATGGCATCTACTGAAAAACCGAGGACAATGCCCACACCTGTGGCGCAGAGAATGTTCTCCAGATTATGCTGTCCCACAAGATGTGATTTGAATTTAAAAGCGCCGTTAGGGGTGGAAATTTTACCTGTAATGCCGCCCAAATCGTAAGTGACGTCCTCGGGTCGTATGCGGTTGTTGTCTGAAAAGCCAGAAGAGAGCACAGACGCTTGGCCCAGACGTGATTCGAGTATATGGCTAAGTTCTCTCCCTCTTTCGTCATTATGGTTGATGATGGCCAGGACCCGATTATTTTCCGATTTGACGTCAAGAATTTCTGTGAAAAGCCTCTTCTTACAGGACCAGTAGGAATCCATATCCTTATGATAATCCAGATGATCCTGGGTCAAATTGGTAAATATTGCGAGATCGAATTTGCAGTGATGCACTCTATATAGATCGAGGGCATGTGATGAAACTTCCACGACCACATGGGTCACCTGGTTATCCAGCATTTCTGCCAGGATTTTCTGGAGATCAAAAGATTCGGGGGTTGTCATGGGATTTTGAAACGTCTTGCCGGCATATCTGTAGTTTAAAGTTCCGATGACGCCCACACGGATACCTGTTTTATCAAGAATATGTTCGATTAAAAATGCAGTGGTTGTCTTTCCGTTAGTACCTGTGATACCGATTAAAAAAAGTTTTTCCGATGGATTTATAAAAAATCGGGCGGATATGGCGGCCAGGGCTTTTCTGGTATTTTCGACTTCGATAATTATGGATTCACTTTTGACGGGTTTCTGGGTAACAATGGCTGATGCGCCCCTTGTCAGCGCTTCATCGATAAAATCATGGCCGTCAGCAGCAAGTCCCTCTATGGCAACAAAGAGCCCGCCCGGCTGAACATCCTGAGCCCTGTAATGGATGGAGCCTATCTCGGGATCCGGTAAAAACAAAAATCCGACATCCGGATCAGAATGCTCAGTGTTTCCAATATCCGAAACATGACCGCTCTGCTCTGCCTCTATGCCGTAAAATCCAACAGGATCGACAGTTTTTAATAAATCTGAAAGCCGCATCCTTTTTGTCTATCTCCTCAAAGAAACCATTACTTTGTCAGTTTTTCTTTTTGGCGCTATATGCATATAGTCCAGTGTTTTCTGGGCGATGGCTTTAAATGCAGGCGCTGCAACAATACTTCCGTAATGCTGTTTTACGGGTTCATCAACAACAACCAAAACAGCAATTTTTGGGTTTTCCACAGGTGCAAATCCTATAAAGGATGACACATATTTATCATAAGAATATCTCCCATTTTCGTCGATTTTTTGAGCTGTGCCTGTTTTGCCGCAAGCGGAATATCCTTCAAGGGCGGCATTGACACCTGTCCCTCCTTCGGTAATGACCGTCTGCATGATTCTGCTTAACATCCCGGCGGTTTTTTCTGAAATTACCCTTCTGATTCTCCTTGGGCCAAAGCTCTTGATCAGCCGGCCATTATGATCGGTAATCGCCTGAACCACATAAGGCTTCATGAGGATTCCCTTGTTTGCAACTGCGGATGTGGCTACGATGAGCTGTAAGGCAGAAACCGAAACCCCCTGACCAAAAGAGATGGTTCCGGCATCCACTTTTGTCCATCGTCTAAAAGGGGGCAGGTTGCCGGCGGTTTCACCTGGGCAGTCGATTCCGGTCTTCGACCCGAAACCGAAATTTTGAAAGGTCCTGGACAGATATTCAGACCCCGTAACTGCACTGAATTTGATAGCGCCGATATTGCTCGAATATTTGATAATCTGCTGTAGGGACAGCCATCCATGCTCATGGGTGTCGTGGATAACGTGTTTCCCCATCTTGTAAGCACCGTTCTCGCAAAAAAAGATGCTGCTTGGAGAGCTGCTTCCGGATTCTATTGCCGCCGCCGCGCTGAAAATCTTCATGGTTGAACCCGGTTCAAATGGGTCGGTGATAATCCTGTTTCTCCAGTACTTCCTGTGGGACCTTTTTAATGCATTGGGATTGAATAAAGGAACATGCGCCATCGCCAATATGGCACCGGTCTTGGGAACCATGACAATGACCATTCCGGATTTTGCCGAAAATTTTTTCACGGTCTCGCCAAGCGTTTTTTCTGCAATGTACTGGATAGTGCTGTCAATGGTGAGGACAAGGTTTTTGCCGCTGGAGGATAGGCCGGTCATTTTTTCAGCTTCAAATCCGCGGCCATGCGCATCTCTCAACACCGTGTATTGGAACACTTCACCGCTAAGATCGTCGTCATAATTATATTCGATGCCTTCCGAACCATGATCATCAATATCGGTAAATCCAATGAGCTGGGCGGCAAGTGTTTTGTTAGGAAAAAAACGCTTATGTTCAAGTATGAAATCAAGACCTTCCATGTTAAGCTTTTTGACGGCTTCAGCCTCTTTCGGTGTTACCTTTCTTTTGATCCATACGAACTTTTTTTTAGAATTGAGTTTTTTAGCAAGCACTTTACGGTCTATCTTAAGGGCTTTTGAGAGCAATCTTGCAGCGCTTTTGGGATGTTCTATTTGCGACGGGTGCGCGGCAATAGACGTAACATCGATACTCACTGCCATTTCCCTGAGGTTTCTGTCGAAAATGGTTCCGCGTTTCCCCGAAGATTTAAAAGACACTTCGTATTGATTTGCGGCTTTCTGGGACAGCCAGGAGCCACGAAAAACCTGAAGGTACATGGCCTTGACGCCGATGATAATAAAAAAGAAGGTAAAGAAAGCCCCAATGATAATTACACGTAATTTTATCTGTTTCATATCAAATCCGAATCATGGAATAACAATAGTCTGGCTTTTAGTCGGCGCTTTCAACCCGAGTTGATCTTTCGCGATTTTTGCGATCCGTTCCGGAGATTTTAAGCTTGCCAGCTCGATCTTTAAATTATTCTGCCAGGCGACAAGCTCATGCTGTTTCTTGGTTTCTTTTGAAATCTCATATCCCACATCTATATAGTTGACACGGCACCACGTATAAAGGAAGAGTTCGGCAATAAATACGACCATGAAAATGATCCATATTCCAGTTATTTTTACATCGCCGTTTTTTTTTCGTGTTTTACGGACCATTATATCTTTTCTGCCGCTCTTAGCTTTGTGCTTCTCGCCATGGGGTTTCTTTCAATCTCTTCTTTTGAAGGACGCGCTACTTTTTTCGTCAGCAAACGAAGGACCGGTTTTTGATTGCAGGCACATTCTGGAAAATCTGGGGGACAAACACATCCTTTTTCAAGGGCTTTAAATCGATGTTTTACGATCCGGTCTTCAAGAGAATGAAAAGATAGAACACATAGGCGAGCTTTGGGGTTTAGAAGATCTGCAACGTTTTCCATGAATACACTGAGCATTTCCAGCTCCCTGTTGACAGCAATTCTAAGTGCCATGAAAACCCGTGTTGCCGGATGAATCTTTTGATGAAATGATGTAGATTTTGGAACGGCATCGCATACGATCTGGGCCAGTTGTCTGCTGGATCTTATTGCTTTTTGCTTTCTTGACCTTACGATTTTTTTTGCGATTTTCCCCGCCCATCGTTCTTCTCCGTATTCTCGAAAAATCTGCTTAAGGTTTTTTTCATCCATCCTGTTAATCAAACCTTCAGCTGTTGTTCTCGACGCCCTGTTCATGCGCATATCGAGGGGCTCGTCTCTTAGAAAACTGAAACCACGACCGCTGGATTCGATTTGATGAAGTGAAATCCCAAGATCCAGAAGAATACCGTCCACCGCTTTTATTTTAAGCTGTCGCAGAAACTCGGGAAGATCTATAAAGTTACCGTGAAAGAGGCGGATGGTTAAATCGAACGATTTTAAAACGTCTTCCGCATTTTTGATTGCATCAATATCCTGATCAATGCCGATAAAAAAGCCACCCGGAGAAATGTTGCGGCAAATCGCCCGGGCGTGTCCCGAACCTCCCAGCGTACCGTCAACATAGATCTTGCCGGGCTTGCAGTTGAGGTAATGGAGCACTTCAGGAATCATTACCGGAATATGTTTAAGCGGCATATGATCAGAGCCCTAACTTTGCAATTTCGTTTCTTACGTCCTCCTTTTTCATGTCTTTTTCCAGATCCATATTTTCCCGGTTCCAGCTATCTCGTGACCAGATTTCAAAATGGTCGAGGACGCCAACCAGTACAATGTCTTTTTCGAATTCTGCATATCCTCTCAGATTCTGTGGAATCAAAATACGATCCTGTTTGTCACAGGGACATTCAAAGGATCCTCCAATAAAAACTCTTCTGAATCGACGCATGCTTTCGCTTTTTTCAGCCAGGGTCAATATACGGTTTTCAATTTTTCGCCATTCATCATAGGTGTATGCGATAAGCGCCCCATCCATTCTGGAAAGCATAACACCATATGATCCATCTGCTTTTATGACATCACGGAATCTGGCCGGAATAATGATACGCCCTTTTGAATCAATGGTATGAAATGAGCTTCCTCGAAACATATACCTCCCCTAAAAACCACTTTAAACCACCTTTTCGCTTAAAAGTACATTTTTTAGCAAATGTCAAGAAAAAATAAATAAATATGTAATATTTTTTTATAATAATTCAAAAATGTTAAAACAAAATCAGAAGAATCATTTTAAAGTGGATAAAAGTGGAGGCATATGACAGACATGGACTGTTAAACAGGTTTTCGAAAGATAAAGACGCCGCCAGATAACATCTTTGAGAATCAAGTGATAACTTGAAAGCTTTAAGGATCTGTAATTTAACGAAATTTATTCTCAACATATTGGAGATCTTGTTATTTCATCGCTGACGTTGAACGTTGTATTCAAAATGGTGGGAAGAAGTGGATTGAACAATTTGTCTAAAAAACTGATTGAAAAGCCTTTAAGCGGGGGAAGTGTTCTTAAAATATGTTTCGTCAGGATAGAATCCGTGCCAGAACGTCCTAACTTTTCATGAGAAAAACGCCGACGTTTTTCATTTCAGCCAGCCTATGGGATAAAGACCGGACACGGCGTCCCCGACCAGGACGATCTTGAAGTCTCTCTCGCTGGCTTCGTATATGGAAGTTCGGGGACAATTGGGGTAAAAAAATTTACGTCAGGGTTGATCCGAATACCGGTGATTTTTTAATGGCAACGGTCCCAAACTCTTTTCATTTTAAAGCCAGATTTTTCAATATTTCATCATATTGATCAATCATGTTTTCCCATGCAAATCGTTCCATGGCCACAGAGAGATGTTGATGCTTTTCTGTAAATTGGGAATAATTTAGAATGAAAAAGCACAGTTTTTCCACCAGTTCCGTCTGATCTTTATAGAGAAAATCCCCATGGAATACCTTTGGGATAATTTCGGGATACGAAAGACGGTCAGGTAGTAAAGGGATACAACCGTAACGGATCGCTTCAACCACCGAAATACCGAAATTCTCCTGGTTCGCCGTGCTGATGACGATGGTCCCCTGCATAAGCCATTTACGATATTTCTCTCTGGATGCTTCATAGCCGTACCAGACAATCCGATTTTTGAAACGCTCCCTGGCGGCAATAAACTCTTTCGGGACCACCTGAAAGTTTTCTCCTAAAAGTGCAAGTCGAAAATTCAAACCCCGCTCGAGTACCTTATCAAGAGCATTAAAAAAACCTGCCGGATTTTTATCAAACTCCCATCGGTGATTCCAGATGATCAGGGGCGGCAAATCCACTTCGGACAATGCGTTCGGCATATTTATCGGGGCCGGGAAATGACATCCCGGATAGAGAACATCGGCTTTATTGCGTATCTCATCAACCACCCATTTGGGTTGATATTCGGGCATCATATTTAAAAAAACGGGTAGCTTTGAGAAAAAGGCATCAAAATGAGCTTGAGAGTTAAAGACAATCCTGTCCGCCGCCAAGGAAGTGGTGATATCTGTGAATCCAAACTGAAAATCCCTGCTTTCACCCGGCGCCAGGGGGTAGGTCAGTTGATTCTCATGGAAATAGACCATTGAAGGGGGACAAAACGGCCCACATAGTGCCTTAAAATCCGACAAGCTCATAAGGTCGGTGGTAATCAACCCGTCGTAGTTTTTAAGAGAGGGAATCTTTTTTACAAAGTATAAGGCTGCGCCTCGCATCCGCCATTTCCAAAAACGGGCAGGCAGCGTAACGAGATCGATTTTGTGTTTAGAGTGTGAAACCAGACCTTGGGCAAAATCTTTATGTGATCCGCCATAAAATGGTTCCAAAAATAGAAATTTCAAATTCTTCTCTTATTTATTTAAAATTGAATTCTCTGTTTTTTTAACAAAACTTTTTCCATTTTGCCACTAAGACACCAAGGCACGAAGAAAGAATAATAAATATATCCTTTGTGTCTTAGTGCCTTTGTGGCAAATATTTTTGATTCCCCGATAAATCGGGATCCTCCAAAGGCGGACAAGTCCGCTTCGTTACAACCGGCCTGTCCCGTTTGCGGGGCTTTTCCGGGATAGGGATTAAAAGGAAAATCGAAAGGAAAGGCGAACACTTTTGTTTTCCAAATCAGCCGAAAGGTTAACTCGTGTATTTTTTTTTAGTTTATAAATAAATTGACCGGTTTCTTTTCGATTGAATTTATGGGCGCTTGTTACAGCACCGTATATATTTCCGGCATAGAAGCCGAACCCAACAAACGTAAGGAGTCCGCCAAGTGCACCATGCCCTTTATCGAAAGATTCATAGGCGGCTAATATCAGACCGCCGTTCAATAAAAAGGCGATCAGTGCATCCTGATATCTTTCACAATAAAGATATCCTCCCCCTGGAATGATCGATAAAAATCCCGCCAGATTCGGATCCTTTTGGGGGATTAATGTTTCCTTGTCCAGTTCATCAGCAAGTTTTTCAAGTCTGAATTTAGTTCTATTGTTAGCTTTGATTTTTTCAAAATAATGTCTGGCGTCGTTCCAGGATGCCGTTTCGATATAAATCCATCCTATTCTGTAGTAGGCTTCATCCCTTATATTCTCATCTTTTGTAATCGTGATAAGATTGTTAAGATTGATTAAGGCAAGGTCAAAGGCCTTTAATGTTATGTAGGCTTCACTAATTTTAAAATACGATTTTATAGAATATTCGGTTTCAAAATACTGATCTGTTAATTTTTTAAAGGAATTGACGGCCTCATTAAAATGTCTGCTAAAAAAATAGGACATGCCGACTTGGAACATCGCCAATTCTACCCTTTCATCTTTCGGGAAAAAATGGATAAACCTCTTGTATTCGTTTACAGCCGTCAAATAATCTTTGGCTGAAAAAAGATCTTGTGCATAATTAAACTGTTTATCAGGACTAAGGATAAGAGAAGGGGCGGAAGCGGATTGAGATCCGGAGCCGGCAAAAGATTGAGAAAAGGGGATAAAAAGAAAAAATATGCTAAAAAGCGTAAAGAGCAGATAAACAGTGTAGGAGTTTCGGATCTGCATAATAAGAACCTGGTTCGCTTCGCTCATCTCTCTTTAGAGCAGTAGAATGATGGAATGCTGGAAAAATGGAAAAATGGTTTCTGGGTTAATGATAAAATTCGTGTCGATGATAAAACTAAAAATGGACAACATCTTTTTAAAAACCAACCTTCCAGCATTCCACTATTCCATTCCTCCATAAATGAGGCAAACGTTCAAACCTCAAAAAATATCCTATATTTTCATTAAGTTGTAGAAATTCCGAGACGTTTGATCACTGCCGCCAGAAGTCGTTATTATTTACAGGATCATAACTGCGCTTTACACCATCTATCCAAACCGGATCCGATAATTTGTTTTCGTCTCGACCGCAACGTATGAGGCGATCCGAGCACATGATCCATCCCAAGAAGGTACCATGTTTTTTAAATGCTTCTATACAGTATTGTGAACATGTCGGATGCATCGGACAGCGGTTACCGTCAACACTTGAAATATAATCTTGATAAAATTTGATGGGATAAAGGGGCGCATTCTCCCGGTTCTCTTCAGCTTCATGTGAAACTTGGGGATGATCATCTATTTTCACATCCTGTCCGGCAAGAACACTCCCGTAAAATGTGTTTAAAACGATAAAAAAAATGACAAAATACAATGCTTTTTTCATTGCTTATTTCTGAGTGACTCTGAGGATCTCTTCTATTGTTGAAATGCCGCTTAAAACCTCTTGTACACCGTCCTCGCGCAGGGTAATCATATTCCGACTCACGGCTTCATTTTTTATCTGGTTCGAATCATAGGTCTTAAGTATGAGGCTTTTTAAGCTGGAATCTAAAATCATCATTTCAAAAATACCTGTCCGCCCTTTGTAACCTGTATGAAAACAGTTTTCACACCCTACTGCCCTGTAAATGACAGCCTTTTGAGACTGGTCATTGGCAATTCCGATGCTTCTTAAAGCCAGTTCATCGGGGGTGTAAGCCTCTTTACAATCTTGACAAAGAACTCGAACCAGTCTCTGAGCAACAACAGCTAAAATGGACGATGAAATTAAAAAGGGTTCAACACCGATATCCACGAGGCGCGTAATAGCACTTGCAGAATCGTTGGTGTGAAGTGTGGAAAAAACAAGATGTCCTGTCAGTGCTGACTGAACTGCGATTTCAGCTGTCTCTTTATCCCGTATTTCCCCCACTAGAATAACATCAGGATCCTGTCTAACAATGGATCTAAGGCCGCCGGCAAAGGTAAGGTTTATCTTAGGATTGACCTGTATCTGGTTGATGCCTTCAATTTGGTATTCAATGGGATCTTCGATGGTGATAATATTGATATCCGGTTTATTGATGGATGACAGGACGGCATAGAGGGTCGTGGTCTTGCCGCTGCCGGTGGGTCCGGTTACAAGGATAATTCCATTGGGAGATCTCACAAGGTTTTCTAGCAGATCCAGTTTGTCGGATTTAAGTCCGAGATCCGAAAGTGATATTAAGGATCCTGATTTGTCAAGAAGCCTTAGCACCACACGTTCTCCAAAGGATGTCGGTATAGTGGACACCCGCACATCAATCTCCTGATGACCGATTTTTACATCCAAACGACCATCCTGAGGAAGGCGTTTTTCCGCGATGTTCATCTTTGCCATAACCTTGATTCTTGAAATAAGCGCCGGCTGGACCCATTTGGGAGGAGACAGAAGGTCATACAGAATACCGTCGACACGATAGCGAACTTTGAAACTGTCCTGGTAAGATTCAATATGAATATCGCTTGCCCGTGCTTTCACGGATTGGGAAATAATGTGGTTCACAAGTTTTATGATTGGTGCATCACTGATGTCATCCAGTAAATCCGCCCTTTCCTCTATCTCGCTGATAATGGAACTGCCGTCTTCTTCCATATCCTGAACAAGCTGCTCGGCGGAGTCCCTGCTAAGATCATAGGATATATTGATGGCAAATAAAATTGCATCCTTTGTTGAAAGAACAAGTTTGACATCGTGGCATCCAAGAATCCTGATCAGGTCATCCATTGGCTGTATGTAAGCAGGGTTATTTACGGCGATGACCGATTCATATTCAATTATATTTTCTTTTGAATTTTGCCGATCTTTGTCATTCAGTTTTCCTTCAAAGCCGCTGGGCTGGGTTTCGCTAATGAGGGGAACCATTATATATTTTTTTAGAAACTGAATTGGAACATTGTCGGTAAAATCAGTTTTATATTTTTCAAGGGGCAATTCAGGCCAAAAAGGCATGTCATATTGGATGCTCAAGGCTTCAAGGAACTGTCTTTCGGTAATCATTTTTTTTGTGACAAGTATTTCTCCGAAATCGCCTCCTTTTTCAGCTTTTATCCTTTGAGCCTCTTTTAGATCTTCTTCTGAAATGTTGAGGTTGTCTCGGAATATCTGGGAAAGGTCTTTTTGCATGATGTTCTTCGGTATGTTTGTTTTCAAGGAATGACAAATAAATGCTTGCTTTATTCTTTTGGATCAGGTCCGGTTATATCCAGACTCTTTTCGTACATTTTGATATTTCCCTCTTTGATCGTTTCAATTTGATCTTTCTTACTATCCAAAATCGCTTTTGCTTCAGCAGGATTTTCAATGACATGGGGTGTAATAAATACAAAAAGATTCGTCCTGTCACCTCCCCTTGACGTTGATCTGAACAAGTAACCCAGCAAAGGGATGTCTCCCAGGCAGGGAACTGTATATCTTGTTTCCGAAAAGGCGTCATCAATCAAACCACCGATGACAACCGTATTTCTATCTTTAACAATCACAGTTGTATCAACGGTTCTCTTTAATGTAGTGGGACGATCGGTAGACGTCGTTGTCTGTTCATCGAGTTTTGTCGTTTCCTCATAGATATAGAGCCGAACCAGCCGGTCGTGACTGATCTGAGGCGTAATCTTCAAAGTGATGCCAACATCCTTGTATTCATAGGAACTGTAAGTCTCCACTCCGGTTTCTGCAGCCGATCGGGTCTGGAACGGAACATTTCTTCCAACCGTAATGCTTGCCTCTTCATTGTCCGTGGTCAGAATCTGAGGTGTGGAGAGGAAATGAACATCTTTGTCTTTTTTATACGCATTTACGATGGCAGCAAGGTTGGGAAAGGAAATGCCGCCGATGGTAATCAATTCGCTGAATATTCCCAAGGAGAAACCTGCTGGAGTCGGCAGCGTTGCAGAACCTGACGAAAAAATAGGGGCTTCGGGTCTAAATCCACCCCCAAATGCCGCATCTTTATCGTCGATTGTGGTCGTGCCCCCTGCTTGCCATTGGACACCAAGATTAAATTCCTTAGTTACCTTCACTTCCATGATCAGGCATTCAATATAGACCATAGACCTTGGAACATCCAGTTGTCTGATGATTTCATCAAGGACCAGGTAATCCTCCTTGCCTGCCATGATAATTAGACTGTTGGTCGCTTTGTCTGCGGTTATTTTAATATTTTCCGAAACAAACGGAAGCTTCTTTTGGGGTCCCCCGGTCTTTTTCGATGGTAATTCCTGCAGAACTTTAGCCAAATCTTCAGCATTGGCGTTTTCAAGATAATAGACATGAATCTTCTCTTTTCCCCGGGGTGTTTCCCGGTCCAGCATGTTGATCAGCCTTTTAATCCTTATGGTTTCCACCTCGCTGGCCATTACGATAATGGTATTGGTCCTTTCATCTGCGACAAACTTGGCACCCGATAACGGGCTTTGTGCTTTAGATTTTCTTTTTGCCTGAAAAACAGAATCAAGAATCCTGACAAATTTTGTGGCATCAGCATACTCGAGTGGAATGACAGAAAGCTCCTCCCCCATGCCGGCAACATCAATGGCATTCAGGATTCTAAGCAATCGTTTTATATTTGAATATACATCTGTTATTATCAGCATGTTTGTTGGCGGATAATCCAGGATGACACTGCTTTTTGAAACCAGTGGAGCGAACAGCTTTTTTATTTGAGATGGATTTGCGAATTTTAAGGATATCAATTGAGTGACCACCCGATCTTCCGGAGAGGCGGCCTCTTCTTTAAGCCGTGTTTCAATGTTTTTTGATCGTGCATCAGGAGATGGAACGATTTTAGTCACTTCTCCGGCTTTGATGGTGGTATAACCATGGACTTCCAGAACGGATTCAAACACTTTGTAAGCTTCTTTGACAGAAATTTTGCTGGGTGAAATTATCGTTACTTTTCCTCTTACACGTTGATCAACAACAAAGTTCCTTGACGTCAATTCGCTGATAAATTTAATAAAAACATTAATATCCACATTGTTGAAATCTATTGAAATGAATCGTTCCGAGTCCTGTTTCCCTTGTGTTGCTTTCTTATCATCCGATGATTTGGCGGTGTTTCCAGAAGTTTTGGCCTGAGCACCACTTGACAGATTCAATGCCAATATCAGCACAATGAGGGCAAATATGTATCTAATAATTTTTGAACTGCAATCGTGTGATTTCATCATTGATGATTCTACAGTGTTGTTGTTATTGAACCCGATTTTCAGTCGCTTGCTTAAAGGTTAGGGCTCCATAAAAATTTGAAATGAGAATCCTTTTGTGATCAGCTTGCATCCAACTGTCCGTCAAAACAACAAAAATTGGTCGCCAAGAATATATACCATAAAACCAAAAACAAAATGAACTCGACCTTTTGCGAATTCATCAAAAAATACATTTGGGAACCAAATCTTAATGGATCGTATACAACTTTTTTAACATATCATATATTTATCGTTTATTCAATATGATAGTCAATGGTTTTAAGTCGGCCCCTCCGTTTTATCTGAAGCTGGACCTTGGAGGATGACTGCAAGTTTTGATAAAACTTTAAAGCATCGTCAACAGATTCGATATCTTTACCATCCACACCCATGATGATATCTCCACTTTTCAAACCCATATTATAAAAAATGGAGTTTGGTCTGATACCTGTCAAACGGAAACCGTCAGGTTTTCCATTTTTAAAATGTGGTCGTATTCTTATCTGTTTCATAAGGGTATTTGCATCTTTAACGGCTGTATCTATCTGGGAACGTTTTACGGTTATGTTTTGTGAACTTGTCCTGCCTAATTCCGTAGAAGGTTTCCTTATTTCTTGACTTCCGCTAACCTTCTCTATCCCTAAGATTTCATCTTTACCGTTGACATTAAGTACAACCTTTTCTCTTAAGATCATCTTAACCGTTGCATTTTGGATGGTGTCACCAATCCTGTAAAGATCCTGTTTCTTTACAGCAGTATCTTCAATGACGGCATAGGTTTCTTTATTGTCACCCGTAATCGTCCCCAGTAGATTCAGCTTTAGGTCTGTGGGTTTAAGGGTTTCTATGTCGAGTTTGTCGGGCCCACTTCCGGTTTCTGTTTTTGTTTTGAACAGATTGCGCTCAATAATTGCTTGGTAATGAGACAGCCCATGTTGCGTTGTGCTTTTATTTGGGGCAAGATGTCTGGTTGTTGTTTTGGAAGAATAGCTGTAATTGATATTGGCTGTAGCGATTTTATAAAACACCTTCACCATAAAAAAAACAGTGCCGGTAATGAATAGAATATTCAATATGGTAAGATATCGTTTCATGATCTAAATTTGAATGAATTCAAAAAATCGAATTTATCATCCGCAAATTCCTGATTAGTCCAGAAAAAAACGGGGTTCGTCCAACGTACCATAAATTCGGATTCGAACCACTCTTTTGCTAAATATCTCTTCAGGCAACAAATTTGTCGGAAGATCTTTTCCCAGTTCTGCAAGGAATTCTTGGTTTGGTTTGATGACGCCTAAAAGTCTTAAATAACTTTGCCCCAAAGGTTCCCTTAAATTGACAAGACCGGACACGTTACCATCCAGCGGACTTGCTTTTATGATGCATCGCTTAACTTTAAGCCTCTGATTTTCCATTGTCATTTCAGTTTCAATTTTACTAAAATATATGTTTTCAAGCTTCAAAACAGGTGTTAAAAGTTCTATCTCACCATCTGAAATGATAAACCTTGCCCCTAAGATTCCACCCAATTTTTCGCCATTGCGATATGTAAAGTTTCCCTCAAGTATTCCAGTTAAATTACGTCCAACAAACTGTTTAACAGCAGATATTTCTTTTATATTAATATTAGAAAATTTTCCCTCAATAATAACATTCTGGTCTGGCCTGTTTTTAATGAATTCTCCCTTGCCTTCTAAAATGCCTTCAAAGGCTCTTCCTTTGAAAAAAAAAATAACTTTAGAACGAAAAAGTGACAAAAAATTTGGAACGACTTTAATCTGCTCGGTTTCAAGTAATGTATTGTCCATGTGATAAAAATTTACTTTATATAACTTTAAACCAAGCGGGAAAACCGGGCTTACATGATCAACACTAATGTTTATATTGGAATTGAACCTGTTGAAACCAGACGTTACATAGTTTTTTACTTTATCTGACGGAAACAGGTAATAAATGAAAAATACTATAGCCGCTAAAACATATATGGAATACAGCAGCCATTTTGGGGTATTCTTCATCATTATTTTTCAACCGTCTCAATCTGCAAGACAGCATCTACAAAACCTTCTTGTTTGCCTGTCTTTGAAATTGAAAGCCTTTTTATGTATACCATATTTTTTGATGTTTCGACCATGTGCAAATAAGTGGTCAACTGCTGTAATGTTAAACCCTTGAACTTTATTTCAACCTGAGAAATTTTGTACAAATTGTTTTTTTGAACAGTTGTTGAAGGTTTCATATATGTTACATACTCTTTTATTCTTGCTTTACCCGTAAGTCTATCGAGAAAGGAAAAGAGCGTAAAACCCTTTTCCCTGTTCTCAAAACGTACTTTTGCTAAATTTGTTCTTTTTTCTATTGCGTCGTAATCGGACTTCAAAGTGATCATCTCCAGAAGGACATCTTCTTTAACCTGAAGTGTCCTTTTCAACCTCTTCCTCTTGTCAATTGATGGAAAAACGATAAATTGAATTAAAATAAACAAGAGGATAGTACCCGATAGGGCATAGATGGTGTATTTCTCTCTTTTGGTCAGCTTTTTTACCATAAATACCGTCTTTTACGTATAATTCCGAAAACTTGAATCTTAAAATTAATACGCGGCCATTTTGACCGGCACACTCCCCGGATATCCCGTTATTTAGGGAGGGAAGGCTTCAACCTCAATTGACCGTAAACAAAATGGGGGAAATATATTATTTAATTGATTTACTTAGCATTTTAATAGATTCGGATGAATTTTCATAACTTTTATATATACGAAATATAAATTTTATAAAAAAACCCCATTTTGTTTACCTTTCAGGAAAGCCGATAATACCCCATCTCCTTCGTTATCAAGGGTTCGCAGTAGACGACTACGGCTTCACCCTTGATGCCTTGGATCTGGGGGCATCCTCGACTTTCGCTCAATTGAGGTTTAAGTTTCGCATATTCATCATCACAAATTCACCTTAAGTTTGAAACGCACACGTTTGTCAAACTTGTCTATGTTGGCAGCGCTGATAATAATTTTTTTAAAAATATCCGCCTGTTCCAGCTTACTCTTTATATTGTCTACAGAGTTGAAGCTGTCGGTATCCCCCGAAATACTGACACTTTCCGATCCCATCACAAACCTATTAAGGGTTACATCCATATCCTTGGGTATGGCCTTGCTTATCGTGTTCAAAATGTCTGTGGCCTTAATCTGTTTTTCAGTTTCACCTGGTAATAACGCATTTTTCCCTGCTTGTTGTATTTTTATTTTCATCTGCTGAGCTGGATCGACAACTTTTTTGACCTCCGGGAATGTCGAAGTAAAGATACCTGTTATTTGATGATTAAGTCGGGCCAGCCTTTTTTCCATAAAGTATGAATCAAGAAAGACATTAAACCAGCCTAATGACAGAACCAGGACAAAAAAAACGCCGGTTTGAATAAGATTTTTTTTATTTTCCTCCCAGAATTTTTTTAAAGCAAAAGGACCTTTTCTAAAATTAAAGCCTTTTGCCCCTTCAATTTCCATCAATGCCAGTGATAGTGCATTATCCATCAAAAAAGGGATCCATGATGGGGGAGGAGACTGTTGTTTTAGAATATCTGCGAATCGCAAAATGTCCACCCGTTCAATTGGAAGTCCTAAAGCCTGTTCCATGTCTTTATCAAAACCCGGATCATCAATCCCGTATCCTGTAATAAATCCTCCATCGGGCTCAAAATCCAACCCAAGGATCTCTTCTAAGGCATAAAGTGTTCGCCGTATGTTGTCACAGAGCGATTTTATCTTATAAGAGCGGGCAGCAGAACGTATTGCGAAAGAACGTATCAAACAAATCCTGCCGGACGAAATAATAAATATCGTGCTTTTATTGTTGTCTATATCGATAAAAAGCCAATTTTTATGGCTGTCTAAAAAATTGGCAAGTGAAAATGCTGTGGGATAACCACCAACGGTAACAATCACCGGCTCTATATTAAACGTCGTTAGTGTATCTAAAAAAGATTGAAGTTTCGACTTTTCTACTGCAGCTGTGATAAGGTTTTTAGTATTTGTAGGGTCAGGTATTTCTAGATGGATAAAATCGATGATAAGATCTTCTACCGGAAACGGAAGGGTTGGCTCAAGTTCATACGGTAATATTTTTTTAATTTTTTTTTGTCCCTTAAACGGAACTTGAATATTTCTGTAAGATATCTCGTCGGCAGGAAAGGAAGCCACGCAGATAGAACCGGATATATCCATCTTTTGTTCAATGGTTTCAAGTGAAGCGGACAAACCGTTTCTATCCTCTTTTCGACCAGATAGCGGAACATGTTCATGGGCTTCTATGACTGTTCCCTTAATACTGCTATTGATGAGAACAGCTGAAACCGCATCAGGTCGAATATCTAATCCCAAGATTTTTCTGCTCATGGCCTTCTCTAAGTTAAAAAAAGTGTAATTATAGTGGGTTATGATTGATGTGTCAAGCCCAGTCTTTTCCTCTATTATTTTAAACCGAGTATTTCGGAATTTTTACTCTATTTCCCATCTCAAGACGTTGCACTCATATTGTCCTGTTTTTGCATTATTTTCTCTTTTTACCACTGCTGTTATCTTTATCTTCATTTCCTTTAACTTTGCTGTCGATTCGATTCGAAAAAAATCACTTGAAGTTGTGATAAGATTTGGATCGATTTTAGTATCACCCGCACCTGGAACTCTCTTATACCAGGTTGGACTTGAAAGGTCATGGATATAGACGGATTCAGAAGTTTCCATTCGGTATTCGTAAATGGCTTGTGCAAGGTCTTCATTTCCTGAAGGCAACATTGCCACAAGGGTCGGCAGATCTGCAGTATTGATATTTATTTTTCCTTCATATGTAAAAGAATTGTTCGTAGATTTGGTCATTCCAAAGACTGTTATGAAGTTGGAAAGTCCTTGCTCCCCTCCTGCTCCCCGAAAAATCTCCGGTGTTACACCTCTCACAAGAACAAGCTCGCCAATATGGGTGAACAGACCGTTTTTACAGGGGTATGGCAGGTCAAGATCCTGATAATAGTCTGATTCCGCTCCGTTTAAACCTGTGATGGCATCATCATCTCCGGAGTCGAGCCAATCTTTAATGGAATTGATGATCGTCATCGGTTCCATATCCTCAAATGCTTCATTTTTATATATTAAAAGGCTTAAAAATCGCTCCCACATAACCCTTTGGGATTCATTGAAGCTGTGTCCTTCAGGGAATTGAACAAGGCTGTTAAGCTGAATTTTACCGAGTTCATCATTGATGGTTAAGGTGATACTGCCATCTTCAAATGGGATATCATCCAGAATTTCGGTAATTTTTTCAGAATCAGCCCAGTCCTCCTGAAGTGAATCGGAACTTGATTTTTTTTTGTCTTTGACCAACATTGCTGCTGCAAGATTTACACCTGATGACGCCATATGCAAAAGCGTAATTCGGTCCCTAGTTGTGGCCGCCGAAAAGACTGCTGATCGCATTTTTTTGTTCATTTCCAGTGACGCCGCAATTAATACCGTAACAATGGACAATGTGACAAGAAGGGCTATTCCATGGTTGTTTTTTAGAAATTTTATCGCCATGAATTTACGTTTCGAATTTTCTATAACTTATTAAATCATAAATTTTTTAATGGCAGCTATTTATCCCGTCTGTATGGAAGAATGGAATGCTTAAATGTTGGGGATAAAAACGGAAACAACTTATTTAAATTGTTAAAACTCCTTCAAACTCATCATTTTTATCCAGTGAAACTTTCTTCTATTTCACCGGGACCATTACTCAATTATTCCATTATTCCAATTGGGGGGAAGTCCCTAAGTTTTATCTTATTCTTTCTTCTCCCGATAAACCGGCAGTGTTACCATGGTTTTGAACCACAAAGAATCTGAACTTTCGGCCAATTCGAGATTTATATCTATTGCTTTAGGTGTTGAATACCCGAAGTCTTCATCATCGGAATCCCAGAAATCAAACGCTGTTCCATCTTGGTCGTAATATTTAAATGTCAGAGACTTAACGTCAGTACACAATACAGGATCCCCGGCCTTTTCTTCAAATGTTTCATAGGGATACAAGTTGTCTGCGCGCTTTAGCACATAATTTTCATCACCTGAAGCCTGAACGTAGTAAACGATTTCCGCAATTCCTTTTTCCGTTTTTCCGCCAAAGGATAAATGTGCCAGCGAAGTAAATTTAAGTCTGGGGAAGGAGACTCCCTGAATATCAAAAATTTCGCCAACAATTCGATAAAGTTCAGGTGGTTCACCCAAGACCGGCGGTGAATAACCTGGAGGTAGTGTTACATGGATGGACTCAAGATCAACAATCATCCGGTTCAAACAGTTTTTTGCCATTTCATAAGATGCGGTGCCCTGGTCTGAAGTTTCGCTTCCGGATAATAGAGAGCTATATGAAGTAAAAATGGTTGTGACGATGATTGCGAAAATAGAAATCGCAATCATGATTTCTAGCAGTGTAAAGCCGCGATCCGCATAACGTGTGGCGAATATCCAATGATGAGAACAGGCAACAGGCAACAGGTGATTTTTTTGTAACTTTTCATGCATTACGGACAACCTTGCCCCATCCTAATAGTTTAGATTTTTGCAGCATATCGATTTTAAAAAAGCTAAAGTGTTACGACCCTCCTAATTCTTTGACAAAATCTGTTTTCAAACGAGCTTAAAATCGAGTTCGTTTGAAGTAGCCTAATTTTCGTAATATTTCAAATATTACACGGCATCAATCCTTCAAATATTTATAAGCCCTTAAATTGTAAATAAATGCATCGTTGTTTGAAGATATTAGAAGGTCAATTTTTTTCAGATCTTTAGCAATATTTTCAAGTGCTGTTGACTCAACATCATCAATGACAATATTCCAGCGGTAATCTGGGAATTCATCTCCAAAATCACCTGAATCGTCTCCCAAATCTTCCAGGCTTTCTGATTCAATTTCAGCCATTTTTATTTGTGCCAGCATGGGAGCAGTTGCATAAAATCTTACCTCATTGTTCATTGAAACGGTCTGTGCATGCATCTTATACACACTGACAAGAACAATGGCGATGATGGAAAGTGCGACCATGATTTCAAGCAGTGTAAAACCCCTTTGAAGTTGTAGGCTCCGGGCAGCGGTTTGCTCCGCCGTCATTGCTCGTCTCTGGTGGTGATTTAAAGCTATTTTCATTTTGTCTTCTGACTTCTTTCCTCTATTCTCTGCTCATACGTTTTATTCAATCTCCAAACTCCGTATAACTATTATACAAACGAACCCGGAGTAAAAAAGGTTCGATAAGAAAAGAAAACTTTTCATTATCGTCATTTTCAAGATGAATTATTGCCTTGTCAGAATAACCATTTTCATTAAAATAAATATCTGCCTTCCCCACTGATATTTTTTCTTGATCTGGATATTCAACATCCAGCAATTTTATGTCCTCCGGGAGTTTATATCCATTCGTTTCTGCAGATTGAAACGCTTCTTCGAGCATTGCTTCGTGGGTTATCCACAATTTGTTAGAATCAAGACTCACGTGAAGAATATATCTTTTTTGCTCTCTGGCCGCCCTTTCTTTTATATATGGAATTTTCAATAGAATCCATCGCGACACTTCTTTGGTGCTATCTGACAGAACATTACGCTGAAATCGAGGAATTGCAAAAAATAGCATAATGCTGATCAGAGAAATAACGACGATGAGCTCTATAAGCGTGAAACCTTTGATTCGTTCGAAGCCAGGCATAATGGTTTATTGGCATGCAACATTTAATGAATACCCAAAAACGTTTTACGGGTTCATCAACATTTATACATTAATGAAAATCGGTGGTCATAGAAGGAAAGAGAGCGTACAGTTATGATCATTCAATCTCCCAGCTGTTAATATCTTTGTTCTTGTCTTCACCCCCTGGGACGCCGTCATAACCATATGAAATAATGTCATAATCACCGTGAGCACCAGGAGAAAGATAAATAAAATCGTTGCCCCATGGATCTTTTGGTAGTCTTCCTTTCTCGAGATATCCGCCTTTACGCCATTTCTTTGGCAGCCTCCCTGTCTCGGGCTTCTCAATAAGTGCCTGCAGTCCCTGTTCCGTATCCGGGTAACCACCATTATCAAGCTTATATAAATTCAGGGCTGTTTCCAGGCTCTCGATCTGTATTTTTCCTTTAAGTTGTTTTGCCTCTTCAGGGCGACCCATGATCCGCGGTATAATAAGGCCTGCAAGGATCCCAAGTATGACGATGACAACCATTAGTTCAATCAGTGTAAATCCACGGCAGTCTGTCTTTTTAAAAGGAGATATACGATTCATTATTTTCGCACCTATGAATGCAGTTGTACCCAAAACGAGGGTTGTCTTTTGGACATATGATATTTTTTAAACATATATTATCTAGTGCCTATCCACAAATCGTGGAGGTATTATTGCGTGTCCAATTCAGAAATGAGCAATTTTTTCGTCGAGCAAGGCCGCACAAGGGTTTGCGGCGAGGCGTACTCAACGTACGCCGCAGCCGGAAAGCCGCGGAGAACGCCGCTCGGCGGAAAAAGGGCCATTTATGGATGGACACTATCTAACAAGCGTGCTCATTTCAAATATCGGCAGGCATATCGAAAGAACGATGAAGCCGACAATAACAGCCATAATCAGTATCATAACAGGTTCTAGAAGTGATGTCATGCTCATTATACTATTTTCCACTTCATTCTCAAATACATCCGCGATTTTATCCAACATGGCTTCCAGCTTTCCACTCTGTTCCCCCACCTGAATCATTTGAATGGTAAGATCAGGAAATATATTGCTGCCTGCCAAAGCAGGTCCCAATCCCTGTCCTTTTCCCACTTCTTTTGAAGCCTCTTCAATTGCATCGGAAATGAGGGCATTGTCGACGATATTCTTTACAATTTCAAGAGCAGACAACATGGGGACACCATTTTCAAGAAGCGAACCAAGTGTTCGGGAAAAACGAGCCACCGCTATTTTTTTTGCTAAAAGTCCAAAACGTGGCAATAAGAGTTTTATTTTATCGAAAAAATACCCCCCTTTTGCAGTTTTCCGAATGCTGTTTAGGGCAAACAAGATGACTGCCAAAACAATAAAAAACATCCACCAGTAGTTCTCAAAGATACCACTAATTTTGATAAGAAAGAGCGTTGGTGTCGGAAGCGTTTGATTCATATCAGAGAAAATGGACGTTATGTTGGGAACAATAAATGTCAAAAGAAGAAACAGAACCAGCATTCCGATACAGCACATTAAAATCGGATAAGCCATAGCCGCTCGAATGCGGTTTTTTAAGGCCTCTTGTTTTTCGGTAATATCGGCAAGCCGCTCTAATACGATGTCAAGGGCCCCTGAAGTTTCACCAGCTTTAACCATGTTGACATACAGTGATGAAAAAGTCCCTGGAAACAAAGACAGCGACCGGGCGAAGCTGTTCCCTTCCACAACTGAATCCTTGATTTTTGCCAGCATTTTTTTAAATGCTTGAGATCTGATTTGTGATATCAGGGCATCCATGGCCGAAACAAGCGGAAGGCCTGCACCCAGTAGGGTTGCCAGTTGTTTCGTCATCATTGCAACTTCATAGGGTCTGACGCGGGAAAAAGAATCTTTAAAAGAAAAAGACTTTGGCGTCTTTATTGCTGAAGTATCATGGACTTCTTTAATGGAAACCGGAAAGATTTTAGATATCCGCAGTTTCTGGCGAGCCGTACGGGAGCTGTCTGCATCAATGATTCCTGAGATTGTCTTGCCTTTTATATCCAGAGCTGTATATTCATATACCGGCATTGTGAAGTACCTTTAGCGCTTAGTTTCTCAATGACAAGTTTTGTGCTTTTTGTGGCAAAGTATTTTTATATTTATAGCGCTTTAAAAACCTGTTTGTTCCCGGATCGTCCGAGTTGGGATACGAGTCATTGTTTGATTTTCAGAAATCAAAATGATAATATCCCTATTTTCTACGCTTTTCAAGAAATATTGTGGGTTTGATTAATAGCGAGTCTTTGACATTTTTACTTTAATTGAGCGATTGTCGAGTTTATAACCCTATCACTATTTGAAACACTCAATTTAGGTTATATATACTTTCATAGACAGGACAACAAATCATGCATGAAATCCGTTTTCACGGTCGTGGCGGCCAGGGTACTGTAGTCGCTTCGATCCTGCTGGCAAAGGCCTTTTTTAAAACCGGTTATTATGTTCAAACTTTTCCGCTTTTCGGCGTGGAAAGACGGGGAGCCCCGGTTGAATCTTATCTCAGGCTGGATAAAGAAAAGATTTTGATTCGGAGCAATATCTACACACCGGACCATATTGTCGTTCAAGATATGAAACTGATACACAGCGTAGATGTTACAAAAGGACTCAAGCCCGGTGGTTCAATTTTAATTAATTCAAGAAATCTTCCCGATAATATAGAACCTTTTTCGGGGTTTCGGCTTGCTTTTGTCGACGCCGACCACATCGCAACCAGCAACGGTCTTGGAACGCGCACCCATCCAATCATTAACACTGCCATGATCGGCGCTTTTGCGAGGGTTTTGGAAATGCCCCCGTTGGATATGATTGCAGCGGCCATCAAAAATGATATTAATATAAAGGCGAAACAAAATGTGTCAGCAGCTCATCAAGCCCATGAAGAAGTAAACCTTTATGGAATGGTAGAAAATAGTATCGCACCCGAACATTGCTAAAAAGCCTTTGAAACAGCCGGCTGAAATATTTTTTATAAGGTAAAAGGAAATGACAACTGAACCAAAGCACGCTGAAAAAATATCATTATTCATATCACGCTCAAACATCTCTACCGAAATAAATAAAACAGGGACATGGCGGTTTGTGCGTCCAAAATACCATGAAAAGACAGCACCTTGCAGCGCGGCCTGCCCTGCCGGTGAGGACATTGCCCGTATTGAAATGCTTTCGAATCAAGGGCGATACCAAGATGCAGCAGAGACCATACTTCTTGAAAACCCTTTTCCTTCGGTATGCGGCCGCGTATGTTTTCATCCCTGTGAAACGGCCTGCAATCGCGCGGGCTTTGATGATCCGGTTGCCATACATGCTTTAGAGCGATTTATTGGTGATATCGCCATTAGGGATGAAGTGAAACCTAAACTGAAAAAGTTGCCTGAAAATGGAAAAACCGTATGTATTGTCGGCGCCGGTCCGTCAGGCCTGGCTGCCGGCTTTTTTCTATCACGGCTGGGGTATTCGTGTGACATTTATGAAACCCGTTCCGAACCCGGAGGAATCTTGCGGTGGGGGATACCGCGATACCGGTTGCCGGATGACGTCGTTGCCTCTGAAATCAAAAGGATTAAAAAGACGGGTGTAAAGATAATCTGTAATACGCCGGTGACTCAAAACTTTCTCCAAGACGTCAAAGATCGTTACCATGCCCTTTTTATCGGATGCGGTCATGGCCGATCATTGAAAATGAATATTCCCGGCGAAAATATGGCCGTTGACGGCCTCGAATTTCTTAACCTTCTGCGTAAGAGAAAAGCCGTTCCTTCAAATCAAACTGCAGCGGTTATCGGCGGCGGTAACACCGCTATTGACTGTGCCAGATCTCTTGTCCGCTTGGGAGCGACGACGACCCTAGTATATCGCAGACGGATACATGACATGCCGGCATTTAAAGACGAAGTGGCAATGGCCGATAAGGAAGGTGTAAGAATTATGGAACTGTATTCCCCGCTCGAGATAAATGAAGACAACGGTGAATATGTTTTATCCTTACAGAGGATGAAAACCAGCGGCATGGAAACAGACCGCGGCCGAGCACGTGTCATTCCAGACAGCCAAACCACCCAACACTTACGAGTCCAGAAAATTATTGTAGCCATCGGCGCAGAACCTTCAACCTCATGGCAGTTTCCCTCACACAAAAATGCCGAAACCCTCCATCTCAGCCACTGTACATTTACGGATTCAGAACCACCGCTTCTGTTTGGCGGTGATCTGACCAACACTATAAAAAGCGTCACAGATGCCGTCGCTTCAGGAAAACAGGCGGCCATGGCCCTTGATATCTTCTTTAAACAGGGAATGCATGCCATTACAGACCGTCTGAATTCCTGCCTTGTAGGGAATGGACCTGCCCTCTCCATGGAGTGTTATATGGGGGGAAAACGATTGGTCATAAATCCTCATATCGTATCGTATGATGACATCAATCTCGATTATTTTTCCAAGACTCCCCGGGTTGAATCAGAAACACTTTCTATCAATAACCTAATGAATTCTTTTGATGAAATTGAAGCAACGTTCACCATCAACCAGGCCATGGAAGAAACCCGGCGCTGTTTCAACTGCGGCATCTGTAATGCTTGCGACAACTGTCGGATATTCTGTCCGGAAATTGCCGTGATTCTCCAAGGTGCCAAAAGACAAATTAATCTTGACTACTGCAAAGGATGTGGAATCTGCGTTTTTGAATGCCCGCGCAGCGCCATGGATCTGGAGGAGGAATTATGAAACATGTTTTGGAAGGAAGTCACGCAGTTTCTGAAGCAGTAAGGTTGGCAAAAGTACAGGTGTTGTCAGCCTATCCCATTACTCCCCAGACCCATATCGTTGAAGCTTTATCAGAATATTGCTCCGACGGAACCATGAATGCCCGGTTTTTATGTGTAGAAAGCGAACATTCGGCAATGGCTGCCGTTATCGGAGCTTCGAGTGCAGGCGTTCGAACCTTTACAGCCACTTCTTCTCAGGGTCTGGCACTGATGCACGAACTCTTGCACTGGACTTCAGCGGCCCGTCTACCCATTGTCATGGCTGAAGTCAACCGCGCCCTGGCGCCTGGATGGAATATATGGATGGACCAGACAGACAGCCTGGCCCAACGGGATACCGGCTGGATTCAGCTATACTGTGAGGATGGCCAGGAGGTTTTTGACACCACACTTCAGGCATATCGTTTGGCTGAAACCGTCAATCTGCCGGTTATGGTGGTTCTGGATGCTTTTTTTCTTTCTCACACCTTTGAGCCTGTGGACATACCCGGTCAGGAACTGGTGGATCGTTTTCTGCCGCCGTTCTCACCTCGAATTGCACTGGACACGTCAGATCCTTTCGCCATGGGCCAAATGGCACCACCAAATGTATATATGGAGATGCGACACGATATTCAGAAGGCCATGGAACAGGTTTCGGATATCTTTGCCAAAATAGAAGAAGAATTCACGGAAATATTCGGTCGAACATACGGGATGGTAGAAAAGGTCTTTTGCAATGACGCCCAAGTGATTATGGTCGTAACCGGAACGGCAGCAAGCACATGCCGTAAGGTCATTTCAGATCTTCGTTCCCAGGGAGAAAAAGTCGGAATGCTCAAGCTCAAAATGTTTCG
The DNA here is from genome assembly GCA_937998305.1 of uncultured Desulfobacterales bacterium. Classification (GTDB taxonomy): domain Bacteria; phylum Desulfobacterota; class Desulfobacteria; order Desulfobacterales; family UBA11574; genus UBA11574. Next base: position 16,182 of record CALLDL010000058.1, on the reverse strand, counting down.
GCCGTTTCCAACGGATCTGATTCGAGAGCATCTTGGTCATGTTCAAAAGATCGCCGTGGTTGACAGGAACTTTTCTTTTGGTGCCAGTGGCATTTTTGCCCAGGAAATCAGAGCAGCATTGTGCAACACCCACAATCATCCTCCGGTGTTCGGTTATATTGCAGGACTCGGCGGCCGTGATGTAACGCCTGAAATTCTGTCGGAAATTTACTGGAAGACAAAAAATAGCACTGCTCCAAAAGATGAAAGTGTGTGGGTGGGACTTTTGGATTGATGATTGTTATAGGAATAATTCAAGTTTATCACTTAAATATAAATGAAGGGGCTGAGAGTTTTTCTCTAAATCCTTGAACATCAGCCTCCGGCTCGGAGAGCGGAATGGATGATCTTTTTTAAAATCGGATGCTGTTTGAGTGGCTTAGAGATCGTTGGAAAGAACAGGCGCATGCCGAAATCGTATCTTTAAAAGAAATTTTAAGATGGTGCGGCGAACCTTTTGATTTTTCAAAGATAATTTTCTGTTCTTTCTTTACGAACCTTTGCCACGAGTTCATGCGGTTCAAAAAAAGATTGTCCATGTAGCGGCTATTTAGAAAAACACCCCAATCCCTCAAATTGAACTGGAGATAATTATAAGAATGACCAGACTCAACATTCCAGATATGGATTATATGTATTCCGGACATGTGGGATGTCCCGGATGCGGCGCAACCATTGCCATGAGGTTTGCACTAAAAGCCATGGGTGAAAAAACCATGGTTGTGATCCCTGCCTGCTGCTGGGGCGTCATTGCAGGACCATACCCACAATCATCCCTTAAAGTGCCGATACTTCAGACAGCTTTTGCAACTGCAGGTGCAACCGCCAGTGGTTTGAGGGCGGCGCTGGACATGAAGGGAGATTCAGAGACCACCGTTATGGCATGGGCCGGCGACGGTGGAACCTTTGATATCGGAATACAGGCACTCAGCGGTGCAGTAGAACGTAACGAGGATTTTATTTATGTGTGTTATGATAACGAGGCTTACATGAATACCGGAGTACAGCGTAGTTCCGCCACCCCTTTCGGCTCGCGTACCACAACAACACCGGGCAAGGGATGGAAAAAAAGCCGAAAGAAAAACATGATTGAAATACTTGCTGCCCACCGTATTCCTTATGCCGCGACAGCCAGTATTGCTTATCCAGAAGATATGATCCAAAAGTTTGATAAAGCCCGCCGGATGAAAGGCGGAACAAGATTTCTTCATGTTTTTGCAACCTGTCCCACAGGTTGGCGGATCCCATCTGAAATGTCCGTCAAAATCGCCCGACTTGCAGTTCAATCCAATGTATTCCCTTTATATGAAGTCAAAAATGGTGTTGACTATACAATCAATATCAAGGGAAATCGACCGGTATCGGATTATTTAAAGATCCAGGGCCGTTTTAAACATTTAACCGATGAAAATTTTGATCAGATCCAAAACATGGTGGATGAAGACTGGGAGCTTCTTTTGCGAAAAGCATTACCTACTCCAAAGAGTTAATTTGCTAAAGGCAATCAATTTGACATTTCGCTCAACTTTTTGATAATGTTGTGATTATCGTATGAAAAACACAATGGAGAGGATCCCGAGGGAGTCGACATAGATGTATAAAAAATTTTTTGGCTTCAATGAAAGACCATTCAAGCTCGTTCCGAACCCTGTTTATCTTTTTCTGAGTAGAAGTCACGAAGAGGCGCTTGCCCATCTTTCCTATGCCGTTATTCAGGGTGAGGGTTTTATGGAGATTACGGGTGAAGTCGGTACCGGCAAGACAACACTCTGTCGGGCATTCCTCGAACACCTGAACGACGATACAAAAGCGGCGTATATCTTTAACCCAAACCTTAACTCCGTAGAACTTCTCAAAGCCATTAATGATGAATTCGGTATCGCCTCGGATGCAGATAACGCCAAAGACTTAATCGACACCTTGAACGCCTTTCTTATCGAGCAACAAACCCAAGGGAAAAACACGATTCTCCTTATCGACGAGGCTCAGAATCTGACAAATGAGGTTTTGGAACAGTTACGGTTGCTTTCCAATCTTGAAACTGCCAAACATAAGCTTTTACATATCATTTTAGTGGGACAGCCAGAACTGAAAGAAAAACTCGATTCCCACAAGCTCAGACAATTGAGACAAAGAATATCTTTGAGTTGCCAGCTGATTCCTTTGAACTTTAAAGACGTTCGAAATTATATTCAACATCGTATCAATATCGCCTCCGGGAGACCGGGGATCCAATTTGCCGATGCCGCATATCGCTCTATTTATAACTATTCGAAGGGCATCCCTCGACTCATCAACATCGTCTGCGACCGGGCGCTTCTAACTGCATTCGGCCTTGATCAAAAGGAAATTACACAGAAAATTGTCAGGGCATCCATCAAGGAACTGACCGATAGGAATGATGCCAATAAAAACAGATTTAAGAAACGGAAAAAAGCAATTCTATTTTGTTCTATATTGTCTCTAATACTCTTTATGATTATTTATTACCGTCCCGGATTATTTAAGGTAAATACGATTTTTAATTCACCTGAAACAAAAAAACTCGATACACTTCATTCAAATAACCCAAAAAAACCTCTCCCCGCCGTTACTACTAAGGTTAAAAAAAAGCCGGCTACAGTTTTTACAGTATCTGAGTCAAAAAAAGTTGTCCCAGTTGTTACTACTTCTGACACAAAAAAACCCGCCTCCAGCGTTATTGCTAATGTTAAAAAAGAGCCGGTTCGAGCTGTTACAGTATCTGAGTCAAAAAAAGTTGCGGTACAGAAAGTAAAAGCACTTGAATCTGTTATAGAACCCATTACAGAACCTACCCGGAATTTTGGGAATCTTCTGGAAACAATGAACAGGCTCTCTTCACGGCATATGGCCATTAAGGTGGCATTAAATTTGTGGAACATTGAACCCGAAATAAAGCCAGATCTGGATACCATTGATGATGATCATGACTTTTTTCGGTCTGTCTCAAAGGAAAATAATCTTTTGATACGCCGAATCAACGGAAATTTAAATGTAATAAAAAAATTGAACCTGCCCGTTATTTTAGCCGTTCATTTGAATAAAGGCACCCTCCCTGTATATTTTGTGCTCATTAAAGTAGATACTCAAAAAATTACACTTAGAGGAGGAAAACAGGATATTTCCATAGAGCTGTCACCGGTTGAGTTAGAATCTTATTGGTCAGGCGTGGCATACATTCCATGGAAAAATTTCCTCTCACTAAAAGGTACCATTCCGATAGATTGTCCGAAGGATTCCATAACGACGCTCAAAATGCTCTTGCGGGATATTGGATTTAAAGAGATTGAAATAAACCCGTTTTATGACGACAAAACCCGGCAGGCGGTAAAAGAAATCCAAAAAAAATATGGCTTACATATTGACGGCATGGTAGGTTCTACAACCAAAATCGCCCTTTTTAATGAAAAAAAGGCTTTCAAACAACCCCATATTGTCAATGTCGCAAATTCGTTTGTTCGATGATTTTTTATAGAACCTATCTCAAAAATAAGATTAGGGTTCAGGGCAAGGCGAGAAACGGTGAAAAAGCGGAGCATACACGTCGTATGTGAGCATTTTGAACCGTTTCGCAACGCTGCCATGGGAACTTAGATTGTTTTTGAGATATGTTCTATGTATTCAAATGGACAACGAAACAAAGAAGACAGATTGTATTTCGTGATAAACATATTTTTCTTAAAGGTCTACAGAAGGTGTTTTAAAATTGAGTTCTATTTTAAAGGCATTAAAAAAGCTTGAAAACCAAGCTGCAGATCAAAACCACGTTCGATTCTGGCGGCCAAAAAACCATATGCAAAACGACGACCATGAGCAGATAAATGGTCATCTGCGTTCTAAAAAAAGCTATGTCATTATTTTCGCCGGTTTTGTCTTTGCTGTCGGCGCAGGGTTGATCCTAAGCCAGAAACTCCATGAAAAAAAACCGGGATTAATAACACAAAAAGAAGCTGCACTCCAGAAACTCGCCCATCTTCCTGAAAAGAAGGCGGCCATGCCGGATAAAAAAGCTACACTCCAGAAACCCGCCCGTCTTCCTGAAAAGAAGGCGGCCATGCCGGATAGAGTTCAAAAAGAATTGTCTTCCCGAAAGGATGTAAACAAAGTCGAACCGATTGCAAAAGCAGTAAAAGCGACGCCCCCGTCTGCTCATAAATCCCGGGAAAATACCGCAGTTTTGTCTAACAAAAAAACATCGCCACTGAAACAGGCTCGAAAAGAGACAGTTGCTGAAAAACGCAGCGAAGAACCCGAACAAAATACAAAAGCCGATCGGTTTGCATCAATGCCCGTTAAGCGAGCGAATCAAACCAATATCGAACTGCAGGCAATTGCCTGGTCCAACGACCCGAAAAGTCGCCTCGCTGTCATTAACGGTCTTATTCTGAGGGAAAGAGAATCTATTGACAATGTCATTGTGATGCATATAGGTAGGGATGCAGTTATTTTTAAGAAAGGAACAGAGGAATGGAAACAAATATTTGGGTTTTAATCATTTCCATTAACGCAGCTTAATCGCATTAAAACACGGTATGATCTTTTTCCTGAATTGATATTTTCGTTTAGAACATTAATATCTCTGAACACAAAATAAAGGAGCCCTTGATGAGCAACGAACAATTTTTCTTTACATCAGAATCGGTTACCGAAGGCCATCCTGATAAGGTTGCCGACGCCATATCAGATTCCATACTCGACGCTATTATGAAAAAGGACAAAAAGTGTAGGGTTGCCTGTGAGACCCTTGTCACAACCGGTCTGGCTTTTATCGCCGGCGAAATTACTACCGAATGTTATGTTGATATGCCCGAGATTGTAAGGAACACCATTCGCGAAATCGGATACCATTCTTCCCTCATGGGCTTTGACTGGCAGACTTGTTCGGTCATTACAAGTATCGATCATCAATCACCGGATATCGCTCAGGGAGTCAATACCGGTGAAGGTCTTTTCAAGGACCAGGGGGCCGGCGACCAGGGTCTTATGTTTGGATTTGCCACGGATGAAACACCAGAACTGATGCCCATGCCCATCGTATATGCCCACAAGCTGTGCCAGCGCCTTGCCACGGTTCGTAAAAACCATTCTCTTGATTTTTTAAGGCCGGATGGCAAATCTCAGGTCACCATCGAATATGAAAACGGGACTCCCAAACGTGTTGATACGGTTGTCATCGCCGCCCAGCACAAGCCGGATATTTCTTACGAAGACTTAAAAGAGGCAATCATAGAAGACGTCATCAAAAAAGTGATTCCGAAAAAATACACAGACGACGATACCAGATATTTTATAAATGCTACAGGAAAGTTTGTCATCGGCGGCCCCATGGGAGACTGCGGATTGACGGGACGAAAGATTATCGTTGACACGTACGGAGGCCAGGGGAGCCACGGCGGCGGATGCTTCTCCGGTAAAGATCCTTCCAAGGTTGATCGGAGCGCTTCTTACATGGCTCGGCATATCGCAAAGAATATCGTCGCCGCGGGCCTTGCAAAAAAATGTGAAATACAGATCGCCTATTCCATCGGCGTGGCAAAACCTGTTTCTGTAATGATCGATCTTATGGGCACCGGTGTCATACCCAAACACCGGGTTAAAAAAATAGTCTTGGATGTATTTGACTTAAGACCGGCCGCCATCATCGAATATCTTGATCTTTTACGTCCCATCTATCGCAAAACTTCGGCTTACGGTCACTTTGGAAGAAATGAACCTGAATTTACCTGGGAAAAAACCAACATGGTTGATGTTTTAAGAGATAAGGCCGGACTGTAGTTAAGATTAAAGATGGTCGATTGATGATTCAACTTTTTCAAGTGACGAATGATGACTGGAGCTTCCCGGTAAGGTTATTTTATTAATCAATATAGCTCGCTGCAAGCCCTGCCTTAACAGGGGGGGCTTGCGGCGAGCTTCCGGTCTAAAGGAGAAAAATTTCTAATGAATTACGATGTTAAAGACATTAAACTGGCAAAGGACGGCTTGCTCCGGATCGAATGGGCCAACCAGAGCATGCAAGTGCTCAACAACATAAAAAAAAGGTTTGCCAAAGAGAAACCCTTAAAAGGCATACGCCTCGCTGCCTGCCTTCATGTCACCACCGAAACCGCCTCCCTGATGCAAACACTAAAGGCAGGAGGCGCCAAAATCACGCTCTGTGCTTCCAACCCGCTGAGCACACAAGATGATGTGGCAGCCTCATTGGTAAAGCACGACAAAATAGCTGTTTTTGCCATCAAGGGCGAAGACAACAAAACATATTACAAGCACATCCATTCTGCCCTCGATATCAAACCTCAATACACAATGGATGACGGTGCCGATCTGGTTTCCATCATTCACTCCGAACGCAAGGAGCTTATTGAGAATGTACGAGGCGGCACTGAAGAGACAACCACCGGTATCATCCGACTTAAAAGTATGGCTGCAGATGGTGTTTTACAATATCCTATCATAGCCGTAAATGATGCAAAGACCAAACATTTCTTTGATAACCGTTACGGTACCGGCCAGAGCACAATGGACGGAATTATTCGGGCCACAAACCGTCTCATTGCCGGATCTAACTTTGTCGTTTGCGGATATGGATGGTGTGGCAAAGGTCTTGCATTGAGGGCACGCGGGATGGGAGCCAATGTCATTGTCACTGAGGTCGATCCCACCGCCGCACTTGAAGCGGTCATGGACGGGTTAACCGCGATGCCAATCCGTCAGGCAGCGCGGATTGGTGATTTTTTCTGCACGGTCACAGGCAACATCAATGTCATACGAAAAGAACACTTCCAAATCATGAAAGACGGAGCCATTGTCGCCAATTCCGGTCATTTCAACGTGGAACTCGATCTTGACGGACTTGAATCCATAGCAAAATCCCGAAGAACAATTCGACCTTTCGTTGAAGAGTATGTCCTTGAAAATGGTAAATGTATTAATGTGTTAGGTGATGGCAGATTGATAAACCTTGCATCTGCAGAGGGGCATCCGTCAAGCGTAATGGATATGAGTTTCGCCAATCAGGCCTTGAGTGTCGAATATATGGTGAACAGCAAAAAAAGGCTCGAAAATAATGTTTATCCCGTACCCGAAGAGATAGACAAGGCCATTGCAAAAGAAAAATTGACTTCAATGAATGTAAAAATCGACAGGCTCACCACTGAACAGAAAAAATATCTGGCATCATGGAGTCTTGGAACATAATACTCTCATTCATCATCTTATTTAGTATCTTATTTGTGATTTTTTTGCGTTTTATGGCAAGACTTTTTCGTATCCATTCATGGAGTAATTGAGCTAGTGGAAATTCCAAATAACAAATCTCAAATAACAAGCAAATACCAATGACCAAAATCCCAAAAAACAAACCAGTAGATGATCTTGAAGAAAGGCAAACGAATTGAAAAAGATTTTTTCATCAATACTGGAAAAATTAAAATTGTTTAGTTCTTTAGTATTCGGAATTTGGAGCTTGTATTTTGGAATTTATTTGAAATTTGATGCTTGTGATTTGTTATTTCCGGTTTATCCGGGTTAGGATACATCGATTTAAACCTTTACTCTTGGTGTGTTCCCTTTAACAGGTCAACTGCCTCTTTCAGATACATGGCGGAAGTCGCATCGTCACCCCTTAAACCGTATACTAAACTGAGCCCCACATAAGCCGGTGAATAATTCGGATCAAGTTCCTTTGCTCGACTGAACTCCCTAAATGCATCATCAATTTTGCCTGCTTTTAACAGTGTGTTACCATTCTTAACATGGTGCACAGGTGTGTCGAGCCATGCATTCGATTCCATGGACGTTGTGGCACATGCGTATAGAAAAAATACGCACAAAACTGCAAATAAAACGTGTCGTTTTTTAAATTTCATGATTCCTCCAGTTAAACCCGCATCTTTTATGAACCTGAGCGTTTCAGGGGCAAGGTATCTTGGTCTAATGTATGATATTCCCTATAATATTTTTCTTTTTTTAATATTTTCCAGTAGAATTACGGGCTAGTCAACCACAATAATAACACGGCATTTTTTCATAAAATAAAGGCTTTCCGAAGTACTTCTGAGCTTTGAAGCATCTGCATTACTGATGACAATTTCAGAACGACCCGGACCCGATGTCTTCAACCCTTTAACCACCAAAGGATGATCTGCAACCCTCTGGTTATTCAGAATTTCCTTTGGATTCCGAGCATATCCGCTCATACCCTTCTGCACGGCATATTCTCTACTGACAAAAGCAGAGCCATAGACTTCCTGATTGTTTTCATCGAGTATTCTTGGAACCATTACAGGCCTGACACCAAGTCCCTTGGCATCGACCACAAGTCCTGTAAAAGCCGATGACGATGTTTTATTCATCGTCACAAGCGTGATTGAATCAAGGGGCTTGATGTCATTCGGAAGTACAAGTTGAGCAAATCCTCCGCGAAGATTTACTTCCATTTTTATTTTTACCGTCCCGTCTGTTAGATATTCTTTTTTGACCACTTTTGCATTTTTTACCATGTTTTCTATTTTCGACATAATGGCAGGGTCTTGAATTGCATAATCTCCAACAACAGTAGTGCCGTTAATCCGTATCTCTTTTATAATTTCAAGTATTGTACGAAAAGCATTAAGTTTTGCATCTGCCAGCGCCACGGTTCGAGCATTGGAATTTCCAGATATTTTTTTTGAAGGAATACCGATTCCATTTGCCTGAACGACCCCCCTGCTCCAATTGATACTCCCTTTTTCCTTTAGTTCAACAACTTCTCTGGAATTGTCAGTATATCCAAAGACAGAAAACGTCAGCAAAAAAACGAGAGTCAGTACAAAAGACAGCTGTTTTCTCATAGGAACTCCTTGGCATATTCTTTTATTGACAAGTATATTGTTCAAGTTTAGCACCCATTTTTCACAAATCATAACATGGTAATGTTTTCAACCGATATTACTTGAACCAAGCAGAAAGCTTTTATATTCTCCAATTAACGACAGGGCTTCCTTTTCCGTCGATATTCCCTTGATGGATTCACGAAACCTGCTGCTGTAACGCAATCCCTTGACAAACCATCCCAGATGACTTCGCATCATTCGACAAGCCCGTTTCTCTCCAAAGCATTCTATTGAAGTATTAAGATATTTCGTCATCGCACCAAAACGTTCGGCAAGATCCGGGGACACCCTTTCTTTACCATTCATCAGGGACATCACCTGAGAAAATAACCATGGATTTCCAATGGCTGCCCGGCCAATCATTACCGCATCACAACCCGTTTCCTTTTTCATGGCAAATACATCTTCCGGCGTTACAATATCTCCGTTTCCGATCACAGGGATGGACACGCTATTTTTTATAGCGGCAATTAAAGACCAGTCAGCTTTACCCCCAAACCCTTGAGTCGCCAGACGTGGATGAACGGTGATGCCGTCCACTCCGCCCGCCTCTGCGACTTTAGCGATGGCAAAAGCCTCACCGCCTGATTTATCCCAGCCGGCTCTCATTTTAACGGTGAGCGGGATGCTTATGGCTTTTCGAACAGCCAAGAAAATTTTTTCAACCTTATTGGGCGCTTTCATTAAAGCCGCCCCTGATCCGGTTTTCAACACCTTTTTTACAGCACAGCCAAGATTGATATCAAGAATATCAGCACCTGAGTCCTCAACCATTGCTGCTGCTTCAGCCATTATATAAGGATCTGAACCGAATATCTGAACCGACAACGGTTTTTCCTCGATCCGGCTTTCGAGCAATTCATGTGTTTTGGGGGATCTGTGAACCAGCCCGCTGGCACTGATCATTTCTGAGCAGACCAGACCACACCCCGAAGCCTTTGCCAACAGTCGAAACGGCAAATTAGTAATACCAGCGAGTGGTGCTAAAATCGTTATATTGTCAAGAACAACTGAACCAATTTTCATATCTCTTTATGGATGTTATTTTTAAAAGCATCTTTGGTTGGATTAGCGTAGCAAAACAGGCAGCTATGATAGCATGGGTGCAGGTGATACGACCCGATATCCACTGAAATCATACATCCGCACCCTTTTGATGACCGCTGGCCTGTATCCCTTTTAAAGCTGAGATCTCCACCAAATATCTTAACAAAAAGATCATTTGGAATACACGAGCCTTTCCTGACGTTCGAGCCTGAAGGCAGCGCATTCAGCACTTCTTTTTCACAGCACGCGTACAGATCAACATTTTTTCCTGAAAGCTCTTTTTCCAATTTAAGAAGAATTCCTGTTTTTTCCGACAGGATCGGATCGATAAATGAAAATCCTGGCATTGACTTTATCCGTTTTTTTATCTTGGTGTAATGATCCATAAAGCTGGTAATACACCGTGTAACGCCGCATTGTGACGCCCATGTGGCAATCCTGGAAAAATCATGAAGATTGTCCTTGATGACCTTTTCTTCAAATTTAAAAAAACAGATGGGATCGAATCTCCAGTTTATAGTTTTTGAATCGTAGTTTCGGCTAAGGTCTCGAAGCTGGTCAAGTCGCTGCTTTAAAGACGGCACTCGAGGTTCTAGTAACGGAATATCCGAATTTATGGTAAAGTTAAAAAAAAGATTGTATCCCATTGCCAAAAGCGCTTGACCGAATCTTCCTTTAAGGAAAGGAGCGAAATTTTTTGACCAGAATACAATGGTATGCACGCTGTCGGGCGTCGCAGGTACAATGAACTTACGCCGATTATATGGATTGATAACTTCAAACACCCCTTTTTTGATTTGTTCCATAAACCAAGCCATGTAAAAGGCAGGAATATCGGTACGTCTTGAGGCTGAGATGACGATTTGATTTGAACGTTTCATAACCCGAAATCATACTCACGATGATTTTTTCTTAAGATCAGCTAAAGATATCACTTTTTGATCAACTGGTTTTTCAGGCGTTGCTTTTTCCTTTTCGACGGGTTCGGTCTCTTCGGGACAAACCACCTTTTCCAAATGGATTTTTTTTCCTTCCATGGTAAACTCCCGGCCGTTAATATAAATATCCCGCAGTATCCAGGTAACCACCTGAAGGGGCATCTGCAGCAGTAAAAGTTTAACATGATACCAGTCTTTTTTAATATCCGGAGAGATGTTCTCTATTCTCGCAAATGATATTGGCTGGTCCTCAAAGTATATTAGTACGACATCGTTTTCTTTAGTCATTATTCTACCGTCCTATATAAAAAGCGTGTTGTTTCAGAATATGTTCAAGATAATTACGAAAATCACAAGTGTATGACTTTCGCATGTGATCAGTCTGATAGCTTCGTGATATGTTTTATAACCGTAAACAACCTTGTTTGACAATGCTTATTTCGTTTAAATGAATAATTGTTCATTTTATATGTTGATGTAAATAATACTGAAAAAATTATTTGTTAGGTTTTTTATCACACATCCAAAACGGTATAATATTTTGATTATATGGTTTTTATAACCGTTGTCAGGATGATATAAATTTTTTGTTTTTTTCTTGACAGATAAAGATACGTTCTGTTAGATAAATGAATGATCATTCATCTTGTTGGACTTCATTATTTAGGATCACCTCCCGATTAGTTGTCGTTAATTAGGGTAAAATAAGTGGGTCATCTCCAATTGAGTAGGTGTTATCCCAAAGGGTACAAGGGGGCAAGGATTCAAGGGTTCGAGTGAAATACTAAAGAATTACAAAGAGCAGAAGGATATGGAAGAAAGACAACCTTGGATTACGTTAGGATGCTTTACATATCTTATGGTTCTTTTTGCGAGTTGGAAACACAGATATGATTAGCAGGGGATTTAGATTTAATTGAAAAAGGTGAATTGGGACCACTAACAAAAAACATAGCAGAAATCGAAAGAATATTAAAGGCGATGATAAAGTCTTTAGAAAACAAACACTTGAATCCTTGACCCCTGGAATCCTTGGGCCCTCTTCTCCATCTAAATTGGAGAAGAACCATTATTTATTACATACAGGAGGCTATCATGGTTAGAAAAATCAGGCAGGCAGCGGTCATTGGCTCTGGTGTAATGGGTGGAGGCATCGCTGCCCTGTTGGCCGGCGCCGGCATAAAGACATTTTTGCTGGATATCGTTCCTTTTGATCTAAAAGAAGAAGAAAGAGACGACCAGGTTGCCAGAAATCGAATCGTGAAAGCCGGTTTGGATGCAGTTTTAATGTCGAGTCCATCGCTTCTGATGCAGAAAAAAGATGTTAATCGCATCACCATCGGCAATTTGGAAGACGATTTTGACCGAATTTCAGACTGTGACTGGATTGTGGAAGTGGTCGTAGAGAACCTGAAAATTAAGCAGGATCTTTTTAAACGAATTGAAACAAAAAGAAAGCCTGGCGCCGTTGTTTCTTCCAATACCTCAGGGTTACCCCTAAAAGCCATGTCCCAAGGCCTCAGCCGTGATTTTAAACAGCATTTTATAGGCACACATTTTTTTAATCCAGTAAGATATATGCATCTTCTGGAAATCATTGCAGGAGAAGAAACGCTCTCTGAAGTTCTTGAATTTATGTCTGATTTTGGAGAACGGATTCTTGGCAAAGGAATTGTATGGGCCAAGGACACACCCAATTTTGTCGGAAACAGGATCGGTGTTCAGGGAATTGTCCAGGCCATGCAACTCATGCTTGAAGACGACCTATCGATCCCTGAAGTGGACGCACTTTTTGGAACCGCCATGGGCAGACCCAAGACTGCCATGTTCAAGACATGTGACATTGTCGGTATAGACACCTTGGGGCATGTGGCAAGAAACACCTATGACCTGGTGGTGGATGACGAACAAAGAAACAGCTTCGTTCTTCCAGAATTTGTGGACCAGATGATCCAAAAGAATTTATTGGGGAAAAAAACCAAAAGCGGCTTTTACAAGACCGACTTAACACCTGAATGGAAAAAGATCCGAAAGGTCATCGATCCACAAACTTTAGAATATTCTGAATATGAACCTCCCGACTTTCCATGCCTTATTAAAGCTAGAAAGGCAAAAACACTTCCTGGAAAAATCAAAGCCATCGTCTATGGCAAAGACAAGGGTGCCAGGTTTGCTTGGAAAGTTGTGGCAAACGGCCTGATCTACGCGGTTAACAGGACAGCTGAAATTTCAGATGCCATCGTTGACATCGACAATGCCATGAAATGGGGATTCAACTTTGAGATGGGCCCCTTTGAAACCTGGGATGCCCTCGGCCTTGAGGCTTCTGTAGATAAGATGGAAAAAGACGGGTTTGAAGTACCTGAAAAAGTAAAGCGGATGATTGCAGCAGGTCATGCGTCATTTTACAAAACCGATATGGGCAAACGTTTTGCATATGATTTTACAACCGAAAGCTATACAGAGATTGTTGCCGCTAAAATGATGGTGTCTCTTGAAACCCTAAAAGGTGCGGGCAACCTCGTTCAGTCCTGTAAATCCGCTTCATTAATAGATCTTGGCGACGGCGTTTTTTGTTTGGAATTTCATACAAAGATGAATGCCCTGAACAAGGAAATTATCGAATTTCAGCAAAAAATCATGGAATATGTGGATACTAACGGTTTGGGCCTTGTCATCGGAAACCAGGCCGGCGGAATGCCGGGAGCCTTTTCAGCAGGCGGTGATCTTTTTTTCATGGCCGGTTTGGCAAAGGAAGGGAAGTACTCGGAAATCGATGCATTTTTGCGTATGGCACAAGACGCTATACAGAAAGAAAAATATTCGAGCTTTCCGGTAGTCGCAGCCCCTTACGGCTTGACGCTTGGCGGTGGATGCGAGGTGTGCCTCGGCGCCGACAGGATTGTGGCCCATGCCGAACTCTACATGGGACTTGTTGAGATTGGCGTCGGACTGCTCCCATCGGGCGGCGGATGTTTAAATCTTTGGAAAAAACTTGTCCAGACGATACCTGAAGCGGTCACCGATGTCGACCTTGCCAAGTTTTTCGTTCCGGCGTTCATGTCCATTGCACTGGCCCAAGTTTCAACATCTGCTGCTGAAGCCAAAGCCAGCGGCTTCCTTGGCCCTACGGACAGAATCGTATTTAACCGGGACTATCTGATCGGTGAAGCCAAAAAGGAAGTTTTGAAGATGGTCGATGAAGGTTACGCACCGCCGATAAAACAACCGATAAAAGTTTTGGGACAGGCTGCCCAGGGCATGATAGAGGTGGAGATTTTCAACATGCTGAAAGGAAAATTTATTTCAAAATACGATGCATTTCTGGCAAAAAGAATCGCCTACGTCATCAGTGGTGGAGAAATAAGAGACAACAGCAGCGTCGAAGAGGATGTCATCCTTAATCTTGAAAGAGAGGCTTTTGTCGATTTCTGGAAAGAAGAAAAGACCATGGCCAGAGTCGAACACATGCTAAAAACCGGCAAACCCTTGAGAAATTAACAATAGGTCGCTGGCCATTTTTGTTTGATAACAAAATGAGACCTTATAAAAAAACCAAATTTTTGGTTGAGATCAAGGAAGGCGAAAATTTTAACCGCAGACATACATTGAGTATTTCGAGGATTAAAATTTGAGTCTGACGCAGATATCGGGCAAAAAGGGGCTTTTTTCAAAGGTCTCCAAGGAGGGAATAATAATGAGAGACGCCTACATCGTCCAATCCACCAGAACCCCCGGCTGTAAGAAAAGTAAAGGGGCTTTTAAAGATACACGACCTGAAGACCTGCTGTCCTTTATTCTGAAATCTGCCATTGACAAAACACCGAACCTTGAAATGAAAGATGTGGATGACATTATGATCGGCTGCGCGTTTCCCGAAGCTGAACAGGGACTGAACATCGGAAGAATCGCATCCCAGATCGCTGGATTTCCGGTGCAAGTTTCCGGTGCCACGGTAAATCGGTTCTGTGCTTCCGGCCTCGAGGCGATCGCCCAGTCCTCCTTGCGCGTCATGTCGGGTTGGTCGGATATCGTCATTGGGGGGGGGCTGGAGTCCATGACTTTCGTTCCCATGGGCGGAAATCTTCCCAGACCTCATCCTGAATATTCTAAACAGCACGCCAATCTTTACGTTTCCATGGGGATAACCGCCGAAATCGTTGCCAACCGGTACAACGTTTCCAGAGAAGAACAGGATGAATTTGCGTATCACTCTCAATTAAAAGCCGCAACGGCTTTAAATAAAGAACTTTTTACTGAAATCGTTCCCACGCCGGCACACAAGTTTGTAAATGATAAAAATGGCACCTACAAAAAAGAGACCTTTTTTGTCAAAGATGACGACGGTATCCGGCCCTCCACTACCATGGAGGGGCTGGCCAATTTAAACCCGGTATTTGCTTTAGGTGGAACGGTGACTGCGGGGAACTCTTCTCAGACCACTGACGGTGCAGCCGCAAGTATCATCATGAGCGCTCAAAAGCTTGATGCCCTTGGACTGAAACCCATAGCCAAGTTAAAATATTATACAACCGTCGGCTGCAAGGCCGAAGAGATGGGAGTGGGACCCCGATACGCCATTCCAAAACTTTTGGATATGGCCGGCATGGATCTTGACCATATCGGTCTTTTTGAAATCAACGAGGCTTTTGCATCTCAGGCGGTGTATTGTATCCGGGAACTCGGGATTGACATGGATCGAGTCAACATTCACGGCGGTGCCATTGCATTGGGACATCCGCTGGGATGCACAGGCGCCAAACTGTGCGCAACGCTGCTTGCCAATATGAAAGAACGCGGCGTGCAATACGGCATCGAATCAATGTGTATCGGCGGAGGGATGGGCGCTGCCGCACTTTTCGAGCTGTGTGATTAGCCCGGATTTCTAATATGGTCACTTTAGCGAATAAAACCGACTTTTTTCGAAACCATTTATTTAGGAGTCGGGGAGTTTTGTTTGTTAAATCCCTCCAGGATGATGCACGAATAAAATATTTTACCTTATATAAATTATTTCAGCCTTCTAACCACAAGGCTTTTTAACAATATCGGGGTACAAAACTTGAGTGCGTTTTACGCACCTCAAGAGGTTATATAAAATTAATTTAAAAGTTGAATCAAGCGTTTAAACCTTTAAGGCAATATAATCAAACATTCTAAACTAATAAAACTGCTTATCACCTCCAAATTTAGCTTACCTAATTGAGATGTTTTTATACGATATTACCGTATCACAATTACGAGTGAACAAAGATAGTTGCAAG